>CAZCBM010000107.1:0-11092 GCA_964496805.1 uncultured Rhodospirillales bacterium | reverse complement strand
CAACGCCAGGGGCAACTGCCGCCGAGCCTCCGGCGTCAGCGCGCGCTTGCGGGAGCCTTTGCGCCGTGGCGGCTGGCTCATGGGATATCGCCTCCCCGGGTGGGGTTGCGGATGACCTTCACGGCTGGCGCCGGCGGCGCATCCGCGGACGGCGGCGGCTTGTTCAGGGTCGGGGGGGCCTCGGCCTCCTCCCAATCGTCTTCAAGCCCGTGATGGTAATAGTGGCTGGCGCGGTAACGCTCCACGGCGAAGCGGATCAACACACCGATGATGGCCGCCACCGGCACCCCCAACAGCAGGCCGACAAAGCCCAGCAGGTGCCCGCCAGCCATCAGCGCGAAAATCACCCACACCGCCGGCAGGCCCACCCGTTCCCCCACCAGTTTGGGGGTGAGGATGTTGCCTTCGATAAACTGCCCCAAAACAAAGACCACCCCCACCAGGATGACGCTGCTGGCCTCATCGAACTGAAGCAACGCGACGCCAACACTGGCCCCAAAGCCAACAATGGAGCCAACATAGGGGATGAAACTCAGCAGTCCGGCCCCCATGCCGATCACAAACCCATAGTTGAGGCCAACAAGGCTCAGCAACACGGCGTAGAAGGTACCCAGCAACAGGCACACCGTCAGTTGCCCGCGCACGAAACCGGCAAGGGTCTCATCCACCCGCCGCGCCAGGGACCGGATCGTCCCCGCATAGGGCCGGGGCAGCAGGAGGTCCACCTGCAACAAAAACCGGTCCCAGTCCCGCAACATGTAAAACGCCACCACCGGCGTGATCAGCAGGAAGCTGATCAACTCAAATAGCCCAACAGTGGTGGACACCAGGGAGCCCACAAGGCTCTGGGCCCACTCGTACAGTTGCGCCACGGCACGATCCGCCGCGGCCATCAATCCCTGTCGATGTTGCTCGCTGTAGCGGGACAGGACCTCATCGGCCCAGCCGCCAATCTGCTGCTGAACGGTGGCCACATACTGGGGCAGGTTGGTGAACAGGGCCACGGTCTGCGCCGATAGGACCGGCACCAGCAGAACAATGGCCACCGTCATGGCCACCAGGAAACTGCCCAAGACACCCGTTGTAGCCAGCCAACGGGGGATGCGCCGCCGCTCCATGCGATTGACGATGGGATCCAATAGGTAACCAATAACCATGCCGCTGATGAACGGCGCCAGGATATCCCGCAGCCCCCAAACCAGGACGCCAAAAGCGGCGGCAGCCAGCAGCCAGAACCGGATATGTTGACGGGGCGAAAGAGCCATGCTGTGCGCGACGGTTCCGGACAGACGAGGAGAGGGTCAGGGGAGCAGGCTCAGTTCATAACTTGCTTGGGTGTCAAACCCGGTCGATCGCTCATAGCGACCGCCATCAAGGCTCACCGGCTCCAGGGCCAGGGCCAGCCGCCGTTCGCGCAGGGCCTCCCGCAGGCTATCAATGCGGCCGGCATGGACCAGCACCAGCTTCACCCGCCGGGCATTGATGCTGTCGGTGCGCACCTCCCGCACCCGGGCAATACCCCGCAGCCGCTCCTGCGCCTCCCGCCAGTCCCGCAGGGTGAGCACCGGGACATGCACCGACAGGCTGTTGAGGCTGCCCACCTGCTGGCCGTCCTGGCGCCGCCAGTCCTCCTGAACCGCATCCACCACGGTATCCCGTGCGCGATCATACAGGGCTGCCAAATCCTCGTCCGGCACCGCATCCACCGTGAAACTCAGCTCACGCTGCTTCCCGTCCAACCCAAAGCGCTCCACCGTCATCTCCAGGCGGGTCGGCACGGTGGTCAATCCATTGCCGCCCCGGGCCTTGGCAATGACCAGCAGGATGCCGCCGGCGCCATACCGCCCGGCCAGCGCCTCAAACCCTTCCAGATCACGCTGAACCACTTGGCGCGTGCTGAGGTCGCTGTTGTCATCGATGTCCCCCAGGGGAATGAGCAGGGGCAGCAACCCATCCACCGCGCCGCGGCGCTGCCAACTGGCCAGCCACGGGCCACCGGCCTCCCACAGGATGGCGCGGTCCCGGGGGTTCTGATTGGCCGGTGTCTCCTGTGGCTGTGCGGTTTCGGCCTCGGTGGGCTCCTGGGCGGCAACGGCCATCTCCATCGCCTCGTCCGTCGGGGCCAGTTGATCCTCCACCCTGGCACGCTGACCCAGGGGGCTCAGCAGGATCGGCACCACCAGCACCGGCACCTTGGCTTGTTGGGCGTAGCGTAAGCCCTTGGTCTGGAACAGCCGGTCAATCATGTCCACGCGCAGCCGGAAGCGCATGCGCGCACTGTAGCGGCCCAGGGAGGAGTTCTCTTGCAGCACCTCATAGTCGATGACAGTGGCGGCAACTTCCCGGTCGGTCAGGGGCAGGTCGTCGATCGTGGACGGATCGCTGGCCAGCGCTCTCAATGCGTCGACAATGGCCCGCCTCGGCGCGACCTTGGTGACGGCTTCCTGCTTGGCAGCCTCAGCGGTATCACCGGTGGCTTCCACCTCCACATCGTCGACGACGACGACATTGGTCTGCGCCATTGCCTGGGGGCCCCAGGCAAACAGGCAGAACGCCAACAGACAGACGATCAGGGCAGCGGCGCGGCGCAACATGGGCGGGCGATCCAGGGGACAGGGGGCGGACAACCGGGTCAGTCTATTGGCTCAGGGCATCGGGTTCAATTCCACGCAGGATCTCCCCCAGCATGTCCGGCCGCAGACGGTACCGCAGTCGCCCCAAATAGCGCTTGTCCTGAAACGCCTCGGCCTCGGTGGTGAAGTCAATCACCGTGTCCAGCACCCGCTCGTCGGTGAAGCTCAGGCCATCCACCACCGGTGCTGGCGCACCCAGGCGCTTGAGCGCGCGCATGATTGCCCGGCGCGGCGCCACCACATCCACCGCCAAGCGCCGGGCCTGACGGGCGTCCTCCGCCTGAACGTCAATCTCCACGTCCACCAGGATCTCCACATCCTCCCGCGCGTCCGCCGACTGCGCTGTCATGAGCAGCAAAAATACCCAAACAACCCACGCCCTCGCCATTTCTGAGCCTCCTGCTGAACTTTTCGGGCCAGCGCCTGCCCGGATGTGCTTGGCGGCACGAAAGAGCCTTGATAATACCGTGACTTCTCCCCCCCGATCCAGAGCTTTGGAGACCGTCCCATGGGCGCACACCAGACCCCCGATCTCAGCAATCCCCACCTCAAGGCCTTGATGCAGGAGCGCAAGAGCTTCTACGACTCCTTCTTCGTCTATGGTCGGATCACGTCCATTATCGTCGGGATCATTGTCCTGTTGATGCTGATCAATTGGGCCACTGGCTGATCAGCCGTCCTCTTCGGACACGATGCCGCGGCCATTGGTGATCATCGCTAATGTCCATCAGCCGCAGGGCCCGTCGGCCCGACCTACCTTCTCCCGTTACACCAAAATGAGTGCTCCCCATGCGCATGCCCCTGGCCGCCATCGCCGTTACCGCC
Source organism: uncultured Rhodospirillales bacterium (assembly GCA_964496805.1). GTDB lineage: Bacteria > Pseudomonadota > Alphaproteobacteria > CAZCBM01 > CAZCBM01 > CAZCBM01. Next base: position 7,634 of record CAZCBM010000107.1, on the reverse strand, counting down.
CTGCTGACTGCAGGGGCGCACGCCCAGGGATCGGGGGAGTTTCTAACGTTCAATGAGGTGCGGAAATATCACGACCATTGGCTGGGGGCCTGTCCGGCTGACGGTCATTGTCGGCTGGTGGGCGGAACCCTTGAGGCGGGGGACGGGTTTTTCTGGAAGCACCGCGTCAGCATTGAGGTGGACCCAGCCAAGGACGCCCCGGTGGTGACCCTTTTCCTTGGCAATGACGGGGGGTGCCGCGACGCAGCGGACCTGTCCTTGACCTTCTCCGATGGTACGTTGGTGACCACACGCAGCGCCGAATACCAGAACATCTGCAATACCTTCGCCTTGACTGACCCGGCTGAGGCCAGGGCGGTGGTGGCTGCGATGAAAGCCGCGGACAGTGTGAAGATCGTGGTGGGCTATGACGGCTTTAGCTCCACGCAGGAGGCCGTGGTCTCCCTGAAGGGCGTCACCGCGGGCCTCGCCTGGATCGATCAGCGTCAGGGCCAATAAGCCTGCGTCGGCGTGGGGGAGGAAACGCCCTGACGGAGGCGTGCGTTTCCAAGCAATAACGAGGGCGTTCTTCCGATGCCAACAGGGGTAGCGATTTCGTATCGGTCCCCCGCTGTCCTGTCATGGTGCTCGCTCGGTTGATCCCCTCCGTGGCGTTGCCACGTCGAGGACCCTAGTTCTTGGCGTGAGCGGCCAATCAGGCCGCCGGCCGGGCCCCCTGGCCCTGCTCCTCAAACAGATGGGCCAAGCTGTCCATCATGGTATCTCCCAGTTGCTTTGCGTCATGGATCGTCACCGCCCGGGAATAATAGCGGGTGACATCGTGGCCGATGCCGATGGCGGTAAGCTCCACCTGGCCACGCTTCTCAATCCAGGCAATCACGTCCCGCAAGTGGCGATCCAGATAGCTGGCGCCGTTTTCATTGATGCTGGTCTCGTCCAGCGGGGCACCGTCACTGATCACCATCAGGATACGCCGTTGCTCCGGGCGCATCATGAGCCGTTGATGGGCCCACATCAGGGCATCACCGTCAATGTTCTCCTTCAGCAGCCCTTCTTTCAGCATCAGGCCCAAATTGCGCCGAGTGCGTCGCCAGGGGGAGTCTGCCCCTTTGTAGATGATGTGGCGGATGTCGTTCAGGCGCCCGGGAAACTTGGGCTTGCCATCGGCCTGCCACTGGCGCTTGGATTTGCCGCCTTTCCATTCCCGGGTGGTGAACCCCAAGATCTCAACCTTGACCTGGCAGCGTTCCAGGGTCCGGGCCAGGATATCGGCAGACAGGGCCGCGATGGTGATGGGGCGCCCGCGCATGGAGCCGGAATTGTCCAGCAGCAAGGTGACCACCGTGTCCCGGAACTCCGCCTCTTTCTCCTTCTTGAAGCTGAGCGGGGTCAGGGGGTTGGCCACCACCCGCGCGAGGCGGGCAGAGTCCAGCGTGCCTTCCTCCAGGTCAAACATCCAATGGCGGCGCTGTTTGGCCAACAGCCGCCGCTGCAAGCGGTTGGCGAGCCGGGTCACAGCGCCCTTGAGGTCGTTCAGTTGATGGTCCAGCAGCCGCCGCAAATGCGTCAGCTCATCGCTGTCGCATAGATCCTCGGCCCCAACGATCTCATCATGCTGGGTTGTATAGACCTTATAGTCGGTCTCCGGCAGGTCGTTGCGGGCGTTGCGCAGAGCCTCCCACGGTCTCTCATCCTCCCCTGCCGGGCTCTCACCCTCGGTCTCCGCGCGGAAATCGCTGCCTTCGTCCCAGCCCTCGGCGCTCTCGTCCTCACCGGTACTGACACTCTCGGCCTGGAAGCTCTCCCCCTCCTCGCCGCTATCGTCGGCGGACTCCCCCTGGGACTGGCCTTGTTCCTGATCGCTCTGGTCCTGATTGCCATCCGGATCCGGGTTGTCAGGATTGGCACCGGGATCAGCGCCGATATCCATGTCCAACTCGCCCAGCAGATCGCGCACCGCCTGAGCGTAGCGCGCCTGGTCGCCCACACTGCCTTTCAGGTCTGCCAGCACTTGGTCGCCTAAGCGGCTGTCGATCCAGGGGCGCCACAGGTCCACGACGCTGCGCAGGTCCGCGGGGGGCGTGCGGCCGGTGAGGATCTCCCGCACATAAAGGCGCAGCGCCTCCGCCATGGGCACCTGCTTGCGCTCGCTGACCTCCCCCAGCTTGGCCTCCCGCAGCCGATGGTCGGAGAGGGCGGCCAGATTGCTGCCCACCCCGCTCATCTCCTCGGCCCCCTGGGCCTCGCATCGCACCTGTTCCAGCGCTTCGAATGCTTCGGCGGCCCCTTGGGTGCTGGGCAAAAAGCGGGCGTGGATGCCGTCATCATGGTAGCGAAGGCGGGTGGCAATGCGGTCCGCTGCCCCGCGCAAGATGGCCAACTCCTCAGGGGCCATGTCGGGCAGAGGCTGCGGCACGCGGGCACGCAGCCCGCGATAGCCCGGGGCTTCGTTGGTGAAGCGAACCTCAAGCTCCTGCTCCCCGCTCAGCGCCCGCATGGTGCTGGCGGTGGCACGCTTGAAGTCTTCAGTCTGTTCGTTGCCGTTGGACATGGCAGGGCCTTCGGGGCTCAGGCGGCGGCGGTCACACCCATGGCGGACTCCGGCAGGTCAGCGCCGAAGCAACGCTGATAATACTCGGCCACGATGGGGCGTTCCATCTCGTCACACTTGTTCAGGAAGCTGACCCGGAAGGCGAACGCCAAGTCACCGAAGATGCGCGCGTTCTCCGCCCAGGTGAGGACGGTCCGCGGGCTCATCAGGGTGGACAGATCGCTGGACATGAACCCCTGGCGGGTGAGATTGGCCAAGCGCACCATCCGCGTGATGGTCTGGCGCCCTTCATCCCCATGGTAGTCAGGGTTCTTGGACAGGATGATGTCGATCTCCTGCTCTGCGGGCAGATAATTCAGGGTGGTGACGATGGACCAGCGGTCCATCTGGCCTTGGTTGATCTGCTGGGTCCCATGATACAGGCCCGTGGTGTCGCCCAGGCCGACAGTGTTGGACGTGGCGAAAATGCGAAAAGCGTTGTTTGGCTTCAGAACGGTGTTTTGATCCAGCAGCGTCAGCCGCCCCTCCACTTCCAGCACCCGCTGGATGACAAACATCACATCCGGGCGCCCGGCATCATATTCGTCAAACACCAGCGCGCAGGCGCTTTGGAAGGCGCGGGGCAGAATACCCGGCTGAAACTCAGTCACCTGCATGCCATCGCGCAGCACGATGGCGTCGCGGCCCATCAGGTCGATCCGGCTGATATGACTGTCCAAATTGATCCGGATGCAGGGCCAATTCAGGCGCGCCGCGACTTGCTCCACATGGGTGGATTTCCCGGTCCCATGATAGCCCTGAATCATCACCCGGCGATTATGCTCAAACCCCGCCAGGATCGCCAGCGTGGTAGCCGGATCAAACCGATAGGTCTTGTCCACGTCCGGCACGTGGGGGCTGTGCTGGCTGAAGGCGGCCGTGGTCATGTCGGTGTCGATGCCAAACACCTCCTTGACGCTGACGCGGATATCGGGGGCGCCGGTGGGCAGATCGACGTGCTCCATGAGGATTCACCAAACGGGGTATGCAGAAAACAGGGGAACGGAAGACGGGATCGTCGGCGCCGGGGAATTCACTCCCTGCCGACTGGGGTTTGGCCACCAAGAGGATATCACCGAGAGACAAAGGAGGGTCGGTCGCGTCAGGCGACACGGGACCGCCTCTGCCGCGGCGCTCAACAAGCCAGCCCACACATATAACAGGCCAGGGCCATTCTTCCAGGGTCTGGCGTGCAAGGATACCATCGCGTTGCTGCCCGCTGCCCCACAGCCGCCCCAAAAGCCGCATCAGACCGCCAAACTCAGCGGGAGCGGCTGGAGAAGCCCCCCTCGCCATGGGCATCGCGTAGGATCTGATAGGCTTGGTTGACGACCTTCAGCCGCTCCTCGGCTTTGGGATCGCCCTGATTGTGGTCCGGATGATGCTTGCGGACCAACTCCTTGTAGCGACGCTTGATGTCGTCCCAGTTCACGGGCAGGGCCAGGTCCAACACGGCCAGCGCCTCCATCTCGGCGGCGCCACGATGGCCGCCGTTGAGGCGGTCCTTGCGCTCCTCAGCGTCTTCTTCGCCAGGGCGGAAACTGGCGCGCTCGCCCTGGGCCATTTCTTCCCAGACCTTCTGGCGCACCTTGTCAGCGCTGAAACCGCCCTTGTCCCCCATGCGCCAAGTGGGCCGCTCCCAGGTGGCCGCCCGTCGCATCTCCTCCTCAATGCGATTGCTGTCCATTCCCTGGAAATAGTCCCAGGACTGGTTGTAGGCCTGAACGTGGGACAGGCAGAACCAGTAGTAGTCGTTGATTTGATCCCGTGATTTGGGCGCACGGTGCAGTCCCTCCTCCGTACAGCCGGGGAAGTCGCACTGGCGCGCCTTGGGGGGCGTTTCGATGAAGGGGATGTCGCGGTCCCACAGTTTTTCCTCCCACAGGCGGCTGTGGGGTCGGCCATTGGATCGCGCTCTGGGCTTGGCTCGGCTCATGATGGGGCAAGGATGGCGCGCGCAGGGGGAGGGGTCAAGGCAAGCAATGGCCTTGACAATCGGCGTCACTCTACACGGTCAACGGTCAAGGGATGGTTTGGGCCAGATGATCCTTTCGCGTTGCCACAGCCCCCATGTGGCGCTAGGTCTGTGCGGATTGTCTGACCACCACCCCCGGGGTAGCCCCATGACCAGTGCAGCCAATCCCTCCTCCGCGGAGGACACTAAGGAGGACACCACGGGCGACGTCCGCTACGCCTTCGTTGAAGGGCCGGCGGATGGCGAACTGATGGAGATCCTGCCCGGGATCCACTGGGTGCGGATCCCGCTGCCCATCCGGCTGCGGATTGTCAATTGCTGGTGGCTGGAAGAGGGCGACGGCACCCACACCGCCATCGATACCGGCTTCCATACCCCCCAGATTTTGGAGATCTGGCAGACCCTACTGCAAAGCCATCCGGTCAGCCGTTTGCTGATCACCCATCATCACCCCGACCATTTCGGGCTCGCGGGTTGGCTGCAGCGCACCCATGGGCTGGTCCCCCTGATGCCCCAGACGGAGTGGATCATCGGTGGGCTGGCGTCCGGTTTGAGCGATGAGGTGGTTCAGGAACGCGATCGGGAATTCCTGGCTCGCGGCGGCATGGACGAGGCGATGCTGGTCCAGCAGATCGAGAAGGGCAACCGTTACGCACGCGCCATTAACAGCGCCCCCAGCCGATATCTCCGGATTGCCGACGGGGACACGGTGCGCATTGGCCAACGGGACTGGCAGGTTGTCACCGGAAGCGGTCATTCGCCCGAAATGGCCATGCTCTACTCCGCCGAAGACAAGCTGTTCATTTCCGCCGACCAGGTCCTACCGAAGATTACACCCAACACCTCGATTTTCTCCTACATGGAAGGTAGCGACCCCCTGGGTGACTTTGTTGAGACCCTGTCTCGGCTGAAGCGGATCATTCCGGATGACGTGCTGGTCCTGCCGAGCCATCACGACCCCTTCTACGGGCTGCACAGCCGCATTGATACGATCCTGGACCACCATGAGGAACGCTTGGCCCATGCGCTGGAGGCCACAAGCACATCGCCCGTGACCGCCATGGACGTGTGCGACCACCTGTTCGGGATGGGGACGCTGGATTCCCATCAGCGCAGCTTTGCCTATGGGGAGGCCCTGGCCCATGTGGTGCATCTGGTCCGCCGCGGCCACCTGAGCGAACGCCTACGGGATGACGGCGTCATGATCTTCCAGCGGCGCTGAGAGAGGCGCCCGATCAGGGGCGCTGGGCCTGGTGCGCCTAGGGCCTGTCTCACTTACCTTGACCGCCCCACGCCCCCACCCAGCCACCCACGGGAGTATCATCGCAATGGGTGGCCGGATGGGGGTGTGGGGTTGGTGCTGACCCCGCCTTGGCGCAACGCGCCTAGCGCGGCGCTGACGCTGTGATGCGGGGTCCCGTCCCTGGCTCTGCCCCTAGCCACGAAACGCTTGTACACCGGGCGAAGCTGGGCCAATGTTCGGGCATCGGCACTGGGGCCGGGGCATTCAGCTCAGGGCATGGGGATCGGGTGTGGCCAAGACCATGGGTTTGAAAGAAACGAACCAGCGACAGCGCACGCGCGGTGCAACGGCCCTGGGCTACGCCTTGATCATCGGCTTGCTCTCAGTGGCCGCTATAGGTTCGGTTTCTCGGCTGGGGGATGCCACCGACAGCCTCTTTGGCGATGTCAGCGACTCTCTGGCGAATGCGGTTGACGCCATCCCATGCGACGGCGGTCAGGCCCCTTCCCTGGATGATGGCGATTGCCGGCCCGTGGCTCCGGCGCAGTCCGTCGCCGGGTATGATGTCCCCAGCCTGGTGGATGGTGAAGAGGTGACCCTGACCCGTGTCGCCTCGGTCACCAATGGATCAGAAACCTTTCAAGCGCGGTTTCGCGGCGTCAATGGCAGCGTTGTCATGGTGGGCAGCGAAACCAGCCAGGGGATTTCCTGCAATGGGGGCTATGAAACCTATGATGGGGCTTGTGCCGTGGCGTGCCCCAGCGGCTTCGCCCGTGTGACTGCCACCACCTGCAGCGCCAGCGGCTTCGGGTGTGGCGCGTGTCCCAGCGGCGCAGAAGGGGCTTGCGGCATCTATGGGAGTTGGACAGCTGGCACCGCCAGCCGATGCCGCGTTCCCTTGGGCTGGAGCCAGCAGGCCGCCAGTTACAGCAGCTACAATGGCATCAACTACGGAAACAACAGCGGCTCCAACCAGGCGCTCTGTTACCATCATGGCAGTACGCCCAGTTGTGGCAATCGCGGCAACATCCAGCCGCCCAATCCCAATGCCTCCTACACCTGGAGCCTGACCATCACCGCCAACTGATCGCCGACAACGGAGCGCCGACAACCAACCGGCAAGGCCCAAAGCGGCCACCGGCGGCGCGTCAGCTCTCGCTGTGCTGGGGATCAGGGTTAGAGGGAGGACCCCGGAGTGGCACCGCCACGGAGCGGATCATCTGAGCAGCCACCAAGGTGCTACAGCAGGGGCATCGCGTCCGAATCCGTGTCCCCTGCTGTGCAAGACCCCGCTCGGCTTCCTCCATCCCTGTTGGACACGCCCGTACGACGGGCACGGTGCGCCGCTGCTCCCAATGCCGTGATCACCCCATCGGCAACCTTTGCCGCTCCGCCTGCGTATCGGCTCCAGACATCACGGCGCCGCGACAGGTCGTCAGGGCTCGCCACCATCATTGCCCTGGCAGCAGACCTCCCTACTTCCTGGTGCTGATCTTTTTAAGGCTTCGTCTGAGAACGGTTCTGCCATGGCTCACCCAGCCCTGATCTGGTTTCGTCAGGACTTGCGCGTTGATGACAACCCAGCCCTCACTGCGGCGTGCGCAGGGGGGCGACCGGTTGTGGCGCTTTTTGTGCTGGAAACCCAGGGGCCACGGCCGCTGGGCGGCGCTGCCCAATGGTGGCTGCACGGCGCGCTGACCGCGTTGGCGGAAGCCTTGGACGGCCTGGGGATCCCCCTGATCCTGCGTCGCGGCGACGCCCGGGAGCAAGTGGTGGCCGTGGCGGCGGCGCTGAAGGCGACCGAGGTCCACTGGACCCGTCGCTAC
>CAZCBM010000106.1:0-11144 GCA_964496805.1 uncultured Rhodospirillales bacterium | reverse complement strand
CGTTGCGCCGGAGAACACGGTGGTTAATGCCCAGTCGCCGGCTGCGGTGGCGGGCATCGTGGCACTCTGGTTGCTGGGTCGAGAGGAACAGCTGGTGGATGTGGCGCTGGCGCCGCTCATCCTGCTGCTGGCGCTCTGGCATGGTCCGTGCCGCCGGCTGCCGGGGCTGGTGGCATGGATGGGGCGCGTGACCTTCCCGCTCTATTTGCTGCACGTGCCGCTGATTGAGATGGTTCTCATCCCCACGCTGCTGGCAACCCAAAGCGCCGCTGTCGCGTTCAGCCTCTATGGTGTGAGCTTGGCGCTGGCCGTGCTGACCCTTTGGGCGGTTGGCGAGCGGCCCGCCATGGCCTGGGGACGCGATGTTCAGCGCCGGTTCAGCCGAACGCCCGGCACTTAACGCCTTGAGGGGCCAGCCAACAGCCGAGCCCGTCCGCTGGTGGCACCGCCGAACGATCGATCAACGGCGGGCCTTGGCGCGGGCGGGGACCGGCACCCTCTGGTGGCGAGCCACCAGCGCGGCCAAGTTCACCGGGCGCAACCCGCGGGGCCGACCATTGTTGCCATCGCTCTCGCGCCCCAGTCCCATGATGGCCGATCCCATGGCCAAGCTGGCACAGGTGAGCCCAACGAAGAACATCAGCAGGGCCAGCCCCAGGAGCCCGACACTGGAGTCGAAGACCAACTTTTGCAGCCCCGCCACGTCCATCGCCACAGCGGTGGCCACCATGACCCAGCCGGCCAGCATACCACCCAGCGCATTCTTGATCAGGAATCGAGCAAGCTTATTCACGTCCAGCGCCTTCTTTGCAGGATCAAATTCACTTTCTGGAATATGCACCATGTCGGGGGCTCCTTTATCGCCAATCACTGCGACAAACTAGCCCACGATCCCTGCACGAAAAGGGGCCGCATCGCGGCCCCCTGGATAAAATGGTCGAGGCGAAGGTTTTGGCCTTATGCCTGGGATGGTTCCGCTGCCGGCAGATCATCCGCCTTCTCAAGGGGGGCAGCGGCCCCTGGGACCGTGTCCTGGGCTGGGACATCCACCAAGTCCTGATAGGCGTGCCAACTGGCATGGCCGATCACCGGCAAGGCCACCACCAAGCCAATGAACAGGGTGACGACGGAGATGGCCAGCAAACCCGCAATGATCAGCCCCCAGATCAGCATGGTTCCGGTGTTCTGAGACACGCTGCGCAGGCTGGTGATCACTGCGGTCAGCACATCACAGCGACGATCCATCAGCATCGGTACCGACACAGCAGAAATCGAAAAGGCCACAAAGGCCAGGATCGCCCCTGCCGCATTGCCAATGATGAAGAATGGCACCACCGACCAATCCCGGAAAATGACGCTGAAGAAAGTCTCTGGGTTCAACGGCCTCAGGCCAAAGAACAGGCCGAAGATCAAACCAGCAACTTTCAGCCAGAAAATGAACAGGATTGCCAGCAGCAACCCCATCAGTGCCAATTGGGTGATGTTGCGGCGGAAGGCCGTGAAGATGGCGGTGGCCGTCAGCGGCTCCCCGGCTTGCAGGCGCCGACTGATCTCATACAACCCCACGGCCGTGAGAGGCCCCAGCATCAAAAAGCCCCCCACAGCGGGAAACGCCAGCCAGGGCCACTTCAACACCAGCAGCAGTGCCAGCACCAGGACACCCGCCACAGCATAGGTGGCGCCGAATAGGAATCCGAAGCCAGACGAGCGGCGGAAATCATCCCACCCCTTGTTCAACCACACCCAGGGGCGTTCCGAACTGACGGTTCTGACCGGTGGTATCGATGACGGTGGAACCTGGTTTTGAGCGGTATCGGACATGGCAATCCTCCCGAGGGGTTAAGCGGTCTGCCGCGGCAAGACCGGTGGGGAGCGGGTTCAGCCCGCTTATGCAGGGTGCGTCACTCTCACACACTTCCTTTCGCCCTGCCAGTTACCTGAAAGCGCACCCCTTTGGCAAGGTTCATGCGGCTTTTCTGATATGCCTTTTTTGTAGGGGACTTGGCGGCCTCAGCCATAGCCTGACACCGGCAAAAGGACAGACTGTCGCGGCCAAGATTTACTGCAAATGTTCGACACCTACAGAGGTAATTCTTCTCCCTTGAGCGATGATAATTTCCAACCGCTCTGATCGGGTTTACTGAATACTCTGCGACGATTTGCATGACCCCGTGCGTCACGTCGCGGGGGCGGCGGTCTCAGCGCCCCCTGATATACCAAGCTTGCTATACCGGCCCGCAATGGTCTGCCTTTCCTTTGTTGAGGCAGTCCCGTGCGCGGCCTGAGCGTCTGCAAACCTTTTTTCCCGGGTGGTCCCGATGGCCGCCTGATAATCGACGGGAGAGATCTGTGACCCAAGCCTCCGCCACCACTGCCGGCAGCCAGACGCTGGCCAAAGGCGCGGCGACCGCCCCCCGGGAGATCCCGGGCTATAACGAGCAGATCGTGCGCTTGTTCATGCTTGCCACGATTGTCTGGGGCATCGTCGCCTTCCTGCTGGGCGTGTTGATCGCGTTCCAGCTCGCTTTCCCCTCCCTGAACATCGAGGGAGCCTGGGGCTTCAGCTTCAACTTTGGTCGCTTGCGGCCCCTGCACACCACCGCGGCCGCCGTTGCCTTTGGTGGCTGTGCCCTGATGGGCACCAGCTTCTATGTGGTCCAGCGCACCTGCCGCGCGGGCCTGTTTGGGGGCGCAACCCTGGCCAACACCGTGTTCTGGGGGTTCCAGCTGTTCATTGTCCTGTGGGCGGTGAGCTGCATCGGCGGCGCCGTGCAGAGCAGAGAATATGCTGAGCCGGAATGGTACCTGGATATCCTGCTGACGGTGGTCTGGGTGTTGTATGCTGTGGTGTTCATCGGCACCGTCATGAAGCGGACTGAGACCCACATTTATGTGGCCAACTGGTTCTACCTCGCCTTCATCGTGACCGTTGCCATACTGCACATCTTCAACAACCTGGCGGTGCCAGTCAGCTTCTTCGGCGCGAAGAGCTACGGCCTGTTCAGTGGCGTTCAAGATGCCATGGTGCAGTGGTGGTACGGGCATAATGTGGTGGGCTTCTTCCTGACCGCCGGCTTCCTGGGCATGATGTATTACTTCATCCCCAAGCGCGCTGGACGCCCGGTTTACAGCTACCGCCTGTCCGTCATCCACTTCTGGGCGCTGATCTTCCTCTACATCTGGGCCGGTCCGCACCACCTGCACTACACCGCTTTGCCGGACTGGACCCAAACGCTGGGCATGGCCTTTAGTGTGATGCTGTGGATGCCCAGCTGGGGCGGGATGATCAATGGGATCATGACCCTGTCCGGTGCGTGGGAGAAGCTGCGGACGGACCCGGTGCTGCGTTTCATGGTGGTCGCGGTGGCGTTCTATGGGATGTCCACTTTCGAAGGCCCGCTGATGAGCATCAAGGCCGTGAACGCCCTGTCACACTACACCGACTGGACCATCGGGCATGTTCACTCCGGTGCATTGGGTTGGGTTGCCTTTGTCGCCTTCGGCGCCCTCTACCACCTGGTGCCATTGCTGTGGAAAAAGCGCGGTCTGTTCAGCGACAAGCTGGTGGAATGGCACTTCTGGATCAGCTCCGGCGGCATCGTGCTCTACATCACCTCCATGTGGTTCGCTGGAATCACCCAGGGCTTGATGTGGCGCGCCTACGATGACCAAGGCATCCTGGTCTACAGCTTCACCGACACGGTGCAGATGCTGAACCCCTTCTACATCGTGCGTGCCTTGGGCGGCCTGCTGTTCCTGCTGGGGGCCCTGATCATGGTCTATAACTTGGTGAAGACCATGACGATGAAGGAAGAGGGTGCCCCTGAGGCCACCTCCGTCAGCGATGCACAGGCCGTTCCGGCCGAATAAGGACCCGCGAGACCGAGCCGCGGGCTCCCTGCCCGCGGCTCTCTCCCCACCGATTTCGACTGAAGGGCTGAGAGAGATCCCATGTTGAAGAACTCCCTGATGGAGAAGAGCACCCTCCTGCTCTTCGTCCTCACCTTCGCCACCGTCGCCGTTGGCGGCCTGGTGCAGATCGTTCCCCTGTTCCACATCGAAAGCACCATCGAGAAGGTGGAAGGGGTACGCCCCTATACGCCGCTGGAGTTGATGGGCCGGAATATCTACATCCGCGAAGGCTGCTATACCTGCCACAGTCAAATGATCCGTCCGTTCAAGGATGAGGTTCAGCGCTATGGTCACTATTCGCTGGCAGCCGAAAGCGTCTATGACCATCCCTTCCAGTGGGGTTCCAAGCGCACCGGGCCGGACCTTGCCCGCCTGGGCGGTAAGTACGACAACAGCTGGCATACCGCCCACATGATCGAGCCACGGAACGTTGTGGATGTGTCGATCATGCCCTCCTACGAGTTCCTGCTGCATACCGACCTCGCCTATGACGATATCGAGGCGCACCTGCGGACGCTGAACATCGTGGGCGTGAAGACCACCGAGACCCTGGAGAATGGCGAGACGGTGCGGGTGCCGCCCTATGACGAGGCGATGATCACCCACGCCACGGCCGACCTGGAAGCCCAGGCCACTGCCGACCCCTATTTCGAAGGGATCCATGACGGTCTGAAGTCCCGCTACAGCTTCGCCAACGAGGTCTTCCAACTGGCTGACTTCGATGGCCAGCCGGACCGGATCACCGAAATGGACGCCTTGATCGCCTACCTGCAGGTGTTGGGCACCATGGTGGACTTCGACCAATACGAAACCCAGGACCTGCTGCAGTAAGCCCTGGATCGATCCCAGCCGTCGGGGCGAGCGGGACCTTCGGTGTCCTGCCGCCAGCGCCCCCCTTCCCGCCCCGACTCCCTCCCCGCCGATGCAGCCCCGATCCCCCGGCTGCTGGAGCCTTTCATGCCGACAGATGACGCCTATTCCTGGTTGAAGATCTTCTGGATCATCCTTGGCATCCTCTCCTTCCTTGGGGTGGTGGTCTGGGCATTCAACCCCAAACGCCGCCGCCACTTGGAAGAGAAGGGGGCCATGCCCCTGGACGACGACGTCGACAGCCCCACGGAGACACATCATGGCCGATAAACCCACGCCAGATCCGTTGACCGGTGTCCACACCACCGGCCACGAATGGGATGGCATCCAAGAACTGAACAACCCGATTCCGAAATGGTGGCAGCTGACCTACTTTGTCACCGTCGCCTGGGCCATCGGTTTCATGGTCCTGTACCCGTCCTGGCCGTCTGCCACAGCCCACACCACCGGCGTTGTGGGTCACTCCAACCGCATGGCGGTGGAGGAGGCCCTCAAAGAGCATGCCGAACTTCAAGCCCCCTGGGTGGACAAGATCTTGGCCGCTGAGACCCTGGAGGACATCAAGGCGGACGACGAGTTGATGTCCTTCGCCGTTGCCGCCGGCAAGGTCATGTACGAGGACCGCTGCGCCGGCTGCCACGCCCGGGGCGGCGGTGGACAGCTAAACTACCCAACCTTGGCCGATGACGACTGGATCTGGGGCGGTGGGCTCGCCAACATCGAGCAGACCATCCGCTACGGTGTCCGCTCCTCCCATCTGGACACCCGGGCTGCGGAGATGCCGGCCTTCGGCCGCGATGAACTGCTGACGGCTGAAGAAATCCAGTCAGTGGCCGAGTATGTGGCCGTCCTGGACGAAGGCGATGCCGCCATCGCGGCCGCCGCAGAGACCGAGGGCGCCGAGATCTATGCCCAACAGTGTGCCAGCTGTCACAACACCATCAACTATGACACCGGCGAAGAGGTCATTGGCGGTGGCAATGTGGACATGGGTGCGCCCCGCCTGCGGGATGCCATCTGGCTGTATGGTGAAGGCACCACGGAGGACATTGTCGCCCAGGTGACCGTGCCCAAGCATGGTGTGATGCCCTTCTGGCAAGACGTACTGGATGAACAAACCATCCGCATGGTCACCCTCTATGTCGACAGCCTGAACGTGGCCGTCGAGTAAGCCCTGCTGGGGCACGCTCTGGCACTGCACATCGCCAGAGCGTGCCGCCTACCTTATCCGGCCTCCGGGGCGGTCTGCCTTATCGGCCCCGGGGACCCGCTGACATCGATCCTGAAGACATCCTTGCGACCGTCTTGAACAGTCCAACCGATGGTATCCCCCACCCGCTCCCTCCCGTCCGACGCGCAGCCGCCCCCCGGCGCGCCGGGCCTCCCGGACCCGAGACAGGACCTCTGAGCACATGAACGCCGTTAGCTCCGCAGCGCCCGAGGCCACCAAGACCGGCCCGAAACTGCCAGATGATTTTACCCGCGATCCCGACCGCTGGCCCTCCGGCGAGACCCGCCACGGCATCGTTCCGGCTGCCGTCAGCGGCCGTATCCGCCGTCTGAAGTGGCGCATCCTGATCGCCCTGCTGGCCGTCTATTATGTCACCCCGTTCATCCGCTGGGATCGTGGCGAAGGCGCCCCGGACCAGGCGGTGTTGATCGACCTGACCGGCCGCAAGCTGTACTTCTTTTTCATCGAGATCTGGCCCCAGGACCTATACCTGTTCGTCGGTGTGCTGGTCCTGGCGGCCCTGGGCCTGTTCTGGGCAACCGCCATGTTCGGGCGCCTGTGGTGCGGGTTCGCATGCCCTCAAACCATCTGGACAGACCTGTTCATGTGGGTGGAGCGGCTGGTGGAAGGCGACCGCAACCAGCGCCTGAAGCTGCGCAACAACCCCAAGGCGCCAGGCCGCTTCAAGAAGCGCCTGCTGAAAAACGGGATCTGGCTGGCCATCTCCGCCCTGACCGGTGGGGCGTTCACCCTCTATTTCATGGACACCTGGACCGACCTGCCGGACTTCTTCGCGGGGCAGGCCCCCACGAGCCTCTATTTCTTCGCGGGCCTGCTGACCTTCTTCACCTTTGCCCTGGCTGGCTATGCCCGGGAGAAGGTCTGCACGCACATGTGCCCCTGGCCGCGCTTCCAGTCGGCGCTGCTGGACAATGACAGTCTTGTGGTGACCTATGAGAAGTGGCGTGGCGAGGGCCGGGGCAAGAAGAAGGAGCCCCTGCGCCCCTCCTTGTTGGAACTGACCGACCAGGTCCGGGAAACCGGCCCCATCAGCCTGAAGGGCCCTGATGGCGCCGAAGCAGAAGCCTTGGGCAAGGCTGCCGCCGCCGCCCACGGGGCCCAAGAAGAGGGCCGGGGCGACTGCATCAACTGCAATCAGTGCGTGGTGGTCTGCCCCATGGGCATCGACATCCGCAATGGCTTGCAGTTCGCCTGTATCGGCTGCGGCCTCTGCATCGACGCCTGCAACAACATCATGGACAAGATCGACCGCCCCCGGGGCCTGATCAAGTTCGACTCCGAGCGCAACCAACAGGCGTTGAACGCCGGTCGGCCGCCGGAGCCGCACCACATCGCCCGCCCGCGGACCTTCTTCTATGCCGCGGCGTGCGCGCTGATCGCGCTGTTGACGGTGGTGGGGCTGGTGCTGCGTCATCCCACCCAGATCACCACCACCCAAATCCGCGCGCCGCTGTTCGTGACCATGTCCGATGGCTCGATCAAGAACCGCTACGAGTTCCGCATCCTCAACAAGGAGCGGGAGACGAAGACCCTGCTGCTGTCGGTGCCGGAGTTCCAGGGGGAGCAACTGGCGGTTCCCAACGGGGCCACTGCCCAGCCCGGTCAGCCGCTGCCATTGGTCATAGAGCCTGGGGAGGTCTTGAAGACCACTATCCAGATGGTTGTTCCCCGCAGTGAGCTGAAGGGTGAGCGCACCCGCGTCACCTTTGAGTTCCTGAACCAGGGCAGCGACCTGCCGCCGGAGACCAGCAGCTCCTACTTCACCGGCCCCAAGCCCTGAGCCCCGGCCCGGCGCTTGTGACCGCTACCTCCCCTTCGCGGCCCCGCCCTTGATCGGTGCGGGACCGCCCCCCAAGAAAGAGGATCCCCCATCCATGCCGTCCGACGCCAACGCCCCGGTCCCGAAGGGCAAGTCCAACTGGATCCCCTGGCTGTTCGTCGCTTTCTTCGTGGTCGTCTTCGCGGTCAATGGCGTGATGATTGCGCTGGCCGTGGACACCAAGCCGGACCTGGTCACCGATCGGCCCTATGACCGCGGTGTCGCCCTGGCGCTGGAGCAAACCCGCGACCGCACGCCCCTGAACGGTGAAGGGAACATCAGCCTGGATCCGGCCACCCGGACCCTGAGCATCAACCTGAGCGTCACCCATCAGGACAGCCGACGACTGGAGGACCCCCAAGCCCATGTCGTCATGGAACTGCCCTCCCGCTACGCCCAAGTGCTGCGGATGGAACTGGAACAGGTCAGCCCCGGTGTCTTCGAAGGCGCCCGTGATCTGCCCCAGGGCGGGGACTGGACGGTGACGCTGATTGCCGAAGATGGCGAGCGCCGGTTCCGCGCGGCGCAAACACTGACGGTTGAGTAAGAGGCCGCCCCATGACCAGCCTGAATGCCACCCCCGATGCACCACAGGAAACGCAGGCCTTTGGCACGCCCTCAACGGGCGGGGCCACCGGGGAGCGCCGGGACCTGAGCGCGTTCATCCAGCGCGATCAGGACGGCCACCAAGTGCTGTATCTGATGGTGGACAACATCCACTGTGGCGGCTGCGTCAACCGGATCGAGCGCAGCTTGGCCGAGGAACAGGACGTGCTGAGCGCCCGGGTGAACCTCTCCACCAAGCGCCTGACCCTGCGGTGGACCGGCGCCAAGGAATACGGTCAGCACCTGCTGGACCGCCTGAGCGCGCTGGGCTACGAGGCTGCGCCCTTTGACCCCGCCGCCCTGGAGACCAAGGAAAGCACGGCGGAGCGCCGGTTGCTGATCGCCATGGGTGTTGCTGGGTTCGGCATGGCCAACACCATGCTGATCATGGTCGCCCTCTGGGCTGGTCACGTTCAGGGTATGGAGGAAAGCACCCGCCAGTTCCTCCAGTGGGCCAGTGGCATGATCGCCCTTCCCTGCATTTTCATCGCCGTCCAACCCTTCGCCCACTCCGCCTGGGCCGCCCTGAAGGCTGGACGCACCAACATGGATGTGCCGATCACCATCGGCGTCCTGCTGGTCACGGTCATGAGCTTGCATGAGCTGTTCCGCGGTGGCGAGCATGTCTATTTCGAAAGCGCGGTGATGCTGCTGTTCTTCCTGCTGGTGGGCCGGTTCCTGGACCTGCGCTCCCGGGGGCGCGCCCGCGCCGTGGCCGGCCGCCTGCTGGGCAGTCTGGGCCGCGTCGCCAGCCTTGTCACCAACGAGGGCGTCAAGACCGTGCCGGTGGAGGACATCCGCAAGGGGGACACAGTGCAGGTGGCGGTGGGCGAGCGCATCGCCGTGGATGGCGTGATCGCCAGCGGCCGCAGTGATGTGGACACCAGCCTGATCAATGGCGAAAGCCTGCCTGCCAGTCTGGGGGAGGGTGATCAAGTTTTTGCCGGGACCCTGAACCTGTCAGCCCCCCTGAGCCTGACCGTCACGGCGGTGGGCGAGCGCACCCTGCTGAGCGAAATTGTGCGGCTGATGGAAACGGCCGAGCAGTCCAAGTCACGGCTGGTGCATCTGGCGGACCGGGTGGCCCGCATGTACACGCCCGTTGTGCACCTGCTGGCGCTGGCGGCCTTCATTCTGTGGAACGTCATCATCGGCCTTGCGTGGCAGGATAGCCTGATGATCGCCGTGGCGGTGCTGATCATCACCTGCCCCTGCGCGCTGGGTCTGGCGGTGCCGGCCGTCCAAGTGATCGCCGCCTCGCGCCTGATGCGCGGCGGGGTGCTGCTGAAATCCGGTACCGCGCTGGAACGGCTGGCCGAGATTGATACCATCGTCTTTGATAAGACCGGCACCCTTACCCAAGGCAGCCTGAGCCTCACCCCTGGCACCTGGAGCCAGGAGGATCTGAGCCTGGCAGCCGCCCTTGGCGCCAGTTCCATGCATCCGCTCTGCGTGGCGCTGCGCGCCGCCCATCCCAGCGCCACGCCGCGCGACGGGGTGGAGGAACATCCCGGTCAAGGGCTGAGTTGGGCCGGGCCTGAGGGCACCGTACGCCTGGGCAGCCGACGGTTCCTGGGTATTCCCGACAATGCAGACCAGCCGGAAGCGGAACTCTGGCTTCAGCAGCCCGGGGCGGAGCCAGTGCGCTTTGCGTTTCGTGACCAGATCCGGTCGGACGCCTCGCTGGTGCTGGATCATCTGCGCCGATCAGGCTTCGATCTGCGCCTGCTCTCCGGGGACAGACCGGCTGCCGTGGGTCCGCTGGCCCGCCAATTGGGCATCACCGATGTCCGCGCTGGGGTGCAACCCCAGGACAAGGTGGCGGCCGTGCAGGAGTTGATCCAGGCGGGCCGCAAGGTGCTGATGGTGGGCGATGGCCTGAACGACGCCCCGGCCCTCGCCGCCGCCACCGCCAGCATGAGCCCCAGCACAGCGGCGGATATCTCCCAGACCGCCGCGGACGTGGTTTTCCAGGGCAACAACTTGGCCCCGGTGCTGAACACCCTTTTGGTGGCGGATCAGACCCGCATCCTGGTGCGCCAGAACTTCGCCCTGGCCACGCTGTACAATGTCGTGATGATCCCGGTGGCCTTCGCTGGCTTGGTCACGCCCTGGATTGCCGCGCTGGCCATGTCCGGCAGTTCCCTGCTGGTCACCGGCAACGCCTTTAGGCTCAACCTCGCCGCCCGCCGGCTGGAACACTCCCTTGTGGAGGAGGGGCGACGTACCCGCAAACTGGTGGAAACCACGCCGGCGGAGGCGCTGGCGTGGAGGTTCTGATCTACCTGCTCCCGCTGGCCGTCCTCCTGGGGCTGGCGGGGCTTATCGCCTTCTTCTGGTCGGTGAAGTCCGGTCAGTTCGACGACATGGAGGGACCGGCTTGGCGCATCCTGGCGGATGACGATGAGTCAGCCCCCCCAACAAACGCTTCCCAGGATCGGGCGCCGCCTGATCCCTCCCCCCCTTCTGCCCCCCCTGATAAGGAAAACTCCTCATGAGCAGCGATGACAAACTCTTTGGCCTGAGCAACCCTGGCAACAAGCTGGGCATCGTGCTGCTGATCGTGGCCGTCGCGGCCATCGTCGCCAGCCTGTTCACCGGCTTCAAGGTTGCTTTCTGGGCCGCCAGCGTCGGCACAGCCGTTGGCCTGTGCATCATGGTCTACATGCTGATGAAAGAAAAAGC
>CAZCBM010000105.1:0-11189 GCA_964496805.1 uncultured Rhodospirillales bacterium | reverse complement strand
GTCCAGAGAGTGACGCTGAACGCACAGGCGATCCTGGTCGCCTGACGCTGCATGTCAGGTTGACCAAGCGGTGCAATGCCGACTGCAGCTATTGCTCCAGTTGGCAGGACACCCCCCGCGCCTACATGCCGTTCGAGGATTTCCGCCGCGCACTGGCCTTTGTTCAGGCCCAGGTGCTGCCCCTGATGGGCTTCCCGCCGGTGGAGGCTGGCCAGCGATCGCCCCATGTGACGGTCCAGTATGTGGGTGGCGAGATCCTCACCGTGCCCGATGCCGTTTTGCGGCGGATCGTGTTCCACGCGCGGGACGCGCTGGCCGCCCAGTTTGAGGATGTGATCGACGGGGTGCAGTCCAACCTGATCGCCAGCGAGGCCAAGGTTCGGCGGTTGCACAGCCTGTTTGGGGAACGCCTGGGAACCAGTGTTGATCACTTCACCCCGCAACGGACAGTCGCCGGCAGCCCGGAGAAGTACCGTGAGATCCTGGCCCGTTCCCGCGCCCAGTTGAAGGCCCGTCGCGGCTTTGTCCCGCCCGCCATCTTTGTGGTGGATCGTCAGGGCTTGCCCCATGTGGCCCAGGAAATCGCCCTGGCTGATGCCCAGGGATATGCCCTGACGCTGCGCCCGGCGTTTGACGGGGGCCGCAGCGTGGACCATGCCCTGCGCGATGGCATCATCACCGAGCTTACCTCGCTGGCCGAGCAATGGCTGATGCGCGGGCAGGTCCTGGTGGAGCCCTTCTATCACCTCACCGCCTCCCGCTTGGCCCATCGCAGTGCCGGCGCCGTCCCAGCCGGCATGTTGGCCTGCCCCTTCCAGAAGACCTGTGCCCGCGTCTCCCTGGATTTGGAGCCCAATGGTGATTTGTTTGTCTGCCTGGACATGGCGGACAGTGATCAGGCGCGTCTTGGCAATGCCCTGACCGGGGATTTTGACACCGACCTGTGGCGCACCTTGGCCGCCAGGGCAGAGCATTATGACAGCAGTTGCCGGGCCTGCACGTGGCTGGCGGAATGCCAGGGCGGCTGCATGTCGGAGGCGCTGCACCACACCGGCAACCCCTATGGCAAGACGGAGCTTTGCGGGCTGTGGAAGGGCATCTTTGCCGCCGCTGATCGGGCCATTGATCATCACGGGGTGGCCGCCGTGCGGACGTGGCTCAGCGGCCTCACCCGCCGCGGACCGCAAAGGCAAGCAGCGGAGTAGGCTGCCGCCCGTCCGCCCACTCCGGGGCTTTTGCGTCCCCCGAGCTTTTCCGGGCCCGGTGCTTTCTCTACCGGGATCTGCCCCCATATACCGGGCCGCCGGTAATGACCATGGCGGACACACCCTGTAACGCCGACGGTCTGCAACCGCTCCAGTTGCCCTGCCCGCAGCCGCTTTGGTGTTTCGTTGAGACACACCCAAGCGGCTGTCCCATCACCGTTTCCGCACCGTAGAGGGCACTGGGCAATTCCGCCGGGGCCGACGGTGCTTTCGCCCCAGCCGTCCTGTCTGCCGCCATGAGCCGTCCGATCGACATCTATTGCGAGCGCGTTGCCGACACCTTCTGGGCCGAGCCAGTGAACGCGCTAACCAATGCCGCCTTCATCCTGGCGGCCGTGGCCCTTGGCGCTCAGCGGGTCTGGCGCAACGGCAATGGGCTTGCGGCCACCCTTTCCACCCTGTGGCTGATCCTGCTGATCGCGGCGGTGGGCATCGGCAGTTTTCTGTTTCACACCGTGGCCCGGCCCTGGGCCGGCGCCGCCGATGTGATCCCCATCATCCTCTTTATCTTCAGTTTTTTCGCCCTGGCCATGCGGCGGCTCCTGGGATTGCCGTGGTGGGGCGCCGCCCTGGCGACGCTGGCCTTCTTTGGCTTTTCCTTGGGGTTCCGGGCGGTCACACCCCCGATCCTGAACAACTCCAACGGCTATGTCCCCGCCCTGCTGGCCCTGACCCTGCTTTCGGTGTTCCTGCTGGTCCGCGATGGGGTGCAAAGCACCGGCGCCCGCTGGCTGGCGCTGGCGGCGGCGAGTTTCTTGGGCTCCATCACCTTCCGGTGGCTGGACGATCAGACGGGGGCGTTGTGCGCGCAGTTCCCCCTCGGCACCCACTTCCTGTGGCACTTGTTGAACGGCGTCGTTCTTTATGCGGCCGTGAGAGCCATCACCGGCACCGGCGAAACGCGGGTCAAACCGGGCTGAGGAAGCAGCGTGTCGGCACCATCCAGGGTGTTGGGCGCCCCCGCCGAGGCCGATGGGGCTCCGACGCCCTGGAGGAGATCGGCGCCGGCCTTCCCCGGCCCAACCGCCGCCGCCCGCTCCGCGGTTGCGGGGCGCCTACAGCCGGGGACACCGCCCGGGAATCGGCGCCTCTGCTGTAGCTTACTGGTGGTCGCTCGGATGATCCCCTCCGTGGCGGTGCCACGCCGAGGTCCCACACGCCAAGCGGGGCGGCGCACAACGCAGACACCAGCAGGGTAAGCGCAGCCCGCTGAGAAGCGGGACACGCATGCTATCCCGTGTCTGACTGCCCGATCTCAGGCAGCGTCTGTGGCCGTGAGACCCAACCGCTCCGCATGCCAGTCCACATGCTTTTCCATGAAACTGGCGACGAAGTAATAGCTGTGGTCGTAGTTGGGGTGCAGGTTCAGGGACAGCGGGATGCCGGACTCATCGGCCGCCTGGATCATCCGCATGGGCTGCAACTGCTCATCCAGGAACGGGTCTGCCTGCCCCTGATCCACCAGCATGTCACTCTTCCAGCCGCGGCTGACCATCAGGGCACAGGTGTCATGCTCTGCCCATAGGGCTGGGTCCTCGCCCAGATAGCCACCCAGCGCCTTATGGCCCCAGGGGACTTGGCTGGGGGCCACAATCGGCGCGAAGGCGGAAACGCTCTGGTAGAGGTCGGGATGGCGCATGGCCAGCGTCAAGGCGCCGTGCCCGCCCATGGAGTGTCC
Source organism: uncultured Rhodospirillales bacterium (assembly GCA_964496805.1). Taxonomy (GTDB): domain Bacteria; phylum Pseudomonadota; class Alphaproteobacteria; order CAZCBM01; family CAZCBM01; genus CAZCBM01. The sequence continues at coordinate 8,246 of CAZCBM010000105.1, read as the reverse complement.
GGTGATGCCGGCGCGGCTGCCATCCCCTGGGAAATGCTCGGCCATCAGAGCTGGCAGTTCTTGGGTAATGTAGGTCTCCATTTGGAAGTGCGGAGCCCACGGCGCCTGGGTGGCATCAACGTAGAAGCCAGCGCCCTGACCCATATCGTAGGCCGGGTCGTCAGCAACGCCCTCCCCGCGGGGGGAGGTATCAGGAAAGACCAGCATCAGCCCCTTGCGTGCCGCCCATGCCTGCGCACCCGCCTTGCTGCAGGCATTCTCCCAGGTGCAGGTGAGCCCCGAGAGGTAGTAGAGGATGGGAACCGGCCCATCGGCCACCTGCGGGGGCACGAACACCGCCACCTCCATATCGGTGCCGGTGGCCTTGCTGCTGTGCCGGACAATGGCCTGTGTGCCGCCGAAGCAGCCGAAGCGCTTGAGGAACTCCATGGGCCGCGTGCCCCCTTCCCTTGGATACGTGGGGAGATCAGTAAACGACGACGGAGCGAATGCTCTCGCCCTTATGCATCAGATCAAAGCCTTCATTGATCTGCTCCAGCTTCAGCGTGTGGGTGATCATGGGGTCGATCTCGATCTTGCCCTCCATGTACCAGTCCACGATCTTGGGCACGTCGGTGCGGCCGCGCGCCCCGCCAAAGGCCGTCCCCCGCCAGCTTCGCCCGGTGACCAGTTGGAACGGACGGGTGGAGATTTCCGCACCAGCCGGGGCGACCCCGATGATGATGCTCTCACCCCAGCCCTTGTGGGCGCATTCCAGGGCGGTCCGCATGACATTGACGTTGCCGGTGGCGTCAAAGGTGTAATCTGCGCCGCCTTTGGTCAGATTCACCAGATAGGGGACCAGATCGCCTTCCACCTCAGTGGGATTGACGAAGTCGGTCATGCCGAAGCGCTCGCCCATTTCCTTTTTGGCGGGGTTGAGATCGACACCGACGATCTGATCCGCGCCAGCCAGACGCAGACCCTGAATCACGTTCAAGCCAATGCCGCCCAAGCCGAAGACCACGCATCGGGAGCCGATTTCCACCTTAGCGGTGTAGATCACCGCGCCGATCCCGGTGGTGACGCCGCAGCCGATGTAGCAGACCTTATCGAAGGGGGCGTCCTCACGGATCTTGGCCACCGCGATTTCCGGCAGGACCGTGAAATTGGAGAAGGTGGACGTGCCCATATAGTGCAGCAGCTTCTCTCCGCCCAGGCTGAAGCGGCTGGTGCCGTCGGGCATCACCCCCTGGCCTTGGGTCGAGCGGATGGACTGGCACAGGTTGGTCTTGGGGTGCAGGCAGTAATCGCACTGCCGGCATTCCGGGGTGTACAGCGGGATCACATGGTCACCGGGTTTCACGCTGGTGACGCCCGCGCCCACCTCCACCACGACGCCGGCGCCTTCATGGCCCAGTACGGCGGGGAAGGCGCCCTCTGGATCGGCACCGGAGAGGGTGAAATCGTCCGTGTGGCACAAACCAGTGGCCTTGATCTCCACCAGGACCTCTCCGGCCTTGGGTCCCTCCAGGTCCAGTTCGTGGATCTCAAGCGGCTTGCCAGCAGCAACGGCAACGGCGGCGCGGGTTTTCATGGGACAAGTCCTCCGGGGGGCTCTTAAGGGGCGCATTGGACAGCGGGGGTGCGACAGACTGACAAGCATCGGCCTGACAGGCGTCTGTACCCTCTGTCAAGCATGGGGGCTGGCCGCCCTGGCCATGGTGTTCCGTCACCCCCCGGTCAACCTGCGACATGCAGCGTGCGGCGCCCCTCCCGCCGCGCGCTGCCCGCCAGGCACCAACAGCCGCGCCCTGGGGCCGAGCCGCCAAGGGCAAACCCCTGTCAGCGCTGCCCTTCCCCCATGAAAAAACGGCCCTGGGATTTGCTGAACGGCACGTCGACCCGGCGATAGAGCCGGTGGCGCAGATCGGCACAGAATCGCAGGAAATCGGCTTCTGCCTCACCAACGCTGATCCAATCTTCCCCCCGGCAGACGGCATCCACGATTTGCGAGTCATAGCCAGGTCTGACCCACGCCACTGTGCCGTGGCGAGGCAATTCCGGCACCAGACTGACCCGCACCGCGCGCAGGAGGTCGCCATCATCCCGCGCGCCCCCTGGCGGCACCAGCACAGCAACATCCGTTGCGGGCCAGACCTGATCGGTCACCCGCTGCCATTGGTGGGTGCCCAGCGGTGCAAAGACCTCAACCCACCCGTCAACCGCGGAGGAGCCGCTATAGCCGGTCCCGGCAACGGCCAGCAGGGGCGCCCCGTTGGCCGTGCGAAACAGCGCCACCTCCAGCCTGAAATTGCCGCCGCCAGTGCCCTCATCCACCACCCGCATATAGCCATTGGGAATGTCGACAACCGTCTCAACAATGGTCTGATACTCGGCCGGGGCCACCCGCCATTGGCCGCCAATCTGCTGGAAACGGTAGTCCAGGGCGAGGTCGCCGTCGGCGTCACGGACAGCGTTGTAGTAGTCCACAACGGTCTGGGCCCGAACAGGGGCGACCCAAACAAGCAGGCCGAGAACCAGGGGGCCAAGAACCACCAGGGGGGGACGAAGGAAACGCAAAGTCATGGCAAAGCCCTCTTGAACCACCGGTGACACCGGCAGGCGCGCCGGTCACGGTCAAAAACAGGCGCGTGTTTGGTGATGAAGCAAAACCGCCTCTCCAATCCCGGCTTTCGCCCCCTAACGGTGCCCCGCGGGTCCACCGGGACTGGGGGTCATTCGGGGAGCGACAACCAGACTGCTCAAATCGCCTTCCGATCCGTCAGATCCCCGGTGAACCCTTCCCGACCCGGCGAGAAGGGTGGCACAGGTGTCCGGGGCAACAGCAAATCAGCGGGCTCTTATGGACGTGAGCCCGCCGGGGTGGCGGATCAAAGGGGGCGCGTCATCTTGACCGCTCCGGGCTGGGGGATGCGCTGCTGGGGCTGGTGACAGAGGGGTCCAGCATGTCTGCCACCACCCGCTGCCACGTGTAGTGGGCCGCAATACGGGCCTGGGCGCCGGCGATGAAAGACTGGCGTTGATCGGCGGACCAGGCCCGCACCTCCAAGATCTTGCGCACCCAGGCATCAGCGTCCCTTGGCGGCATGAGGAACCCCGTGCGTCCATCCTCCACCGCATCTTTCAGCCCATCCAGGCCCGTGGCCAGCAGCACGGCCCCCGCTGCCGCCGCCTCCGGCGCGGTGAGCCCAAACCCCTCCAAACGAGGGGGGGACACCGGTTGATTGGGGACCAGTACCGCCAGAGCCTGCCGGCGCAGGGCCAGCAACCCCTCCCCAAAGACCGATCCCAGATACTGCACCCGGGGCGCTGCTGCCTCCATGATCTGCCGCTCAGCCGCATCCCAGACGGTCCCGGCGATCTTCACGCTGATATCGGCCGGCAGGTGCGGCAGCACCTGGGTGATGAACCATCCCAGCCCCTTGCGTTCCTCCACCCGACCCACAAACAGCAGGAAGGGGTCGGCTTGAAGGGGGGGCGGGGGCGGTGTCACTCCAGGCAACCGCACGCCCAGGGGCACAACGCGCACCGGGGCCAGGCGCAGTGCCCGGGCGACGTCAGCGGTGGCGTGGGAGTTGGCGACAATCTCATCCATGCGGTGGCGGAAGAGCCGGGCCATCCCTTGGTAGCGACGATAGAGCCAGGGCTTCAGCCCCGGCCGCGCGCCATAGGCCACATCCGTCCCATGGGCCACCACCTGCACCCAAGGCCGGCCCTGTCCCCGGCGCCGCACCAGCCGCGCCAGGGGCGCCATCGCCACATCCCCGAAGATCAGGCACTCGTCGCCCTGCCAGCGGTGGCGGACCAGGGTCCATGCCACCGTCAGGCCAAAGCGGAGCACCGCCAGACCAGAGGGCGGGCGCCCATCGGTGCGACCCGGCAGCGCCAGGCAAGTGAGGTCAGCCACCGCGTCAAGCTCAGCCGCCACCTCCTTCGCCCAAGTCTCCATCCCCCCAACAGCCGGTGGCCATTTGCGGGTGATGAACAGCACGCGGCGGCGCTGGGGTTGGTCGGCTTGACAGGACAGGGCCGCTGATTGATGGTCCGGCGCCAGCACACACCTCCCGCATGCGTCGTTGCAGTCGCTGTGGGGTTTCCTATTGAGGGGGGGCCGGTTGATCAAGTGCGGACCATCTGACCGGCTGTCCATCTGGCTGCCGTATGTCGTTGCAGGCACCGGTTCCGACACCTGGACGCGGCTACTGGCCGATGGGCTGCGGGAGCGGGGCCACCAAGTGACGCTCACTGGTTTTGCCCATTGGCGCCAGTATGTGCCTTGGAGCTTGCGTCGACAAAGGCCAGGCAGACAGGGCCAGCCCCCCGATGACCAGGGCAACGGCCCCTATGACGTGGTGCTGACCAACAGTTGGAACGGATTTGCCTTCAGGGACGCGGGACGCTGTTTGGTGACAGTGGTCCACCTCTGCGTCCATGATCCCGCTCTGCGGCCCTATAAATCCTTCGCGCAAGCCGTGTTTCATCGCTTGATGGTGCTGCCGTTCGAGCGCGCGTCGGTGAAGGCGGCCGACCTGACCATCGCCGTTGCGGAAAGCGCGGTGCCCCAGGTTGAGCGGTGGTATCGCCCCACGGCCCTGATGGCTGTCCCCAATGCGGTGGACACGGCCACGTTCTGCCCCCCTGCTTCGCCCCCCCGGACGGCCGACGGGTCAACGACCCTGTCGTTGCTGTTCGTTGGCTCCCTGAGCCAGCGCAAGGGCGCCGACCTGCTGCCCCAGATCATGGACCGTCTGGAGGGTCGGGCGCGATTGTCTATCGTCACCCAATCGCCCGAGACCGAACTGGCTGCGCATCCTGCGGTGCGCTGGCTGGGCACGCGGCGGGGTGACGCGCTGCTGAGCGCCTATCGGGAGGCGGACGCGCTGCTGTTTCCCTCCCGTCTGGAAGGTCTGCCCTATGTCCCCATGGAGGCTATGGCCTGCGGTTTGCCGGTGATTGGATCGGATATCCCCAGCCTGGCGGAGATCGTTCCCCACGGGCGCACCGGCCTGCTTTGTCCCCCCGGCGACGTGGCAGCCTTTACACACGCAGCCGATCGGCTGCATCAGGATCCCGCTCTTCTCCATGACCTCAGCCGCCAGGCCCGGGAGCATGCCACTCAGGCGCTGGACCAGCGCCTGTGGCTGGACCGTCTGGAGCAAGCGCTGTTGGCCCTGAAACAGGAGTCTGCCCAGTGACCATCGCAGTGGTGGGGGGGGCCGGCTATATCGGCAGCCACATCGTGCGCCTGCTGCACAGCAACGGGCAGCCGTTGGTGGTGGTGGACGATTTCTCCGCCGGGCATCGCTGGGCCGTGCCCCCAGGCGTTGCCAGGGAAGAAATTTCGATCCACCAAACCGGCGCCGTTGCGCAGGCGCTGCTGGCCCATGGGGTGGACGCAGTAATCCACCTGGCCGCGCGGATCGAGGTGGGGGAGTCGGTGCGTGATCCGTTGCGCACCTACCACGACAATGTCGCAGGCTCGCTCAGCCTGCTTCGGGCCTGCCTCAGCGCGGGTGTCTCGCGCTTTGTCCTGTCCAGCACTGCCGCCGTCTATGCCAGCAGTGATCAGCCCCTCACCGAAGGCTCGCCCCTGATCCCAGCCAACCCCTATGGGGCCAGCAAACTGATGGTGGAGCGGGCCTTGGAGGATTGCGCGGCGGCCTATGGGCTCAAGGCGGTGGCGCTGCGCTACTTCAATGCTGCGGGAGCGGACCCTTCGGGAACCATTGGCGAGGCGCACGCGCCGGAGACCCATTTGGTGCCGTTGGTCATCCAGGCCGCCTTGGGTCGCCGAGCAGACATCAAGATCTTCGGCATCGACTATCCCACCCCAGACGGCACCGCGATCCGCGACTACATCCACGTCTGTGATCTGGCAGAGGCCCACCTGTTGGCCGTGGACTGGCTGCGTGGTCAGTCGGGGTCAGCGGGGCTGAAGACGGCCCTGAATCTGGGCACGGGTACCGGCGCCAGCGTGCGGGAGGTGATCGACGCCGTTGCGGCCGCGGCGGAGGTGTCGTTCCCGGTCGTGGAGGCGGATCGGCGCGCCGGGGACCCGCCCCGGTTGGTGGCCGATCCCACCCGGGCACAACAGCTTCTGGGCTGGACCGCAACGCGATCCAGCCTGCCGCGGATCATCGGCGACGCCCTGCGGTGGCACCGGTCGGCATCGGCCATAGACCCCTGACGCCGGATAGCGTGGCCGGCATCAGGGAACAGGCGGTCAACAGGCCGGTTTTCAGCGCAGGAGGGAGCTGAAGAACACGGTGCGCGGCTCCGCCCCGCTCTCCAGCAAGCCCACCCAGACATCCACGGTCTCGCCCTCGCCGACCGGCGTGGAGACCATGGGGCTGTAGCCAAAGGCGTCATCATTACAGCTGACCCGGCCATCGCTATGCAACACGGCCATCACCAGGTCGGTCTCCATGGACAAGGCGACCAGTTCCAGGCGACCGGCGGTCTCGGCGGTGATGCGTGCCGTGGGCTCCTGCTGAGCAAAGCCAGCGCAGTTCCCATCCAGGGTGGACAGGGCCGTGGCCCCACCGGCGCAGACGCCTGCGCTTTGCCCGGTGCCCAGGGCGGCGGTTTCAGCCGTGCAGCCCACGGCATCGCCGGGCATGGTGGCCGGGTCCATTGCGCCCACGATCAACCGCGCCGGAGCAGTGCCCGCCGGTCCGTAAACACCCAGCCATACGGCGTAGGGGCCAGCGTCGCCGCGCACCTGCACCTCGGGATCAGCGCCGTTGGGGCTGTCATCGTTGCAGGTGAAGGTGCCGTCCGCATCACGCACCACCAGGGTTGTATCCGTGTCAGCTTGGCCTGCGATGCGCAGTGCAGACGCGCCGTCCGTGGTCACCACCAGATCCGGTTGAGCGGACACGAAGCCATAGCACTCGGCATGGCAAGTGCCGGGAGAGAAGGGGCCGCCGGCCTCCACATCGATCACCAATTCGCGCCCCATCTCCGGGAACACTTCGCCATAACGGCCCGGCTCATCTGCGGTCAGAGCACAAGTGACAGGCGGCTTGGCCTCCTGAGCCAAAGCAGCGGGGGCATGGACCAGGGACAAGGCCAGGGCGGTGGTGGCCAGCAGGCGGATCATCATGGCAGGAAGGCTCCTCAGGGCATTAAACGACAGGGCGGGGGACGACAGGGCGGTGGACGACAGGGCGGCAACCGACGGTGAAGACTGACGGCAAAGGATAGCAGGCAGAGCGGGGCGACAAGCAGGGGCGCGCGGATCGTTGGGACCCACAGCCCGTGCTGTGTGCCCCAGCCAGCGCATCGGCACCAGCCCCTTGGGGCCCGCAATATATAAGATTATGCTGAGGGTCTGTCAGCACTGCTGCCACGATGCTGCCATCCCCCTCCCAAACGGCAGCCCCCAAACGGCAGTCGTTTGGTTCCTGCGCAGAAGATCCATGGGCAGAGAACGGAGGACCGGTCCTGCCGGTCCTGCGGGTGGCTATTCCGGCGGAGTCTCGTAGCGATCCCGCACCCGGTCGTAACAGGGTTCCACGGTCAAATCGAACGCCTGCTGGGTTCCATAGGCCTGGAGCGTTAGCGCGCCGGTATCCACCCGGATCACGCGGCCCGTCTCGTCCACCTCCTGGGTCTGACGGATGGCCTCGGCCATAGCCGCAGAGGTCACAAACCCGGCCTGTTGTGCGTCCTGGAAGCAGGCGCAGGTGGCCTCAAGGAAGGCAACGCGATTGTCCCGCGGGATCGTTCGGGTGACCGCCCCCAATTGCCGACGGCACTGTTCCTCGGCCTGGCGCTGATAGTCCGTGACCAACATGCCATCGGTGATGACCAGCGGCGGCGGCGTGGGCGCGACAAAAGCCTCCGGCGGCGGCGGTTCAGGGGGGAAGACCGCCCCCCACAACCACCAGACCAGGGCAATGATACCGGCCAGCAAGGCCAAATTGACAAAAAGGCGCATGAAGGTGGCTCCATCCACCAGAGGTCCCCAGACCCAGGGTTGCTAGAGTGCCCGCTTGTGCAGCGCAATCCCTGTTTTGAAGGCTTGGCAGCTTCTCTGTCGACCCGTATCCTTCCGGCCATGACACAATCTCATGACGTACTGATAGTTGGTGCTGGTCTGGCGGGCAGCGAGGCGGCTTGGCAACTGGCCCGGCGCGGCCACCGCGTTCGGCTGGTGGAGATGCGGCCCACCGTGCCGACGCCCGCCCATCAAACCGGCGACTGTGCGGAAACGGCTCCCAAATCCGACCGTGCGACAC
>CAZCBM010000104.1:8667-11232 GCA_964496805.1 uncultured Rhodospirillales bacterium | reverse complement strand
TCCTTGGGCCGGGGGCGGTGGGCGCCCGGGGCCAAGGCGCGGTGGTGCTGCAGGCTAAATGGGGTGCCGATGGTCGCCTGGTGGAGGCGGATGCCGATGTCGCCGTGACCGATGCGGTCTGGCGTGATCCGGCGTCCGGCCTATCGGTGGCGTTGGCACGGGGAAGGCTAAAGGCCCTTCGGCAAGGGGACGCCGGCGCGGCCAGGCCGGTCCAGGCCAGCTTCGCCCTTGAGGGCCTGCGGGTCCAGATGCCGACGCAGGAGGTGGACGTCGCGGTCAATCGCTTGGCGGCCACCAGCACCTATCAGCCGGACACCGGTGCCTTGGATCTCTCTGGCGGCGTCCTCAGCATCGGGGACCTTCGCCTGGCGTGGTCGGCCTCCCTTGGGCTCGCCGGACCGATGCCCCGGGCACACATCCGGGCCTCACTCCCACGCCTAAACCTGGAGCAACTCAAGCGGTTGTGGCCGCCCGGCGTGGCGGCAAAGATGCAAAAGTGGACCCGTGAGCGGGTGTTGGGTGGGGCATTGACATCCCTTGAGCTTGAAGCGGCGGCACACTTGACGGCCGACGGGGCGATCCAACTGGACCAGATGCAGATGACCGGCGGTGTCGAGGGCGGCTCGGTCATTTTCATGCCGCCCATGGCCCCTGTGGTCCAGGCGCGCGGGCAATTCACCGTCACGCCGGACCGTTTGGATATGGAGGTGACGGCTGGACGGGAAGGCGATGTGACACTGACCGGTGGCACCATCGTCATCACAGAACTGGCCACGCCCATCCAGCAGGTGGATATTCGCATGGGCATTGTGGGCCCGGTGGGTGACTTGCTGCGCGCGCTGAATCAGGAGCCTCTGACGCTCAGTCAATCCGTCTCCTTTAACGTGGCGGGCGCCCGGGGGCAGGCCAGCGCCACGGCGCGGTTTGCGTTTCCCTTGAAGCCAGGTCTGGCCTTGCCGGATGTTCGCTACAGCGCTGAGGCGACCTTATCCGACGTCACGCTGCCCGGATTGATCGAGGGCCACGCCCTCACCGATGGCGCGCTTGAGATCAGCGTTTCGCCAGAGGAGGCGGTCCTCTCCGGGACGGGAAAGGTGCGCAATCACCCGCTGCGATTGCGCTGGCGTCGGCCGATGGTGCCGGACGCTCAGGCCAAGACGGTGCTCAGCACCTATTTGCCCGATTGGGCGGTGCAGAGCCTTGGCCTTGAGCCCTATATCCGCGGGCCGGTGTCGGTGGCGGTCTGGCTGACCGGCGGTGATCTCAGCGAAGGGGCACGGATCGAGGTGGACGCCACCCAGGCGGACATCCGCATCACCGAGCTTTCGGCCGCAAAGGCACCCGGGGTGCCCCTGATCCTCTCTGCCACCGTGCGGCAGCCTGAGGCTGGGGCGCTGGATATCCAGGGCATTGCTGTTGACAGCCGGGACATCAGCCTGCGGGGGGCCGCTGCGCTGCGCAATCTGGATCATGTCGCTGGTCCCACGGTGGCGGCCCAGGTGGACCGGCTCACCACGGGCCGGGGGGATGATCTGCAAGCGCGGGTGCGGTTTGATCCCGCGGAGGGGCTGTCCGCCCAGATCAGCGGCCGACGGGCCAACCTGATGCCCATTCTGGCAGGCCGCCGCGCCCGGGACGAGGACCGGCGGGACGTTGATCTGTCGGGGCTGGACCTGCCCCTGGCGGCAACCTTGGCCCTGGCGCTTGACAGGGTGGACGTGGAGCCGGACATCCGGCTGTCCGATGTCAGCCTGCGCTATCGCAGCGCTCCCCGCGACGCCGTCACCGAAGTGACGCTGGAGGGGTTGATCGGCGGCGATGCGCCCTTGCGACTGACCTATGATCGGCGCGGGCAGGACCGGCGATTGGCGGGCCAGTCCAGGGATGCTGGGCGCTTCCTGGCGGCGTTGGACGCCAGCGAGCATATCCGCGGCGGGACCATTGACCTGCGGGCCCAGCAAATCTCCCATCCTGATGGCCAACCCCATCTGTCGGGCCAACTGGTGGTGAGTGACTTCCGTGTTCTGCAAGCGCCAACACTGGCGCGACTGTTGTCCGCGCTGTCGCTGGACGGCCTGTTGGGCATGGCCAATGGCAACCAGGGGCTGGGGTTTTCGCGCTTCGCCGTTCTGTTCGACATCTCCCCGCAGGCGGTGGACCTGCGGGAGGGGCGGACCGCCGGCAATGCCTTGGGCATGACCATCGAGGGCACTTACGACCGCGATCGCGATGAACTGGCCTTGCGCGGTACGGCCGTCCCGGCCAGCACGGTGAACCAGTTGATCGGAGAGGTGCCGCTCTTGGGTGCCATTCTGACCGGAATGGATGGCAAGGGTCTTTTTGCAGGTCAGTATCGGATCACCGGTCCGATTGGTGATCCTCAGGTGTCGCTAAACCCTTTGACCGCTTTGGCGCCGGGCATCGTGCGTAACATCTTCTTCGTGGATGATAGCCCGCTGTTCAATGGCACCGCTGAATTGGACCCGGCGGAGTCCTATTCCCGGAACGACCGCTGATCCTCTCAATCGCTGATCCAATGGATCGCTTGGAAAAACTGGCGCTCTG
>CAZCBM010000104.1:0-8567 GCA_964496805.1 uncultured Rhodospirillales bacterium | reverse complement strand
GAAAGATCAGCGGAACACCCACATCACCGTGCTGTCGGCATCCTCAACCTTATCACAGGCATCATCCACCAGGCCCAGGTCGATGGGGGCGCGGATCGCCTCCTCATTCACCACCAGCGCCACCAACTCGCTGCGTGGGACCGGTTGTGGGTCAAGGGTTTCCCTCACCAGCCGATAGCATAGGCGGGGATCGATGCCCTGGAATTGGATGAAATAGCCTGCGCCGGAGCGCGAACCGCCCAAAGTCATGGGCGCGCGCAGGGTGCTGAACAGCTGGTTGCCCCGCACGGTTGTGCGCATGGATATCAGCCCCCGGCGGATTGCCCGCGCCTGGGTCAAGCCGACATAGCTGCCATGAGGGTAGGCGCGGTCGATGCGCTCGCGAATGGTGAGGATCTCTGCGGCGGCAACCTGATAGGTGCGCTGCAGATCTTCTTGGGAGAGACGCTGTGCCAGGGCGGGCAGGCTGGCCACCACCAGCAGGGCGAGAGCAAGAACAGGGCGCAGGATCACGGGGCAGGCTCTCCAGAAAGGGGCATGGCGTTGGGGGTCACAAGCGGGCGCCCACGGAGCAGAGAACACCCACCCCGAGGACTGTCGCACACTCCGCCCCCAGGTCAACCGCCTTGCATTAAGCCGCACAGTGGGCTGGGTGGTGGGCCGTGCAACGGGCCATGCGGCCGAAAACACCACGGGGATAGGGTGCGGCTCACTCCGCCGCCTGGGTCGAGGGTTCGGGCGGGGTCTGGGATGCCAACCGCGTGAGCCCACGCCGCAGCCGCTCGCTTTCGCTCTTGAGCTGGCCACAGGCGGCCATAATGTCCTCGCCCCGGGTGGCCCTGATCGGGGACGGGTAGCCAGCCTTCAGCATAATGTCAGCAAACCGCGCAATGGCCTTGTCGCTGGAGCGCTGATAAGGGGCGCCCGGCCAGGGGTTGAAGGGGATCAGATTGATCTTGGCAGGAATGCCCCGGATCAACTTGACCAAGCCCCGGGCGTCGGCGGCGCTATCGTTGATCCCATCCAGCATCACATACTCGAAGGTGATCCGTCGGGCGTTGGACAATGTCGGATAGTCCCGCAGCGCCGCCATGAGTTCCGCCAGCGGATATTTTCGGTTGATCGGCATGATCTCGCTGCGCAGCTCATCGGTGACGGCATGCAGACTGATGGCCAGGTTGACGCCCAATTCGGCCCCAGCGCGCCGGATCATGGGCACAACACCGCTGGTGGACAGGGTGATGCGGCGTTTCGATATGGCGATCCCATCGCTGGCCATGGTGATGCGCAGCGCATGGGCCAGGTTGTCATAGTTATAAAGCGGTTCGCCCATGCCCATGAGGACGATGTTGGTCAGGCGCCGATCCAGTTTGGTGCTGGGCCAGTCCTCCAGGTCGTCCCGGGCCTGCAGGATCTGCGCCAAGATCTCTCCAGGCCCCAGGTTGCGCACCAGGGGCTGCGTACCGGTGTGGCAGAACCGGCAGGTGAGGGTACATCCTACTTGGGAGGAAACGCACAGGGTGCCCCGGTCCTCCTCCGGAATATGAACCGCCTCAATCTCTTTGCCATCGCTCATCCCCAGCAACCACTTGCGGGTCCCGTCGCGGCTTTGCAGGTTCTGTGCGATGCGCGGGCGGTGGATCAGGCAATGCTCCTCCAGGATGGCCCGGTCGACCTTGGACAGGTTGGTCATGTCCTCAAAGCGACTGAGCCCTTTGGCATAGATCCATTGGAACAGTTGCCGGGCGCGGAACGGTTTGAGCCCCAGGGGCACCACATGCTCTGCGATCTGCTCAGCACTGCAGCCCACCAGGTTGATGCGGCCGTTGATCTCCGCAGGCGGTGGGGCGAAGGCGTCGCTGTGGCTGTGGGTTCCCATGGGTCAGGGCCTATGGTGGGAGGACAAAAATACGAAAAGGGCACGGGGGCGCAGAGGCCGCCCGTACCCAAGGACTGAGTGTCGGTTGCCGGACAGACAGGGTCAAGCCCTGCCGGAGCGATCAATCGCAGGCGTTGGTGATGCTGTCATACGCTGCCGAAGAGCCCTTCAGGCTGAAGGTGTCCGTGGTCACGGTACCGCGGGCGGAGGTGCCCACCACCTTCATTTCCGATCCGGCACGGATCTGTTGCACCAGGCCACGTTCGGTGCTGACGTCCCGCGTGAACGCCAGATCATTGTCGGTGGTCAGCGTGAAATCACTGCTGTCGATGGTCACCCGGGCAGTGGCGTTGTCCTGGTAGGTGTAGCCGGTCTTGAAAATAAACTCGTCCTTGGTCTGCTCCGCCGGACGGTGGATGACGAACGCATAAACCGGGCCACGCTGGTTGTAGTCACCCTCGGAGCGGATGGGCTGGCTGACCATGTAACAGACCTTTCGGCCGTCCTCAGTGGTCTCAAACGCCGTCCAGTCACCCTCCGTGGAGAGTTCACGAGGCTCATTGGCCAGCGCAGGGGATGCGGCCAGCATGCAGGCCGCGGCAACTCCTGCGGCCAGCCGAGGTCCGAATGCAAAAAGCGATCGCATGATTTTCCCTTTCCGAATCAAAGCGTTGGCCGATGGGGTGGGGTGGCCAGGTCCAACAGTGGAAGTGAGCGGGCGCACCATATGGGGCAAGACCCAGCATTTCAATTGCAGGCGTCGTGCGGCAGAGGCATGGCAGCCAGCACACGAACCTTCATGTTGTGGGTGGCGTATTAGGCTTAAATTTCCCTAAAATGCCATGCATTCCTGTGATCCACCCCTGTCCCAGATCCGAATACCCTCCATGAAGGAGCCTGCGGCCATGTCAGATTTCCACGATGGTGCCAGCTGCATTGCTGATGTTGCGGATCACCCTCCGCCCACAGCCTTTGGCTGTTCGGGCGCGGACGGCACCGGGCCAGCGGGCGTGCGTTGGGCGTCCGGTATGACCATTGCGAAATCATCGTCGGACGCCGGAGATCCTTCTCCTGAAGCGTTGTTGCGGGCCATTGCCGTTGACCGGGATCAAAGGGCTTTCAAGCGGCTGTTTGATTTGTTCGCGCCGAAGCTCAAGGGGTTTTTGATGCGCCTGGGTCTGGCCATGGATCAGGCGGAGGACCTGACGCAGGAGGTCATGGTCACCATTTGGCGCAAGGCGGACGGATATGATCCATCCCAAGCCAGTGCTGCCACGTGGATCTTTACCATCGCGCGCAACAGGCGGATCGATCTGTTGCGGCGGGAGAACAAGCCGGCCCTGGATCCGGAGGAGCCCCTGCTTCGCCCGTCCGAGCCGGACCCGCAGGAGGACGTGATCGCGCGCCGACAGGAGGACAATCAGGTGCGCGTCGCTCTGCAATCCCTCAATCCGGATCAGGCTGATCTGATCCGGCAAGCATTTTACGAAGGCCTGACTCACAGGGCCTTGGCGGACAAGACGGGGATCCCTTTGGGGACAGTCAAATCCCGCATTCGCCTCGCCCTGCTCCAGTTGCGTCGCACCTTGGGAGACGACAGCCCATGAGCGCTGTATCTGTACCGCACACCGCCCCCAGCCATCACCCCCATGAGGGGCTGCTTCTCGACTATGCCACCGGTGCACTGGATTGGCAGCGATCCGTCGTGCTGGCTTGCCATATTGCCCTGTGCCCACAGTGTGCCCGGACCGTCGCCGACCTGGAGGCGATGGGAGGGGCGTTGCTGGAAGAGTCCGCCGCTGCCCCCGTGTCCGATGATCTGTGGGCATGGACCCTCGCTGGCCTGGATGCGGATCAACCGTCGCAGCCACTGGACCCGGCCGGCGCGGCCCATGGCCTCTTTCCCCCGGCTTTGCAGGCAATCATCGTTGAAGCCGAAGCCGACCGCTCCTGGCGGCGTATCGTGCCGGGTCTGCGGCGCATTGATCTGGGCGAAGAGGACGGGGTGCGCCTGCGCCTGATGCGGATTTCCGCTGGCTGCGCCATGCCCCACCACAGCCACGGAGGCGATGAGCTGACCCTTGTGCTGGACGGCGGGTTCCACGACGAAACCGGGGCTTACGGTCGCGGCGATCTGGCCGTGGCGGGTCCTGAGCACAGCCATCGCCCCATTGCGGATGAAGATGGGGATTGCATCTGCCTTGTGGTGGAGGCCGCCCCGGCGCGCTTGTCCCCTGGGCTGGGCAACCTGCTGGGTATGCTGTTTCCCCGGCGTGGGAGCCCCAGCGGTGGGTCGGGGAAAGAAGCCTGAACCTCCTCTCGCTAGCTCCACGCCGGTGCCTCTGTGGCGCTGTTTCAGGGGCGCTGATTCGGTGCCAGTGTTGCTATTCGCAATGAGATCGCTGAAACGCGCGCCAGAGCCCTTTGCGCGGCAAGGGAGCCATGGCCGGCCCGCTCCCCCTCCTGACGTAGCTTTGGCCGGATGACCCATTGCGATCAGTCTCCCGTGGGTGGCCGGGACGGGGAGCGGGCTCGCCCAGACTGATCGGCAAGGGCGCTAACCAATCCCCAGCACGTCCCGCATGGTGTAGAAGCCGGCGGGTTTGCTCGCGGACCATTTGGCAGCGCGAACGGCGCCGCGGGCGAAGATGCTGCGGTCCGTGGCGCGGTGGCTCAAGGTCAGGCGTTCCCCTGTGGTGGCAAAGTGCACCGAGTGGTCGCCCACAATATCCCCCCCCCGTAGCGTGGCAAACCCAATCTCTCCCTCGGGCCGTGCCCCCACATCGCCCGCGCGCTCCAGACGTTGAACCGTGTCCAGTGCCACTCCGCGCCCCTTGGCAGCGGCGCGCCCCAGCCCCAGGGCGGTGCCGGAGGGGGCATCCTTTTTGTGGCGATGGTGCATCTCCACAACCTCGATATCCCAATCCAGGTCCAGCGCAGCAGCCGCCTGTTCCACCAGCGCCATCAAGAGGGTGACCCCCAGCGCCATGTTCGGAGCATAAACGGTCCGGTTTCCGGCCGAGGCGTCTTTCAGTGCGGCCTCCTGATCCGTCGTGAGCCCGGTTGTGCCCACGATGTGGGCCACGCCGTTGGCTTTTGCCTGAGAGGCCGCCGTCAGCGTTGCCGCTGCTTGGGTGAAATCGATCACCGCCGTGAGCCCCTGCCAGAAGGCCTCGCCTGGACCAAAGAGCGGCGTCCCATCCACGACCGAGCCCGCGTCCGGATCGCCAGCCCGCACCAGACCTCGCGTGCCGCTCACACTTGGGTCATCCTTCAAAACGGCCAGGATTGCCCGGCCCATCCGGCCCTTTGGTCCCATAACCCCAATTTGCACGGCGCTTTGCCTCCGATGGTGTGCACATTTCCGTCAGTTCGCAGGGGGAGCCAGGCTCACCAACCTGTCAAGGGCAGTGTGTCGGAAGTTGGTTTCTCCCACGGCTAAAGTTGGTCATGGTCCCCAGCGACCCCACCCCCCAATCCTTTTGGATGGAGATCTCATCTCATGGCCAATGCCACCAAAACCGCCCTGTTCCTGGCCGCTGCCGTCACCGGTGCTGTCGCCCTGTCCACCCCTGCTGACGCTCAGGGCCGCGAAAAGTGCTACGGCATCGCCAAGGCCGGTGAGAACCACTGCGGCAATGGCGCCCCGAACCTGGGCATTGCTGCCACCCACGGCTGTGCCGGTCAGGCAACCGTCGATTATTCCGGCCTGGAATGGAAGGCCGTTGCCGCTGGCACCTGCGAGACCGAATTGGGCGGCAAGCTGGAGCCGTTTGAGGGCGTGAACGACGCCAAGGTCGGCGGCTGACACCACCTACCTGACACTCCTAAGAGGGAGGGGTTAAGCCCCCTCCTTCGGATGGAAGGGAGGGGCCTTGCCCCCTCCCGTCCCGGTGTCGCTCCTGCCAAGCGTCCATCGTCGAGGCTGTGCCTGGACGCTCGTCCTTTGGCTGGAACGACTCTACCCACATCCATCCTTGCTGACACTGCACGCCACCTGCCTCCTGGAGAGGGCCGGATGCGGTTTGCTGTGCTGCTTCCTCGCCCTCTCTAACTTACAGGACTTGGCCATGAGCGATGCTCTCGCAAAATCTTCCCCTGCCAAGGGTGGACCCGCTGCGCTGCGAAAGGTGGATCGGGTGATCCGCATCCTGGGTGACGTGCTGCTGATCGGCGGCTTGTTGCTGGCCTTCCGGGTCTACTTGTTTGATGTGTTTTGGAGCAGTGGCGTCACCAAGATTACTGATGTCGAGACGCAAATGGACATCTTCGCCTCCGATCCGGAGGTCAACTTCTACGGCTACAACATGGGCGAGATCCTGGCCCCGATCCCGGTGTCCTTAAGCTTCTGGGCGGCGACTTTGACCGAACTCGTGGCGGCGGCGCTGGTCCTTGTGGGGCTATATGCCCGCTATGCGGCTGTGCCCATCATGGTGGTGGCGGTTGTGATCCAGTTCGTTCTGGGCGGTCGCGGGGGCGAATACGCCCAGTATCAGGTGCTCACGGAGTTTCTGTGGCTGTTCGCGGCCAGTCTAGTGGTTGCCCTTGGCCCTGGCTTCTTCAGCCTGGATCGCCTGTTGGACCGCGTCCTGAAACGCGACAAGCCCCTGGCACCGGACGCGCTCAACCCTTGATCTGGTCAGATCGGGACCAGGGCATCAGTGGCTTTCCGGG
This sequence comes from uncultured Rhodospirillales bacterium, assembly GCA_964496805.1. Classification (GTDB taxonomy): domain Bacteria; phylum Pseudomonadota; class Alphaproteobacteria; order CAZCBM01; family CAZCBM01; genus CAZCBM01. Next base: position 2,014 of record CAZCBM010000104.1, on the reverse strand, counting down.
TTGGTCTCGTCCGGCCCACGCTGGACCACGGGCTCAATGGTCATCAGGGTCCGACGGATGTCCCGCGTGGCGGCGAAACGGTCATGGAGCATCTGCCCTTCGCCCTTGCGGATGGCCCTTTGCAGCGCCGTCAAATCCTCGGTAAAGCGCTGTAGGATCTCCAGGACAGCCTCCCGATTGGTCAGGAACACGTCCCGCCACATCACCGGGTCACTGGCCGCGATACGGGTAAAGTCCCGAAAGCCGGAGGCGGAGTATTTTATTACCTCCGCCTTCTCCTCGTCTTGAAGATCGGACGCGGTGCCGACGATGGTATAGGCGATCAGGTGGGGCAGGTGGCTGGTGATGGCCAAGACACGGTCATGATGGCGGGCGTCCATCTCGTCCACCCGGCTGCCCAGCCCCTCCCACAGGGCGCGCACCCGCGCGATGGCCCCCGGATCAGTGCCCTCGGCCGGGGTGAGGATCGCCCATCGGTCCTGGAACAATGTGCCGAAGCCTGCCTGCCACCCGCTGCGCTCTGATCCAGCGATCGGGTGACCCGGTACCAGGTGCGTCCCGGCGGGCAACAGAGGCGCCAGTTGTTCCAGGACGGGCAGCTTAACCGATCCCACATCGGTGAGGATGGCGCCCGGTGCGAGGGTGGCACTGAGGCTGCGGGTGACCGGGGCCATCGCCCCCATGGGCACACACAGCACGACGATCTCCGCACCGGCCACGGTCTGTGCCGGGTCTGCTGTGACCTGGTCGGCCAAGCCAGCCGCCAGGATGCCGGCTGCTGCGCCCTCCTCCACCGTACAGGCCTGGATGCGGCGAGCGAGACCTCGGGCGCGGACAGCGTGGGCAATGGACGACCCAATCAGGCCAAAGCCAATCAGGGCCAGCGTGTCGCAGAGGGGTGCCGGGGCGGTCATGACGGGGGCATATCATAGCGGTGATAGGGGCAAGCGCAGGCCCATAGCGCGCCCCGCCCCGTTCCCGCAAGCCAAGAGGCCGTGCCGCCGGTGTCCATGTCCCCCTTTCGCCCCCTACCCGCCACCCGTGATCTGGTGCTGATCGGCGGGGGTCACACCCACGCCCTGGTCCTGCGCCGGTGGGGCATGGCCCCTGTGCAGGGCGTTCGCTTGACCCTGATCCATCCGATGCCCACCGCTGCCTACAGTGGGATGCTGCCGGGCCACGTGGCCGGCCACTACGGGCGGGAGGAGTTGGATATTGATATCGTCAAGGCCGCACGGTTCGCCGGCGCCCGGTTGATCCTGGATCGCGTCACGGGGTTGGACCTTGCGGGGAGGACGGTGCTGCTGGCCGGCCAGGGACCGGGCCGGCGCCGGCTGCCCGTCCCCTTTGATGTCGCCTCCATCAATGTGGGCATCACCACGGCGTTGTCGGTGGTACCGGGCGCTGCCGCCCACACCCTTCCCGCCAAGCCATTGGATGTCTTTGCGTCGGCCTGGGAGGCGTTCGTCCAGGATGTGGCAGCCGGGGCCAAGCCACCGACCGTGGCGGTGGTGGGGGGCGGTGTTAGCGGGTGTGAGTTGGCCATGGCCATGAGCCACCGACTGCGGCAGGTGACACCGGGATCAACCCTCCAGTGTACCCTGGTGGAGGGCGCGCCGCATCTGCTGCCCCAAGGGCCGGACGCGGTCCGCCGACACCTGCAGGTGCCCCTGCAGAGCCTGGGGGTGACGGTCAAGACCGGGCGGGCCGTGGCCGAGTTCCAGCAGGGATCACTCCTGCTGGAGGGTGGGGAGCGGGTTGACGCCGCCTTTATCGTCACGGTTACAGGCGCCAGACCCCTTGCCTGGTTGGCCGAAACCGGGCTGGCCCTGGATCAGGGCTTTATCCGCGTGCGGCAGACGTTGCAAACCCAGACCGATCCCATGGTGTTCGCGGCCGGCGATTGCGCGGCGCTGCCGGACCCGCGTCCCAAGGCAGGGGTCTTCGCGGTCCGCGAGGCGCCTGTGCTGCAGGCGAACCTTGAAGCCATCCTGACCGGTGGCCGGTTGCGGCC
>CAZCBM010000103.1:0-11243 GCA_964496805.1 uncultured Rhodospirillales bacterium | reverse complement strand
CCCTCGACCAGCTCATCGACGCCGGCCTGGGCAGCTGCCCCGGCGGCGGGGCCGTCTTCTGCTGCTGGCGCGCCTGGGCACGCTCCAGCGCGCAACTGGCGCAGGGGCCCCCGAAAAGAATATGATCCGGGTTCACTGGGCAGGGCTGCACCTGGCCGGTCAGCCATGCCAGATGATCGGCCCAATCGGCCGCGGACGGCCGGTTCAGCGGCTCCAGCGCCGTGAAGGAGCGGTCGAACAGGACCCGCGTTTCCTGTCGCCAGCCTCCGTGCAGGCTGAATGGGCTGGGCCCCTGATCGGCTGCCGGATCGTCCCCATACGCATACTGACGGGCATTGATACGCTCCTGCACCGTGCTCAGCACCGATCGCGCCGGTTTGGGCACGCCCTGAAACGGATGCAGGCCATTGTTCAGCAACTGGAACAGGATCACGGCCAACGCGAAGCGATCCTGGCCTTCCCCCAGAGAGTCCGGCGACTTTCGCCCCACTTCCGGCGCCAACAATCCTTCTGAATACTCGCTGGCGGGGTGACGGGTGCCTTCGGCCCCCAGAATGCTGAAGCCATCGCAGTCCAGCAGGCTCACCAGCCCCCGGGCCGGTTCCACCATCACGTTGATGGGCTTCAGGTCGATCACATGATGGCCCAGCCGGTGCAGGTCCGCCACCAGACGGGCCAGATTATGGGCTGCGTAAAGGCGCAGGCGCTGGCCGTTGGGAAGGTGGTGAGCGCGGCGCATCTTGGCGGACAGCAACCGCTCCAGAGGCTGCATCTGCGGCGGTGCCAATTCGGCCATGACGAAGCCGGCGAAGCCCTGCTCCGACCGCGCCAGGGCCAAGGGCCAGGCAAGCTGAACGTGATCGCTGCCATCGACGACCAGGGTCAGCATATCCGGCGGTTGGGTCGCCATGGCCTGCACCTTGGCTTCCACCCTGTCTGAGGCCATGCGCGGGCGATACAACTTCAACACCTGTCCCGGCCGCTCCGGCAGGGCATGGATGGTGGCTGTTCCGCCCTCGGCCAGGACAACGCCGACGCTGAGTTCCTGGCGCAGCGTGCTGCCGGGCTGGCTCACCTGCACCCGGGGAGGCACGCCCCTTGTCCAGGCGCTGGCGTCGTCGGCGGCGGTCATCCGCAGGGAACCCTGTCGGGTCCTGTGCGCATGGCCCAGAACAGGGTGCGATCATCGTCGCTGATCTGATCCACTTGTGGCCGGCTCAGCAACTCATGGACGGCCTCGTTACGATGGGCGTCGTCCGCGGCCTGGACCAAGAAACGGTGCACCGGCTCAAGAAACGGGCGATGGATGCTTTTCTGTCCTGGCCCCAGCACAAAGTTGGTACAGCCATCCGTCATCAGCAACAGGGCAGAGGCGTCCGCCGGAATTGGCGTCAGCCGCAGATGATCACGCCAGTCTTCCTGGGTGAAAAAGAAGGTCTCGCCGATGTACTCGCCGTTCACTGGCGGGCTGAAGGCGGAAATCTCCCGCGCGTTGGCCCCCTCACAGCGATAGGCAAAGCCGGCACCATCGCCGATGTGGGCGAACCAGCCCCCCTCAGGACCGGCAAGCGCCATGGCCACGGTGGCATGGAACTCGTCCATATCCCCCAGTGAGCGCACCAGGGAGCGAGCGCCTTCAATGGCCGCACAAATCAGCGCCCTGGCGGCGCCGCTGTCCGCCGGGACATGGGTGCAGTGCGCCACCAGCGCATCGCACACCGCCCGGGCCCCTTCGGCTGATCGGTGGGCGCTGCTGGCCCCATCCGCCACCGCTGCCACCAGGGTGCCGTCGCCCCATGTGCAGAAATGGTGGAAGTCATCGTTGGCCAGCCCGGCTTGCCGATGGGCTGAGCCGGTGACGCTGGCGGCGGCTGTGGCCCATCCAGCGGCGGCCTGTTGATCCTGATGCCGGGAGGTGTCAGGGGCCTGTGCCCGATCACTGTCAGCCATGCCCTGGCCTCCCTCAGGTATCGGTGCTGGTATCGACATGCATCCACTCATCCGGCACCGCCATCTGGGCGGTTGCCCCTGCCTCCGAGCGGGAGGCGGAGCGCGCGGAGCGGGACAGCCAGACGAACAGCTGACGGAAGTTCAGCCCCCGCAGCCGGGCCGGACGGCGGTTGGAGAACTGCTGCAGGATCGCCATGTTGGCGTTCTGGACGCCGATGGGGAAAATCGTGACCTTGTTGCCCTGCTCAGCGCGCCGGCACTCCTCTGCGGCTTCCTGCCAGTCCGGGTCCGTGGGGGCCCCATCGGTGATCAGGAACAGCCAGGGGCGGTTGTAGGCGATGCCGTGGGCGCGGTACCGGGCTTTCTGGTCTTCGATCTCGCTCAGCGCCAAGCGCATGGAAACGCCCATGGGGGTCCGGCCATTGGCCTCGATCGTGGGGGCCTGGAAGTCCATGGCGTCCGTCCAGGGGGTAACGATATGGGCCTGATCATCATCGCCAAACCGGATCACCAGCACCTGTACCCGCTGGCAAGCCAAATCGTCGGCCTTGAGATCCTGCTCCAGGATTTTCAGGCCCTGGTTCAGCTGATCAATGGGGTCCCCTTCCATGGACTTGCTGCCATCCAAGGCGATGACACAGGGCAAGCGCTGGGAGGTGTTGTCCACCAGCGATACGTCGGGGATGATGCTGGTCAGGGTCTTTTCAGCAGCCATGGGATCGCAGGCTCCCTCTCGTGGCGAACGGACTTACGCCTTCTTATGGCGGCCTCCAGCAAAAGAGGAAAGGCATCAATCGGGAGACGGCACCGCGGCGTGTTCCCGGGGCCACGGCTTTGAGCCATCGATCATCGCCCCTTGGAACGGTGGCCCCCGCAGCGGCAACGCCACGGCGGAGCGACACCGCTACAAGGCAAAGCTACGGCCGGGCAAAGCTACGGCGAGGACCGTTCCAGGCCCCCCCTACACGGCAGCAGGGGAATCGAATCCTGAATCGGTATCCCTTGCGGTAGGCGTCGGCGCAAGCGGTGACCCTCATCGACCGTGCGCCTGTGCGACAGCGCGACCGCGCGACCAAGCGAGTGCTAGAACCACACCGTCGGTCGGGCGTTTCCACGCCCCCCTGAACACGCCCTCGGTCCTCCGAACGGCCCGTGCCAAACCGCGACGGCAGGGCGATCAGAAATACTCCAGGCCGACGCTGACCAGTTCTTCAATCCGGCGGATCTGGTTCAACTCCGCAATCATGATCACACGATCCTTGGGGCGGATGACCAGATCAGGGCTGGTCATCAGCACCTGGCCCTGACGGATCAAGGCTGCCACCTTTATCCCATGGGGCAGGCGCGAGTCCCTGATGGAGACATTGGCCAGTGGCGCTGTCTCCAGCACCTCCGCCTCGATCGCCTCCGCAAAGCCCTCCCGGAGGGAATGCACCGCCTTAATGCGGCCGCGCCGGACATGCTGCAGAATGGTGGAGACCGTGGTCGCCCGCGGGTTCACCAGGGCATCAATGCCCAGCCCGCTGGACAGGGCGCTATAGGTGGTCTTGTTCACCAAGGTGATGGCCCGGTCCACGCCGGCCCGCTTGGCCAGCAGACTGGCCAAGACGTTGGTCTCATCATCATTGGTGACTGCCACCACTGTCTCGACGGTCTCTGCCTCCGCCTCGGTCAGGATTTCAGTGTCCAGGACATCACCGTGCAACACCAGCGCACTGCCCAGTTGCTGCGCGATGTGCTCCGCCCGGGCGAGCCCCTTCTCCACCACAATCAGGCTGACCCCTGCGAAGGTCTGTTCAATCTCCCGCGCCACATAGAGGCCGACATTGCCGCCACCCAGCACCATCACCCGTCGGGCCGATCGCTCCTCGTGCCCAAAGGCGGCCAGGGCACGGCGCAGATGCTGCGTCTCGACCACAAAATACGCCAAGTCACCGGCCAGGATCTGGTCCGCCTCAGTGGGGATCATCGCCCGTTCCCCGCGGATCAGCATCACCACTTCCAGGTGCAAGTCGGGGAACAGGGTCTGGATCTGCCCCAGGGGCGTGTTGATGATCGGGCAATCCTCCTCACACACAACCCCCACCAAGCGCACCTTATCTTGGCCCAGTGGGATCATGTCGAAGGTGCCAGGGACCTTGAGGCGCCAGATGATCGACCGCGCCACCTCCAATTCCGGAGAGATCACCACATCGATGGGCAAATGCTTGCGGCTGAACATCTGCTTGCGGCCGGGGTCCAGATAGCTCTGGTGGCGTACCCGGGCGATCTTAGTGGGTACATTGAACAGGCTGTGACAGACTTGGCAGGCGATCATGTTGACTTCATCGGCCTGGGTGACGGCGATGATCACATCGGCTTCTGGCGCGCCGGCACGCTCCAGAACATCGGGATGGCTGGCATGGCCCTGGATGGCGCGGATATCCAAGCTTTCCCCCAGCTTCGCCACCAACTCCCGGGATTGGTCGATGAGCGTGACGTCATTGCCCTCCCGCGAGAGGTAGGTCGCGATGGAGCCGCCGACCTGGCCGGCGCCGCAGACGATCACACGCATCACTAAGCTCCCTCGGGGCTCATAGGACCCGCGGGACCGAAGCGGCTGTGGGGTGTTTCCCGGAAACACCCGACCGCCTCAGCAATCCCGGATGTCGCCCCATGGACAGCGCTCGGCACCTCCGCCGGCGCCGACGGCGACCCTGCCTTATAAACCGAAACCGGCTCAGCGCGGCAAGGGGGGCGGCGGCCCTGTAGCTGGGGAGCGACGTCAGGCCGCCCGGCTGCTGGTCAGCGCCAGGAACACATCCTCCAGGTCCGGTTCCTCGGTGGACAGGTCCACGATCCCCAGGCTGAGGTCCTGCAACTGGTCGATCAGGACCCCCACTCGTGTCTCGGATCGGCGATAGAACAGCTTTACCTGGCGGCCAGTGATCACAGGCTGATAGGGCTTCAGGCCCTCGGGAACCTGAGTGATCGGGGCCTCCAGCGTCACCACCAGGGCCTTCTGATCCAGGCGGCTCAGCAATTGCTCCTTGGGCTCACAACACACCACCGCCCCATGGTTGATGATGGCGATGGTGTCGCACAGTTCCTCGGCTTCCTCCAGATAGTGGGTGGTGAGCAGAACCGTGGTTCCCCGGGCATTCAGCGCCCGAACGTTGGCCCAGAGCTGCTGGCGCAATTCAATATCCACCCCGGCGGTGGGCTCATCCAGCACCAGGATAGGAGGGTTGTGGACCATGGCCTTGGCCACCATGAGCCGGCGACGCATCCCGCCGGAAAGCGTACGGGCATAGACATCCGCCTTGTCCGACAGCCCCACCGCGTCCAGGATCTGATCGGTGCGCCGCTGGGAGGCGGGGACGCCGTACATGCCCGCCTGCAACTCCATCATGTCCCGGGGCGTGAAGAAGGCATCCAGGTTCAATTCCTGTGGAACGATCCCAATGGCCGCCCGCGCCTTGCGGGTCTGCTGGTCAATATCATACCCCCAGATGCTGGCCCGCCCCTCCGTCTTGGTCACCAATCCGGCCAGGATGTTGATCAGCGTGGACTTGCCAGCCCCATTGGGGCCCAGAAGCGCGAACACGCTGCCCCGGCGAACTGCCAGATCCACGCCCTTCAGGGCATGCTTATCAGGGGCACCGTGGCGCCCGCGGTAGATCTTGCGCATCCCCTGCACATCAATGGCAAGGTCCGGGGCAGGGGAAGAGGGGGCGGCGGAAGAGGGGGCGGCGGTCACGGGCTAACGGCTCCGGCGGGGCAAGAGGCAGGGGGAAGGCAAGCCAGCGCTTGCCGGCAAGGACCTTTGACCAGTATGTAAGGCGTCAGAGGTTTGTTCCAACCGTCCTGATCCGCCGGAGCCCATCCATGACTGACATGCCCGTTCAGCCGACGGAAATCGTCCGCGTTCATAAGACCCGGGTTGCCTGCGACGGCGGCGATGGCCCGTTGGGTCACCCACGGGTGTTCCTGACCCTTGATCGGTTCGGGGCCATTGATTGCCCCTATTGCGGCATCCGCTATGTGCTGGCGGGCAGCCAGGCCGACAAGGCGGACGGCGGTTTGGACGCCGCACCCTACGGCAGTTGATCAGTAGGGCTGACAGCCTCAGCGTCGCGCGGGTTCGACACCCTACAGCATTGGTGGTCGCTCGGATGGTCTCCTTGGATAGTCTCCTCCGTGGCATAACCACGTCGGGGGCCAACAACCCGCCAACGACCTCGCGGCCAGCCCTCTTTCAGGCCATAGGAAAAGGCGCCCGCAGGCGCCTTTGGTGTCTGTTCCAGGAAGCATGAAGAGCCAGATAGCAGGAAGAACAGCATCGGGCGGTATAGGTCACCGCCCTGCGGTCTTTGGGCACCTTCAGCTTCAGCGCAATCGACAGAAGCTGTCTATTGAGCCTTCTGTGGTGCCGCCTAAGGCGCGAAGACCATCATGTTCTGGATCATAGTGCCTTAGACCACAATGCCTAAGGCGGCGACGCGTTTCCAAGAAACGCACAATCGCTTTAGAAGCCTTCGCGCTCCAGACGCTTGCGCATCAGCTTGCGGTGCCGGCGCACGGCCTCGGCCTTTTCGCGCGCCTTCTTCTCGGAGGGCTTTTCGAAGTGGCGGCGCAGCTTCATCTCCCGGAACATGCCCTCTTTCTGCATCTTCTTCTTCAGGACGCGCAGGGCTTGATCGACATTGTTGTCGCGGACTTGGACGTTTACGATGACTCTTACTCCTGATGGCGGGCCACAGGGCGCTGGATCAGTCCGAAAGCGCAGCCCGCGGCAGGTGTTGGGGAAGGAACCGGCGACGGACGCCCCCTCTCCCGAGAGAGACGGCACCACCCATCAGTCCGGTCTCAGCACGTCAAACGCCACGGCGTGTATCAAATCCCTCCCCGCGGGCATCAACGTTGGCCCGGGCGCGGCACTCAACACACATCGTGGCGATGACAATAGGTTTGTATAGCCCAGGCGCACGACCTTGCCAAGACCTGCGAAGCGTCCCGCACACCGACCAAATGCCGAACAAGGCCACGGGGTCTGGCAAGATGTTGTTAATGGGGCTCACCCCAAGTGAGAGGGCGCATAGCAGTCTGTGTCAGGGGTCAGGAGAGCCCCGGGACCGCAAGAGCGTCGGCCCCCAACGCGGCAAGGCCACGAAGGGGATCATCCAAGAGACCACCAGCACCCTTCAGTAGGGGCACTGATCCCAAGTCGATGTCCCCTGCTGGAGGCGGGCCACCCCTCCGGCACTGCCCTGACCAGGGCGCCCCCCAGAAAGCGGCCTAAGATGACCGAATCGACCCTGTTGATCTTATCGATGATGGCGGCCGGCCGCTGTATGGGCTTTCTGGCGGGGCTGATCTTCGCTGACCGGCGGTCCCTGCTGGATGGGCCAGAGTACTTCCTGCGCCAAGTGGTGATCCTGTTTCTGAGCCTCGTGCCCATCCTGTTCCTGGATCAGATCGCCGCCCTGCCCACAGTGAACTACTACACGGTGCTGGGCCTGATCACGATCTGGCTAACCGGCCTTGGCATGGCGGCCGGATTGGCAACGGTGTATCGCGGCCGTGATGCGGGTATCGGGCGGCTCCTGGTGTTCCCCGCCATCTTCCCGATCCTGGATCTGCTGATTGCCATCATCCTGCTGACCATGGCCAGCGAGGATCATCGGGCTGCACAGGCCGCCCAACGCAAGCGCACCGCCCAGCAAAAGCAAGCGGCCACCGAACGGCATAAGCGCGTTCTCGTCCGCCAAGCGGAGTTTGAGCGCGCGCAGAAAGCGCAACCAAAGGGCTTCGCGACCCGCCGCGCCGTGGACCCAGACTTGGCGGAACTCAGGGGGCGGAATAGCTGACATGGCCCCCTGAACGCTCAGGAGCCTCGCACCCCAGAGCGTAGGACCCCAGAGTGGCAGCGCCACGGAGGGGATCATCCGAGCGACCACCAGAAAGCTGCAGCAGCGACAGCGCTTCCAGATAGGTATCGCTGCTGCCAAATCGGTGTCGCTGCTTTATGTGTCCGTTCCTGCGCCTGAGAACCAGTCAGCCAGCCCCCTGGCTGGGCGGCCCATCAGCGCGAAGCGCTTTGCTTGATGAATTGCCCAGACCGCAAGTCGCGGAATGCTTGCTGCAACTCCTCCTGGGTGTTCATGACAATGGGGCCATGCCAGGCCACCGGCTCCTTCAAGGGCCGGCCGGTGATCAGCAGGAACCGCACCCCCTGGGGACCGGCGGTGACCGTGACACCGTCACCGTTGGTGTCGAAGCGCACCAGGGTGCGGTTGCCGCTGAGATCGCGAGCGGTCAGCTCTTGTCCCTGGAACTCCTTTTCCACCAACACGCCAACGGGCGGTGAGGCATCCCGAAAGCTGCCCGCGCCGGCAAAGACATAGGCGAACGCGTGGGCGTAGGTGTCCACTGGCAGTGTCTTGGTCACCCCGGCGGGCACGGACACATCCAGATAAGTGGGGTTCGCCGCGACCCCATCCACTGGCCCCGTCTTGCCCCAGAAGGTTCCGACGACCACCCGAACGACCGTGCCATCATCCTCTGTTATCACCGGGATGTCGGCGGCACCAATATCTTGATACCGGGGTGCCGTCATCTTCAGGCTGGAGGGCAGGTTGGCCCAAAGCTGGAAGCCGTGCATCTGACCCTGGCTATTCCCGCGCGGCATCTCCTGATGCAGGATGCCGCTGCCGGCGGTCATCCATTGCACGCTGCCAGGCCCCAGCACCCCCTGGTTCCCCAGGCTGTCGGCATGCTCCACCTCCCCCGCCAGCACGTAGGTGATGGTCTCGATCCCGCGATGGGGGTGCCAGGGGAAACCGGCCTGATAGGCGCTGGGATGATCGTTGCGGAAATCGTCAAACAGCAAATAGGGGTCGAAAGGCGTTGTATCGCCGAAGCCGAAGGCGCGGTGCAGGTGGACCCCTGCCCCCTCCTGAGTGGGACGAGCCAGCGTGCTGGCGGCAACAGGACGAACGGACATGGCAGACCTCCAGGGTGAACCGACGACGGACACCCGATATGGGAAATAGTCTGCCGCAGTCTATTCTGATTTAGGAAACAATGGATTTCCGAAACACGATGGGACATTGCGGGAGCGCTCCCCTACAGCAGGGGACACCGATTTGGAATCGGCGCCGCTGCTGTAGCGTTCTCGTGGTCGCTCGGATGATCCCCTCCGTGGCGTTGCCAATTTGGGGTCCTACGCTCTAATCCCGCCGGGTCGACGTTGGAGCCTGTCCCACCTGCCTTGCCCCCCCACGCTCACCTGCCTTATCCCCCCACCAGGCCCAAAGCGCGGGCACGGGCCTGGACGGCTTCTGTCAGCAACTGGACAAAGGTCTCCACCTCCGGTCCCAAGGCGGTGGCTGTGCGGTGCAACTCGATATCCACCCGAGGCAACGCCGGCATCTGGTCAGCCTGGCCCAGAATGCGGCAGCCCTCCGGCACCGTACGCTCCGACTTCACTGTCACCGCCAAACCGGAGGCCACCGTGGTGTTGATGGCCGCCGGGCTTTCTGAAACGAACGCCACATCCCACAGAACCCCCGCTTCGGTGAGCGCCCGCAGGGCCGAGGCGCGGTAAAGGCAGCCCTCGGGGTTCAGCGCCAACGGGACCACGGCCGAGGGGTCCCGGTTGAGATCCACCGCCGCCACCCATACCAACTGGCTGACGGCCACCAACTCCCCCCGGGGCATCCCATCATGGCGGATGGCCAACACCACATCCAACTCCCCTTGCTGATAGGATTGGACCAACTTGCGGGAGATACCGCAGGTGACGGAAAGGCGGATTTTGGGAAAGGCGCGGGTGAAGGCCGGCAGCACCCGAGGCAGAAAGAATTCCGCCTGTTCATCCGGCATCCCGATGCGCAGCGAGGGACGCTGACGCACGCCGCGCACCCGCTCCCGCGCCTCTGCCTCCAGCAGCACGATCTGACGGGCATAGGCCAGAAAGGCCCCTCCTTCCTCCGTCAGTTCAACGCTGCGGGAGGTCCGATCGAACAGGCTGACCCCCAGTTGCTCCTCCAGGCGCTTGATCTGAAGGCTCACCGCCGACTGGGTCAGGTTCAGAACATGGGCGGCGGCGGAAAACCCCTGGGTTTCAGAAACCACCAGAAAGGTGTGCAACAGGTCCAGTTGCATGGAACCTCAGCAAGAACGCGGGCAAAAGGGCCGTCAGGGCCGTCAGGGCCGTCAGGGCCGTCGCAATGCGAAGCCCCTGCACAGACCATCTATTGCAACAGCTTATGCACCCCATTGAAACAATTGTCTTCTAAAAAATCCTGATCCCCCTACCCTGACTCTCAGAAAGCATTTGATTCGGGTCCGCAGAAACCAATCCCGACTCAATGACTTGAAGTGAAGACGTGTGCAGGTGCGGAAAATGACACATCCGACCGCCCCTGGATATTGCCAAATTGGATGAATAGCGGAGGCCGCCATGGCCGTGGATTATGCCCCAGCGGCACAGGCATCAGGTGACGACAGCGCCATTGACCTGAGGACCCACCCTGTCGATCAGTTGGACACACCCAAGGGTCAGGCGTTGCTGGCCTCTGCCCGCGCTCAGCTTGAGGCAACCGGATGCGTTGTGCTGCGCAACTTCATCCGCCGGGACGTCCTGGCCCAGATGACCGCAGAGGGCGGCCGCCTGGCCCCCCAAGCGTTCATGAACCACACCCGCACCAACGCCTACAGCAGTGACCCGGACCCCAGCCTGCCCGACACCCATCCCCGGAACATCTTTCTCACCCGAACCAACGGCTTTGTCGGCGGGGACCTGATCGCGGAGGACACCTGGCTCAAGCGCCTTTACCACGATCCTGGGTTGCAGGGCTTTATCGCCGAGCTGACCGGCATGGAGCAGATTTACCCCTATGCCGACCCTATTGCCGGGCTGGTCCTGAATGTTATTCCCGATGGCTGTCAGCACCCTTGGCATTTCGACAATAATGACTTCATCGTCAGTCTAATGACCCAGAAGCCTTGGCAGGGCGGAACGTTTGAATATTGTCCCCGATTGCGCAACGATCTGAACCAGAACTATGACGCTGTGGGACGGGTGATCGGCGGAGACAGGGATTTGGTTCACAGCCTGGATATCCAGCCCGGCGATCTGCAACTGTTTTATGGCCGCAACAGCCTGCATCGGGTGAGCCCGGTCCAGGGACCGCAGGCGCGGCATACCCTGATTTTGGCCTACAGCGATCGCCCCGGGGTGATCGGTGGCGTGGCCAGGACCCGACGCCTGTTCGGTCGCGTCACCCAGGCCCACCATGCCGCTGAGG
>CAZCBM010000102.1:0-11327 GCA_964496805.1 uncultured Rhodospirillales bacterium | reverse complement strand
CAGCAGCCCGCACGGGCGCCTTGGCGTTGGGCCTGACCCCTGGGGACGGGGGCCGCACCACGGCCCAGATCCTTGAGGGTGCTCGCGACGGTGCGCTGAAGACGGTCTATCTGCTGGCGGCTGATGAAATCGACACAAGCGCCCTGAAGGATTGCTTCGTTATCTATCAGGGGCACCATGGGGACGCCGGCGCCCACGTGGCCGACGTCATTCTGCCCGGAGCCGCCTACACCGAGAAACAGGGCCTCTATGTGAACACAGAGGGCCGGTCCCAGCAGGCCCGCGCGGCCAGTTTCCCCCGTGGGGAGGCCCGCGAGGATTGGAAGATCCTGCGGGCGCTGTCCAGCGTTCTGGGCCAGCCGCTGCCCTATGACAGTTTGGTGCAGGTGCGCGACGCCTTGGCGGCCGACAACCCGCTGTTCGATGCCGCCCATTGGGATCAGGCGCCGGAGCCGGTTTGGGCGCCCTTCGGCAGCGACCACGGTCTCTATGACGCGCCGTTCTTGAGCCCGGTGGCCAATTACTACAAGACCTGTGCCATCAGCCGGGCGTCGGAAACCATGGAGCAGTGTAGCCAGACGCTGCTGATGGAGACCTCGGCGGCCCGCAAGACCTCCTGATACCGGCTACACCTTTTTCCAGCCCGCGCCCCCATCCGAGCCCGATTGCCATGGATCACCTGCTGTTCTTCCTCGCCATCATCGGCCATATCCTGCTGATCGTGCTGCCATTGCTGGTGGCGGTGGCCTATCTGACCTATGCGGAGCGCAAGGTCATGGGGGCCATGCAGATGCGCCAAGGGCCGGCGGTGGTGGGGCCGTTCGGTCTCCTCCAGCCTTTGGCGGATGGGCTCAAGCTCCTGGCCAAGGAAACCGTCATCCCCGCCGGCGCCAACCGGGCGGTGTTCATCATTGCCCCGGCGCTGACCTTCATCTTGGCGTTGGTGGCTTGGGCGGTGATCCCAGTGAGCGAGGGCTGGGTGCTGGCGGACATCAATGTCGGCATCCTCTTCCTGTTCGCCGTGAGCTCTTTGGGGGTGTACGGCGTGATTGGTGCCGGTTGGGCGTCCAACTCCAAATATGCTTTTCTGGGCGCGCTGCGGTCAGCGGCACAGATGGTCAGCTATGAGGTTTCCATGGGCCTCATCATCATCTCCGTCTTGCTGGTGGCCGGCTCCTTGAACCTCACCGATATTGTCATGCGTGATCAGCCCTGGTGGATGTCCATCCTGCTGCTCCCGATGATCGTGGTGTTCTTCATCTCCATCCTGGCGGAGACCAACCGGGCCCCCTTCGACTTGGCCGAGGGGGAGAGCGAGATCGTGGCGGGCTTCCATGTGGAATACTCCTCCATGACCTTCGCCCTGTTCTTCCTGGGTGAATACGCCAACATGATCCTGATGAGCGCCATGTTGACGGTGCTGTTCCTTGGTGGCTGGCTGCCTCCGTTTGGTCTGGAGTTTGCGCCGCTGACGTGGGTGCCTGGGATTATCTGGTTTGCGCTGAAGGTGGCGGCGGTTCTGTTCTGCTTCATTTGGGTTCGGGCGACCCTGCCACGCTACCGCTATGACCAGTTGATGCGCCTGGGTTGGAAGGTCTTTCTGCCCTTCACGTTGTTCTGGGTGGTGCTGATTGCCGGTCTGTTGCTGGCCACCGGCAACCTTCCTGGCCAAGCCGTCGCAGGGTGATCCCAGACGCCCACTGATCCCAGACTCCCACTGATCTCGCGGCGCCCCAGCCGATCCCCTGGCCTGGGCAACGCTTTGGCCGTGCACGGGAGCTGTGGAGTGGTCAAGCTCGGTCGGCCAGGCTTTAGGCACCTTGGCCTGCTTGCCTCCGGCACGGCATGGTCTGCCAACCGGCTGGGGAAGGGTAGGGCAAGGGCAGGGCAGGGGCGCCCGGTTCGGTTCTACTCGTCGGACTCAAAGCGATAGCCGACCCCATAGACGCTGTGGATGACCTCCACGTCCGGCAGGACCTTGGCAATTTTCCGCCGCAAGTTCTTGATGTGGCTGTCGATCACCCGATCCACCACCTCACTGGCGTCTTCGTAGACCAGTTCCAGCAGTTGAGAGCGGCTGAACACCCGCCCGTGTCGGCTGGCCAGGACGTGCAGCAGGCGGAACTCGGTGGGGGTCAGATCCAGGCGTTCGCCCCGCACCTTGGCGATGTAGCTTTCTTCGTCCAGGTCCAGCAACGGCGGCGGCGCCCCTGGCGCCTCGGCCGCCGGCTGCTCAGACTGCATCCGGATGCGCCGCAGGACGGCCTTGACCCGCGCCACCACTTCCCGCGGGCTGAACGGTTTGACGATGTAGTCGTCGGCGCCCAGCTCCAACCCCAGCAGTCGATCAATCTCCTCACTGCGGGCTGTGACCATGATGATGGGGACATCGGAGGTGCGGCGCACCGCCCGGCAGACCTCCAACCCGTCCTGACCGGGCAGCATCACATCCAGAAGAATCAGGTCGGGCTGCACCTCGGCCGCCTTGGGCACGGCGTCGATACCATTGTCCACATGGGTGCAGGCATAGCCTGATTGGCTGAGATAATCCCGCAGGAGCTCGGCAATTTTCAGCTCGTCTTCGACAATAAGAATTTTGGGAACGTGGTTGCTGTCCACGGGCATTGGTCTTTCAAGTGAGAAGGGGCAGAGGAGATGGGACAAAAGCGACGGCAGGGCGATGGTGAGAGGGATGGCAGGCCGGCAGAGACGACCTGAGCCCCCCAGCGGGCACCGTTCACTGTGCCGGTAAAATCCTGCCTTTAGAAGAAAGCATTTAGAGCGCCTCTTGCAAGGGCAAGCTTACGCGAATCCGCAGGCCCCCCAATGGGGAGGCCTCAGCGCGGATGGTCCCGCCATGGCCGTCAATGATGGCGCGGGAGATGGCGAGGCCCAGGCCACTGCCGCCACTGGCGCGATTGCGCGATGCCTCGGCACGGTAGAAGCGGGCGAACAGGCGCTCCATCTGCGCCGGCTCCACCGCCGGCGGGCTATCATCGAACAGCAGCACGAACTGATCGCGGCTCACCTCTACGCTGACCCGGATCTCGCCGCCGGCATCGGTGTAGCGCAAGCTATTCTCCAGCAGGTTGATGAAGACTTGGCGCAGGCGATCCGGATCAGCCAGCAGAATCCGCCCTGGTGGCAAGTCCGGGATGGAGGCGGGTTTGGTTAGGGTCAATTCTGACGCGGCCAGTCGGTCTGTATACAGGGCCATCACGGGCTCAATCAGCGGCGCGGGGTCAACATCCCGCATCGCGTAGGTCAGCGATCCCGCGTCTGAGCGCGCGAGCTCATACAGGTCATCGATCAACTTGCCCATATGCATCACCTCCTCCAGCAGGGTGTTCAGCACCTTTGGGGTTGGCTGGTGAATGCCATCGATGATGGCCTCCACTTCACCGCGCAGCACGGCCAGCGGGGTACGCAACTCGTGGGAGGTGTCCGCGACCCATTGCCGGCGGGCGGCTTCCTGCTGTTCCAGCGCCCGGGCCAGGGCATTAAAGTCCCCCTGCAACTGGCCCAGCTCATCGCGGCGGCTCACCTCCAGGCGGGTCTTGAACCGACCCCGCGCCAATTGCCGGGTGGCGCCTGCAATGGCGGACAGGGGGTTGAGCAGGTTGCGAGACAGCATCAGGGCGGTGATGCCGGACAGGGCCAGCGCGACGCCTGCGATGATCCACAGCATCAGCCGCTGTTCGGCCAAGAACGTCACTTCCAACTCGTCGGTGAGCTGGGTCAGCGGTGTCAGCGACAGGGTGCCCACCACTTGATTGCTGACCACGATCTGGCGGCGGGATTGGGACAGGCGCACTGCCTGACCCACCAGAACCCGCCCCTCGCTGCTGATCAGCACCGCCCGATCCAACAGGCCCAGACGGTCTGAGGTTTCGCGATCGCCCACCGCCGGGAAGGCCATCTCCAGACTGCTGCTGACCCCAGGCCGCTGGGCCAGCAGGCGGGCGACCTCCCGCATGCTGATCGCCCCCTCAGGCAGGAAATCCCAGCCCCCTTCCGCCTGATAGGTGCGGGCCAGGGCGGTGATCAGGGGGTCCAGGCGGCCCAGTTCCGCTTGATTGACATAGGTGGTGAAATTGCGCCCGATCATCACCTGGGTGGCGATGGCCATGGCGCTGATCACCGCCGCTGACAGCACCAATACGGCAACAAACAGCTTGTCGGCCACCCGCAGGATCACCATGGGGCGGCCGGTCCGGCTGCCGTCAGGATCTTCGGAGGGATCGTCGGCGCGCCGCTCCTCCTCTTCCGTCACCGCCGTCAGCAACCCTTGCCAAAGACGCGACAGCGCGCTTTTAGTGCGCGCATGACCAATGCTCCGCTTGCCCATCTGCGTGTCCTGGACCTCTCCCGCATTCTCGCCGGCCCCTGGGCAGGTCAGGTGCTGGCCGATCTTGGCGCCGACGTCATCAAGGTTGAACGCCCTGGCCAGGGGGATGACACCCGCAGTTGGGGTCCCCCCTTTGTTGCCGGCGCCGACGGCGACCCGCTGGCGGCAGCCTACTATCATGCAGCCAACCGCGGCAAACGCTCCATTGCCGTGGACATCACCACGACCGAGGGGCAGGGGATCGTCCGGCGGCTGGCCGAGCGCTCGGATGTGCTGATTGAGAACTTCAAGCGCGGAGGCTTGGCGGCCTATGGCCTGGACTATGATAGCCTGGCGGAGGTGAACCCGCGGTTGGTGTATTGCTCCATCACCGGGTTCGGGCATACGGGTCCCTATGCTGACCGGGCCGGCTATGACTTCATCATTCAGGCCATGGGCGGGATTATGGACCTAACGGGCGAAGCCGATGGCGAACCACAAAAGCCGGGCGTTGCCTATGCGGATCTGTTTACCGGGCTCTATAGCGTTATTGGCATTCAGGCAGCGGTGTTGAGGGCGGCTCGCAGCGGCCGCGGCTGTCATCTAGACATGTCGTTGCTGGATACACAGGTGGCGGTGCTGGCCAACCAGGCGCTCAACTTCCAGGTTGGCGGAACCGCCCCCCGGCGGATGGGCAATGCCCATCCCAACATCGTGCCCTATCAAGTGTTCGCCTGCGGCGATGGCCATGTGGTTATCGCGTGCGGCAATGATGGGCAGTTCCGGCGCTTGTGTGCGGCGCTCTCCTGCCCAGCCATGGCCGATGTTCCCGACTATGCCACCAACGCCGGACGGGTGGCGGCCCGTGAAACCCTTGTACCCGCGTTGGAGGCTGTGTTGCAGCGCTTCACCCGGGCGGAGATCCTGGAGCGGTTGGAGGCGGTGGGTGTCCCGGCCGGGCCCATCAACAGTGTGGCAGATGTCATGACTGATCCCCAGGTTCTGGCCCGCCAGATGGCGATTGCACAGGATCAGCCCTTGGCTGAGGCGGGCAGCGTCCCCGGGGTGCGATCGCCCCTGGTGATGGATGAGCAGCCCTGTGTGGCCCCCCGCCCGCCGCCAGCGCTGGGGGAGCATACGGCCGAGATCCTGGCGGAGATCGGATGGACCACCCCGGATGACGCCCTGGGGGAACCGGAGGATGGCGGATGAGCCAGCCTGGTTTCTCTCTGCCGTTGGATGCCGTGTTGTCGGGCCAGCCGGTGACCTTCTCGGATCGGCAGGTGCCCTCCTCCATCGCCAACCGCCGCCCGGTGATCGGACCGATTGAGGTAACATCCAGCGGGCTCGCTGGGGATGCCGTGGGCGATCCCAGCGTTCATGGGGGGGCTGATAAAGCGCTGCATCATTATCCCCGCGACCACTACGCCGATTTCGCCATTGAGGACCCTTCTCTGGCTCCGTTGCTGACTGCCCCAGGGGCGTTTGGGGAGAACCTATGCGGGCTAGGCCTGACCGAGGCGGCGGTCTGCATTGGGGATGTCATCGCCTGGGGGCCGACGGTGCGTCTTCAGGTCAGCCATGGCCGCGCCCCCTGCTGGAAGCTGAATGCCCGGTTCGGCGTGCGGGACATGCTGGCCCGCGTGCTGGAGGGCATGCGCATCGGCTGGTATTATCGCGTGCTGACCCCCGGCACCGCCAGCGCCGATGACCCGCTGGTCCTGCTGGATCGCCCACACCCGGAGTGGACGGTGGCCCGCATGGCGCGGCTGATCCTGATCGACCGTCGGGACCAGGAGGGGTTGAGGCAGGCGGCAGGGTTGCCCGCGTTGGCGCAGGCCTGGCGGCAATCGGCCCGGACGTCTCTGGCGCGATTGCAGGCATGATGAGGGCTCGCGGCGCTTGATGCCCTCGGTCCGTGACCCCTATACCAGCCCCCACCACAGAGTTCCCGTACCACCAGCCGCCCGGTGTCCGCTATGCCCTCCCCTTCTTCGCCCGTGATTGCCCTGGCCGGTGGCGGCACCGGTGGCCACCTGTTTCCCGCCGAGGCCGTGGCACGGGTGTTGCTGGCCCAAGGGGCGCGACCGGTGTTGGTGACAGATGCGCGTGCTGGCAAGTTCAGCGACGATCTGGACGAGGCCATTCCGGTCCATCGCCTGCCGGCCAGCCCGCTCAAGGGGGGCATCCTGGGCCGGATACAGAGCATCATCACCATCGCCAAAGCCTACCGTCAGGCGCGCAAACTGCTGCCAGAGATTGGCGTGGATGCGGCCATCGGCTTTGGCGGATATGCCAGCTACCCCGCCTGCCAGGCGGCGGCCCATCTGGGCCGGCCGCTGGTTCTGTTTGAGGCAAACACCGTTCTGGGGAAGGCCAACCGGCAGCTTGCCAGTGCCTGCAGCCATATTGCAACGGGCTTCCCGCAGGTGGCCCGGGTGCCGGCGGCGGGCAGGGGGAAGGCCGTCCATACCGGTGTGCCGGTGCGCGACCCGATCCTGGCGCTGGCCGGCCAGGGGTATGCGCCGCCTGCGGACGAAGCGCCGGTACATGTGCTGATCACCGGTGGCAGCCAGGGGGCACAGTTCTTTGGCCGGGTCTTGCCTGACGCGCTGGCGGCCTTGCCGGAGGCCCTGAGGCTCCGCTTGAGACTGGTGCATCAAGTGCGCCAGGAGGATCTGGAGGCTGCCCGAGCTGTTTATGCCAAGGCGGGGATACAGGCGGAGACCGCCCCCTTCTTCGCGGACATGCCGGACCGTCTGCGTTGGTGCCACCTGTCCATTGGCCGCTCGGGCGCCTCAACGGTGACAGAGGCGGCCTTGGCCGCGCGTCCGGCCCTGTTGATCCCCTTGCCCACCAGTGCAGATCAGCACCAGTCTGTGAATGCGCTGGTAGCAGAGCAGGCTGGGGCCGCCCGGCGCATGGAACAAAAGGACGCGACGCCGGAGGCCCTGAGCGCCTGTTTGGCGGATATGCTGGGTGATCCCCAGCGCCTGGCCCAGATGGCCGACGCGGGGCAGGCCCTGGTGAAGACCGATGCCGCCGCACAGGTGGCACGGCTGATCCTGGACCGCCTCTGACTCTCTCCCTTAGGGTGGGGGCTGCCGTCCCCGCCACCGCTGGCTTCTCCTCTGCCACCCCTCCAGACAAAAAAGGCTTCGCCCATGCGCGCCATGCCGCTGTCCATCGGCACCCTGCACTTCGTCGGTATCGGCGGGATCGGCATGTCCGGGATTGCGGAGGTGCTGCACACGCTGGGCTATTCGGTGCGCGGCAGCGACATGAACGACAATGCCAATGTCAAGCGCTTGCGAAACCTGGGGATCCCAGTGGCCATCGGCCATGACCAAGGCAATGTGGAGGGAGCGGGCGTCGTGGTGGTCTCCTCCGCCATCAAGCGGTCCAATCCGGAGGTCCAGGGGGCACTGGATCGCCTGATCCCGGTGGTGCGCCGGGCGGAAATGCTGGCCGAGTTGATGCGGCTGAAATGGTCCATCGCCGTGGGTGGCACCCATGGCAAGACCACCACCACCAGTCTGGTTGCCACGCTGCTGGATGGGGCCGGCTATGATCCCACGGTTATCAATGGCGGCATCATCAACCAGTATGGAACCAATGCCCGGTTGGGCGACGGGGACTGGTTGGTGGCTGAAGCCGATGAGAGTGATGGCACCTTCGTCAAGCTCCCGGCGGTGATCGCCATCGTCACCAACGTCGATCCTGAGCATCTGGACTTCTATGGCACTTTCGAGAAGGTGCGGGAGGCGTTTGACCGGTTCGTGGAGAATGTCCCGTTCTATGGGTTCGCGACCCTGTGCGTCGACCACCCTGAGGTTCAGGCGATGATCCCGCGGGCGCAGGACCGGCGCATTGTGACCTATGGCTTCAGCCCCCAGGCCGATGTGCGCGCGGTGAACGAGACCTTTGCCAGCGATGGCTGTCGGTTTGATGTGTTGACCTCAGGGCGGCTGAGTGATGGCAAACCGGGGGAGATCAAAGCCCTGCACCTGCCGATGTTCGGCCGTCACAACATCCAGAACGCACTGGCTGCGATCGCAGTGGGCCATGAGATGGGCATCGACGGCGACACCATCCGGCGTTCCTTGGCGGGCTTCAAGGGCGTCAAGCGGCGCTTCACCATCACCGGTGTGGTCAATGGGGTGACGGTAATCGACGACTATGGCCACCATCCGGTGGAAATCAGCGCTGTCCTGAAGGCGGCCCGCGACGCCTGCGATGGCCGCGTGATCGCTGTGGTCCAGCCTCACCGCTACACCCGTTTGGCGTCCTTGTTTGAGGATTTCTGCACCTGCTTCAATG
Source organism: uncultured Rhodospirillales bacterium (assembly GCA_964496805.1). Taxonomy (GTDB): domain Bacteria; phylum Pseudomonadota; class Alphaproteobacteria; order CAZCBM01; family CAZCBM01; genus CAZCBM01. The sequence goes on along the minus strand of CAZCBM010000102.1, from coordinate 2,680 downwards.
ACGCCGATACCGTTGTGGTGGCGCCGGTGTTTGAGGCGGGGGAGAAACCCATCGAAGGTGCGGACCGCGACGGCCTTGTGGCGGGGTTGAAGCAACGGGGCCATCGCCATGCCCTGCCGCTTGAAGGCCCCGAGCAACTTCCTGGCATGGTCAAGAGCCTGGCGCAGCCCGGTGACATGGTGGTCTGCCTGGGGGCGGGCACCATCACCCAATGGGCCAACGCTCTGCCTCAGCAATTGGGGGGCACACCGGCGTGAGTGTTCTCGCCCCTGACGCGCTCCCACCGGTGCGGGGCAGGCTGCGTTTTGGTCAGGACCTGGCCAAGGTCACGTGGTTTCGGGTGGGCGGACCAGCGGCGGCGGTCCTGCGCCCGGCGGACCAGGAGGATCTGGCTCAGTTCCTGGCGTCTGCGCCGGCAGACATCCCCATTCTGCCCCTGGGGGTCGGCTCCAATCTGTTGGTGAGAGATGGCGGTATTCAGGCTGTGGTGGTGAGGCTGGGTGCGGGCTTCACGACCATCACCGTAGATGCCGATGCCCATCGCCTCACCGCGGGGGCCGGGGCACTGGATATCCACTTGGCCACCGCAGCCCAGCAGGCAGGCCTTGCTGGGTTGGAGTTCCTCAGCGGCATTCCCGGAACCCTGGGCGGGGCCGTCAAGATGAATGCCGGTGCCTATGGCCGGGAGCTTAAGGATGTGCTGGTCAGCGCCACGGTCTTGGATCGGCAGGGCCAGTCTCACCAAATGGATGCCGCGGATCTGGACCTCAGCTATCGCCATTCTGCCCTGCCAGATGATTGGATCGTGGTGGCGGCCACCCTGCAGGCTGAGCCAGGGGACAGGGACGTCATCGCGGCCCGGATCGCGGAGATCCAGCAGGCGCGGGCGGATAGCCAGCCTGTCAAGGCGCGCACCGGCGGGTCTACGTTCGCCAATCCCCCGGGGCACAAGGCATGGCAACTGGTGGATGCGGCGGGCTGCCGTGGGTTGACCCTGGGGGGCGCACAGGTCAGCCCCAAGCACACCAACTTCCTGCTCAACACCGGAGGGGCCACGGCGGCGGACCTGGAAGGCTTGGGAGAGGAGGTTCGCCGACGGGTGAAGGCGCTGAGTGGCATTGATCTGCGGTGGGAAATTCGGCGGATCGGTGATCCCTTTCCTGCGGCGTGACCCGCACACTCTGCCAGGGCTCGGCCGGCTTAAATGGGGGTAAGGCTGTTTCGGTTGGCCCCCCCTTTGCTGTTGTCACCCAAGGCCGCTAAGATGGGGGCAGGCCCGGTGCATCGGGTGGGAAAGCGGGCAGGACGACGGCATTGAACCCCAAGCAGGATCAAAATCAGCGCGCTGGAAAAGGCGCCAACGCCACGGGCTTGCCCAGCCCGGGGAAGCCGCACCGGGACTTCCGCCATTACCTCAAGCTGGGGATCGGGGGCGCAAGCCTGGCTGTGGGCATCCTGCTGCCGGGCACCATGCCGTTCACCATTGCTGGGCTATACATCCTGACCAAGGAAAGCCCCGCCATGCAGCGCCTGCTGACGCGGGGGCGAGAGAAGTTTCCCGGCTTCTTCAATGCAACCTTCAAGGTGTCGCGCTGGGCGGAGACCTGGTTCAAAGGGACGGGGGTCTATAAGTGGGCCACACGCAAGCTGGGGCGGGAGATGCCCGCCGTCACCGATGAGATTGACGCCCTGACCCGTCCGACGCCGGCGTTCAATGGGGCGGGCAAGCCCTCCGCTGATCCCTCAACTCAGGCGGCCCGGCCGGCGCCGCGGTCCGCGCGGTCGCCGTCGGCGGCGATGCCTGCAACCCCCAAGGCGGAGGCCTGGACCCGGGCGCTAACAGCCGAACCTGCGGCTACAGCCCCGCCACCGCCAGCAGCACCGTCCCGCCAGCCACCGCCGTCACCCACGTGCGTAACGTAAGGTACCAGGGCGCCATCCCAAAGCGCTCCTGAATGACCCGATCGAACGCCAATTGGCTGCCCAGTAAGGCGGCCAGCAGCAGAAATGACAGCCAGTGCGGCGCGCCCCACCAGGGCAGGAGCAAGATCGCGGCCCAGGCCAGCAGGGATGGCACCGTGCTGGCGGCGGCAACGGCTGCGGCAACCGTGGGGCTGAGTTGGAAGTTGCTGATGGCCAAGCCCCAGTGTGTCCCGCTCATGAAACTAATGATCAGGGCGGCATAGGTCAGACGGGCGGCCCTAACCAAGGATGGGTCACCCCAGTCCATCCAGGAACACACCATCAGCCCCACGAAGGGGATCAGCCCTGCCACAGTGACGGCGATAATGGCCAAGCGCCAGCGCGCCGCCAGGGGGCGGGCCGGGGCGGCCTCCAAGATCGGCGGTTCGGTCATGGGAGCACCTGCACACCAGGGCCAGAGAAACGGCAGGGGGGACTGGGATCGCTTGCCCCCCGATCGGGCACACCCTATCGTCCCCGCATGCATGATACCACCCAGCTTCTCCACCATCTGTTCCAGGCTGCTGTCTCCGCGGCTGATCCAGCCGCGGCTGTTCGCGCCCATGCTCCGGCTGCGCCATCGCCGGGGCACCGAACCGTTGTCGTCGGGGCGGGTAAGGCTGTGCGCGCCATGGCCGAGGCGTTGGTGGCTTTGCCCGGTTTTGCGGAGGTTGATGGGCTGATCATCGCGCCCCATGGCACCAATCTGCAGCCCATT
>CAZCBM010000101.1:0-11341 GCA_964496805.1 uncultured Rhodospirillales bacterium | reverse complement strand
GTGCGCCAGCGCGCGTTGGAGAAGGCCGCTGAGTATCCCGCCAGTTTCTATGGGTTGTTGGCCACCGCCGCCCTCGCCGGCCCCGTCGGCCCCCCCATGGAGGGGGCACGCCCCGACGGCGGGACCTTGATGCCGCTGACCCGCCACCCGCTGGGCCGCCAGGCGCTGGCTCTGGCGCAGGTGGGGGAACCTCACCGGGCCGGGCGCCTGCTGAGCACCCTGGACCCGGGCAGTGATCGCGCCCTGGCAGAGGCCATGCTGGCCGTGATCCAGGAAACCGGCCCTGCGAACCTGTCTCTGCGCTTAGGCGAAAAGCTGGCACAGACCCACCCCGATGCCGCTCGCGCCGCCCGCTACCCCGTGCCCCAAGTGGCGCCAGAGGGGGGATACACCGCCGATCCGACGCTGCTTTGGGCCATTGTCCGGACCGAAAGCCGCTTTGATCCCCAGGCAAGCAATGGCAGTTCCGGTGCGGCGGGCATGGTCCAGATGCTGCCGTCCACAGCGGCCTACCTCAATCCCGGCGTGGACTATACCGGCGGCGGCCGGGCGCGCATGATGGACCCCGCCCACAGTCTTTGGCTGGGCAACCGCTACCTGGTGCACTTGGCGGGGTCGTCGCTGGTGGAGGATGACCTGGCTCGGCTCCTGGTGGCCTACAATGCTGGCCCCGGGACCCTGCAACGGATTCTGCGAACCTTGGACCCCAATGAGGACCCGCTGCTGTTTATCGAGGCCATCCCGCTGGCGGAGACCCGCGCCTATCTGGAGCGGGTGATGGCCGACCGGTGGCTCTACCGGCGCCGTCTGGGGCTGGATACGCCGGGCCTCTATGCCCTACTGGACGGTCGCCCCGCACGGCTGCCGCCCTCGGCTCCTTGATGGCGGGGGCCCCAGACCCCTTGATGGCCGGGGCCCCAGACCCCTTGATGGCCGGGGCCCCGGACCCCTTGATGGCTGGCACCGGCAAACCGCCCTGCCAGCCGGCAACGGGGCCGCTGGCGGTTCTGCGCGGTTTGGCCTTTACCCTGGCCTGGAACGGCTGGAACGCGCTGTTTCACTTTCTTGGGTTCTGGCTGATGCTCACCGGCCCCGGTTTCTACCGTCGGGCCATGGTTTGGCATCTGGGGGTAATGGACTGGATTGAACGCCGAGTCCTGGGTCTGCATCTGCAGGTGGAGGGCTGGGAGAATGTGCCGGAGGGCCCCGTGCTTGTGGCCTCCAAACACCAGTCCGCCTGGGAGACCTTCCGACTCCAGATCCTGTTCCCGTATTGCGCCATCGTTATGAAACACGAGCTCACGCGCATCCCCTTCTGGAGCCCCATGATCCTGAAGTATGGCATGATCCCGGTGGAGCGGGAGGCTGGCGCCGCGGCCATGCGCAGCCTGAAACGCTATGCACGGGAACGGATGGGCGCGGGCCGCACGGTGGTGATCTTTCCCCAGGGGACGCGCACGCCCTGGGGCATCCGCGGGACCTATCATGGCGGCGTTGCCCTGCTGTATGCCGATCTGGGGGTGCCGCTGGTGCCCCTGGTGCTGGACAGTGGACGCTTTTGGCCCAAGGGATGCTGGATCAAGCGCGGTGGCACCGTCCGGGTTCGCGCCCTGCCTGCCATCCCCCCCGGCCTAAAGCCCAAGCAAATGCTGGCGGCCCTGGAAGTCCTGCTGGAAACGGAAATGGACCGGTTGCATACCGATGTGGGGCTGTCGTGGCCGGGCGATCCGGCGCAGCGGGAGATGCCCCTCCCACCCGGACGCCAAAACCGCTCCAATCAAGACCGCCCCAATCAGGACCGCTCCAATCAGGACCGCCCCAAGGATGAGCCGCGGGGCCAAGGCGCTGAAGGCCGAGAAGCAGCAGGACCATGACGCAGAGAACCCACCACTATGCCATCGACTTGCGCTGGACCGGCAACCGCGGCACGGGCACCTCGGCCTACCGCGCCTATGATCGCAGCCATGAGATCAGGGCCGACGGCAAGCCACCGTTGCACGGCTCAGCCGATTCAGCGTTTCTGGGCGATCCACAATGCTGGAACCCGGAGCAGTTGCTGCTGGCGTCGCTCAGCGCCTGTCACCAACTCTGGTACCTGCATTTGTGCGCTGATGCCGGAATCATTGTTCTTGGCTATGAGGATCATGCCACCGGCACCATGATCCAGGAGGCTGACGGCGGCGGCCAATTCACGGAGGTGGTGCTGTCGCCGGTGGTGACAGTGGCCGGCGACAGCGACAGCGCGTTGGCTCGGCATTTGCACAGCCATGCAGCAGCCAAGTGCTTTATCGCCCGCTCCATGGGCTTCCCCGTGCGGCACGAGCCCACCATCCGCACCGCTGACTAAGGCATATGGGGCCGGGGCAGAGACGCCCAAAAACACAATTAGCCCCGGGCCGGCACCCCCGTCAGGGGTCGAGGGTCCGAGCCTCATCCACCAGCAGGATGGGGATGCCATCGCGGATGGGGAAGGCCAACCCAGCGCGATCGCTGATCAACTCCCCCGCCTTCGCATCATAGCGCAGCGGCATCTTCGACAGCGGACAGACCAGGATCTCCAGGACCTTGGGGTCAACCAGGGTTGCCCCTGCACTGGGATGGCCGGACGACGGATGGGCGCTGTGCCGGGGCTTGGGGGAATCAGATGGCTCAGTCATGGCGCGAGGGGGTCCTGGGAGGGCAAGACGTCGGGCAAACGATGGTGAAGGCAGGGTCACAAACCGGACTTATTGGGGGCGGAACTCTCCATCCCCGCCAGGGCTGGCATTGGCCATGTCGAGCAGCGCCAACAGAACCTCTGCCCGCTCCGCCGGGCCGGCCGCCTCCAACAGCGCCTGTTTCTCGCCCTGATCGAAGGGGCAGGCCATGGACAAATTGTTCACCAAGCCTGCCGCCGGGGCCTCCTCAATTAAGTCCCAATCCGCGTCAACGCCCAGATGATCGAAATAGCGTCGCAGGGATCGGCTCAACCGTTGGCGGTCCAGATCAATCTCCGGCATCTCCGCCCTATCCGTCGCGAACGCCTCCCAATCCGGCTGAACCAACCGGTAGCCCCGCATGCAGGGCAACTCCTGGGCGATGGCAAAGCGCTGAATGCCCTTGAGCGTGATCAGGTAGCGGCCGTCATCGGTCTCTCGATACTCAAAAACCCGACCTGCGCAGCCCACCCGATAGACGGTTTCGCCGCCGGCTTCGCGCGGCTGAACCATCCCGATCAACCGATGATCGCGCATCACATCATCCACCATGGCGATGTAGCGCGGCTCAAATATGTTCAGGCGCAGGTCCCCCTCCGGCAGCAACAGCACGCCAGACAAGGGGAAGATGGGCATCGTGGGGGGCAGCGTCAGGGCGAGGGGCAAGGGAGGCTCCCGGTCAGGGCATCAGGAGAAAAGCAGCGACGAAAGCCGCCGGCGGGTCTTTGCGGTCAACGGATCGGCGGGTCCCATCACGTCCAGGAACTTCAGCACCTGCTTGCGTGCAGCCTGCTCATTCCAGTCACGGTCCCGACGCACCAAGTCCAGGAGGGTTTCCAGCGCCGCTTCCCGCTGGCCGGCGGCGAAACGCGCGCTGGCCAAATCAAACCGGGCCTGATGGTCGTTTTCGTCGGCCGCCAACCGCGCCTCCAACTCGCCAACGGGCGTGGTGACGTTCAATTCGCGGGCCAAGCTGATGGCGGAGCGCACCGGGTCGAAATCACTGCGGACCTTCATGGCATCCGGAAGCTCATTCAAGGCGGCTTCGGCATCTTCCACCTCCCCTAATGCCACCAGGCACCGCAGGGTCCCGGCGATGGCCTTGGGGTTGTCCTCATCCTGGGCGGCAACCTCCTGAAACAGCGACAGCGCCTGGTCGGCCTGCCCGGCGGCCAGGGCCTGCTCTGCCTCGCCCAAAACCGCATCCACATCGATGCCGCCCGGGACACCCCCGCCGATTTCCACCAGCTTGTCCACAAAGGCCTTCAATTCGCTGGGCGGCAGTGCGCCCTGGAAGCCGTCCACCGGCTGCCCCTGAAACAGGGCATAGACGGTGGGAATGGACTGGATGCGGAACATTGCCGCCAACTGCTGCTCGGCATCGGTGTTGATTTTGGCCAGCTTAACGGCGCCCTTGGCGGCCAGCACAGCGCTCTCCAGCGCCGGTGTCAGTTGTTTGCATGGCCCACACCAGGGGGCCCAAAAGTCGATGATCACCGGCATCTGCATGGACGCCTTGATCACCGCCTCCTCAAAGTTGGCGGCGGTCACATCTTGGATGATATCGCCGGGCGCAGGGGCGCTGCCGGCGCCGGACGGGGTCGGGGTGGCGGGGGTGCCGTCGCTGCCAAACAGGGTAACCATAGGGGGCCGATGCTCCGGAAACAGATCGAAGAAGGATGTGCGCCGCTGAACGGCGCGGACAAGGGTTCGGGGCGCAGTGGTGGCGCGCTGACGGTATCGGGTCAACAGCCTGGCGGGAAAACATCGCCGCACGAAAGTTGGCCCTTGATTTCCCGCCCGTGCCTGATATCCATTGGGGATGTCGCGAGCGCGAAGACGCAATGCAAGCCCCTGCACTGCAAGGCCCTCACGGGTCCCGCGCTGGCATGGACATCTGCGGGTGTAGCTCAGGGGTAGAGCGCAACCTTGCCAAGGTTGAAGTCGAGGGTTCGAATCCCTTCACCCGCTCCAGTCCTGGAACCTTCCCACACGTCGCAAGCTTTTTGGACGCCTTGTTCGCCTTGACCGGTTTCGTCTTGGCCGTCACCTTTCACGGTCGTTGGCAACAGCCGGCGGCCATGGATGAATAGGATAGGGCAATGGGCGATCCGGTCACACTGATCTACACCACCACTGAAACGGTGGATGAGGCACGGGCCATTGCCAAGGTTGCCATTGACGCGGGCTTGGCCGCCTGTGCCAACATCTTGCCGGGGATGGTGGCGGTTTTCCCATGGCAGGGAACGGTCCAGGAGGGGCCGGAGGTTGCTATGATCCTCAAAACCACGGCAGCCAATACCCAGGCACTGACCCACCTGGTGGTCTCCCACCATCCCTATGAGTTGCCGTGTGTGTTGCATCTGCCCGTGAGCGGTGGCCACCCGCCTTTCCTGGCTTGGATCGCCGCAGCGGGCGTGCCCGGTGAGCCGTCCCCCCTGGACGGGACGACAGAAGGAACCGCCGAATGAGCCCCGATGCTGAACGCCTCAACCAGCGCCTGGTGATGCTGACCAGTTGCACGGCCCACTTCCTGATGCACCTGACCACCGCCATCTATCTCACGCTGGTGCTGTTCATTGCCCGGGATTGGTCCGCGCACTCCTATGATCAGTTGCTGGGGCTGTGGGTCTGGGGCTCCCTGCTGATTGGGCTGGGCGCCCCGGCCGCCGGCTATCTCTCGGATCGCTGGTCTGAGCGGGGCATGATGGTGGTCTTTTTCCTGCTCACCGGGCTGGGCTGCCTGGCCGCCGGATGGGTCTCGGGGCCCGATGGATTGATGTTGGCGCTGTGCCTGCTGGGATTAGGGGGGGCCATCTATCACCCGGTGGGTATCCCCTGGGCCATGAAGCATTCCGCCCGGCCGGGCCGCGCCAACGGGATCGTTGGGATCTTTGGCGCCCTTGGCATCGGGGTGGCTGCGCTGGTGGCCGGCGCCTTGACCGACCTCGGCAGTTGGCGCCTGGCCTTCCTGGTGCCAGGGGCGGTCTGCCTGCTGTGCGCGATGGCTCTGACGGCGGCATGCCGCAGCGGCCGGCTGGTGGACCGCGCGCTGGACGTGGTGAAACCCACGCCCAGCAGCCGCAATGATCGCATCCGCGCCTTCTTTGCCTTGTCCGCCACCATGCTGATTGGCGGGATCGTGTTCCAGTCCACCCAGACCGCGATGCCGAAATTGGTGGAGGAGGAAATGGCGCGACTCACCGGCTGGCTCTCCCACCTGTTCGGCATGGAGGAGGCGGCCACCGCCATCGGTCTATTGGTCACGCTGGTCTATGTCGTCGCCAGCGGCTCCCAACTCATTGGCGGCGCCATGGCGGACAAGGGCAGCCCGCGTCGGCTATACACCCTTCTGCTGGGTATCCAGGCGCCCTTGCTGTTGCTCGCGGCTGTGACTGGGGAGTCGTTGCTGCTGCTGGTGGCCGTGGTCATGGTCTTCCTGAGTGTCATGACCATCCCGGTGGAGAACCTGTTGTTGCAGCGCTACACCCCTGCCCATCGCCGGGGGTTGTTGTTTGGCGCAAAGTTCATCTTGTCCTTTGGCGCTGGTCCTCTGGCAACGGTCCTCGTCGCGGACATCCATGGCGGCTATGGTGCCGTGCAGCCCCTGTTCTGGGGATTGGCGGGGATTGTCTGCCTCTCAGCAACAGCCGCCCTGTTCCTTCCGCCAAGCCGCCCGGAGGCATCCCCCGCCGCTTCCGGCGCTCCGGCACCGGGGGTGGCGACGGCTGGGGCCTTGCCCGCATGATTGATCTGGGCCACGGCGTAACCCTGGAGAAACCCGTTGCTCTGGCGCCCATGTCCGGCGTCACGGACCGGCCCTTCAGGCGGCTGGTACGGGGCTTTGGGTGCGGGCTGATCGTCACCGAGATGATTGCCTCGCGGGAGGCGATCCACGCCGCCCGCCAGGACCCCAGGCTGGCCTTCGATCCCTCCGAAGAGGCCCCTTTGTCTGTCCAACTGGCTGGCTGGGACCCCGCCATCATGGCCGAGGCCGCACAATTGATGCAGCGGCTGGGGGCCAGAATCATCGACATCAATATGGGCTGCCCCGCCAAAAAGGTGACCAAGAAGGCAGCCGGCTCTGCCTTGATGCGCGACCTGGACCATGCCGAGGCGATCCTGCGGGCCGTGGTCGCCGCGGTGGAGGTGCCGGTGACGCTGAAGATGCGCCTGGGTTGGACGCCACAGCAGGCCAATGCCGTTGAGTTGGCCCGCCGGGCCGAAGCGGCCGGCGTGCGGATGCTCGCTGTCCATGGGCGCTTTGCCAGCCAGATGTACACGGGCGCGGCCGATTGGGGGGCGATCGAGCGCGTGGCGCGCGCCGTCAGCCTCCCGGTTTTGGGCAACGGTGACATCACGGATCTCGCCACGGCCCGGCAACGCCTGACGACCCATGCCGTCGCAGGGATCATGGTGGGCCGCGCCTGCTATGGTCGTCCCTGGTTCCCTGGCCAACTCTGCGCTGCCTTGGCGGGACAAGCGGTGCCCCCTGATCCCTCGCCCGGCCAGATCGTAGGCGTCATCCGCGACCATTATGGGGAGATGCGGCAGACGGTGGGGGATTTTGCCGCCGTGCGTCGGATGCGCAAACACTTGGCCTGGTACGCCGCAGGCTTTCGCAACGCGGCCACCTTTAAGCGCGAGATCAGCACCCAGGAGGATCCCGCGCGCGTCCTGGCAGCGGTTGAGGCCTTCTTCAGTGCGGCCACGGTGGACAAAAGCACCGCCGGCCACCTGCAGCAGGAGGCGGCATGAGCACCCTGATCACCCTGCTGCTGTTGGGCTTGCCTCTGGCCCTGCTGTTGGCGTTGCCGTTTTTGCTGCGCCGGGAGATGAGGGCCAATCGCGACCGACACGATGAGGATGTTTCCCACACATTCCAATGACGGAAGCCCAACGAAAAAGGGGCGGCTGATGCCACCCCTTCCAGGTATTGGCCCGCAATGGTCCGATTCTGAGGCGCGCTTCCGGATGGCGCACCGGTGACGGGGGTCGGTCGTTGATGGGGGTCGGTAATGCCGCCCGCCGCAGGGCGTTGGAGCGCAGGACCGCGCAGGGACAACGCCACAGAGAGGCGCCACAGACGGGATCATCCGAGCGGCCACCAGCACAACAACACGGTCGGGGCACCGATTTCAAACCGGTGCCCCCTGCTGTAGAGTCTGAGCCGATTAGAACGTCTCAATAATCAGGCGAGCATTGCAGTTGCGCGGCTCATAGGTCCCGATCCAGATGTCATAGATCCCATTGGCCGCCGGACGGGTAAGGCGGATCTTGGGCTGGCCATTGCCGTTGTCATCGTCGTCGTAATACCAGTTGGCGGCGGCCGTGTTCAGCAGCATCACGGTGTCACAATCAGCCACCACGCGAAACTCGATCTGATAGCCGCTCAGCCCCTTCACCTCGATGGAGAAATCAGGCGGCGTGGTGACCCAGCCCGGCAGCGGCCCCCGATAATTGTGCGCACGAATCCCGCAGCGGGACAGGTCGTTGTCGCCGCCTGCGATCACGTCAACGGATTTGGGGTTATAGAGCTCGCGACCGGAGGTGACGAAGCGGTCGCCCCACTGACGATAGTCGGGACAGGCCTCGGCGATGGATACGCCCAGAAGCAGCATGGCCAGGGCTGAAAGGATAACACGGGTCATGGGTGGATTGTCTCCATTGTGATTGTTTTGGCCCTGGTTGGCCGGATAGGGGCAAGACTGGACCTGCCTGTTTGGCGATACCAAGTCATCCCTCAGGTTTCCACCCCAACCCTGCCTGCTTGTGGCAACGGGACGCCGGGAACAGCCGACAGAGGAGTGAGCCCATGATGTTTAGCACGACCCGCGCCGGCCAAATGGGCCTTTTCCTGGGATTTCTTCTGGCTGATGTCGCCCCTCTTTGGGCAGGCCCGTTGACGGTTCGCTTTTTGGACAGCAGCCCGACGGATGAATTTCGCGTAGAATTGGCTGATGACTGTCCCTACTCGCCGTCAATGATCACCATTGACCTGAAGGGTTCTGCCGCCGGGCTGTATTTTGACACGCGGCCCGGCGGTCAGGGGGTGGGGGTTCACGCCCCGGTGAGCGTCGAGTCGGGCCGGGACGCGCTGAGCGCCGTGGCACAAGTGGCCGATGGCAGCGAGGTCCTGGCGCTGATGCTCAGGCCGACGCCCCCCCGGCCCTTGGTGGTGGTGGTCCGCATGGATGTGGACGACCGCTTGACCAGCGGCCCCCGGGGGCCGACCCAGATTGTGGGCAGTGAGATCCAAGGGGCTGGGCTCCGGGTGCGGGCGGTGAGCCCCAGCGGACTGGTCAGTCAACGTGATGCCCGCTTCGATGCCCAGGGCATGGCCATGGTCCACCTGCCCGGCTGTGAGCCCATTGGGTGAAGCACATAGGGGGGGTAAAGCGCACAGGCGGGTAAAGCGCACAGGAAACCGGCCAGCGGGGGCGGGTCAGCTTTTGGCGCCGGGCACCCCCTTGTCGGTGGAATGCTCGAAATGCAGGGCCTTGCCGGGAAAGACATAGCTGTATGCCGCGTGGGCCGCGAAAGCGGCCTCACTGAAGCCGGACAGGATCAGCTTGAGTTTATGGGGATAGGTCGCCACATCGCCCACGGCAAAAATCCCCGGGCGGTTGGTCTCCGCCGTGGTGGGGTTCACCGCCAATTGGTTGCGGGCCAGGTCCAGCCCCCATTCTCGGATCGGACCCAAATTCGTGGCGAGGCCGAAGAAGGCCAGCAAATGATCGGCCGCCAGCATCCGTGTTCCCCCCTCCAGGTCCGCCACCTCCACGGCCTCCAAGAAACCATCATGACCCCTGAGGCCAGCCAGTTGATAGGGCACCACCAGATCAATCTCGCCAGCCTCGGCCGCCGCATGCAGGCGCGCCACACTGTCCGGCGCCGCTCGGAACTTGGCCAGACGATGCACCACCCGCACGCTGGCCGCGAGGTCCTTCAGGCTCAGCGCCCAATCCACTGCGCTGTCGCCCCCGCCGGCGATGACCAAATGCTTGCCCCGGTAGGCCTCTCGCCGGGGCACGAAATACTGCACGGCCTCCGTCGCCTCAAACGCCTCGATGCCCTCCAGCGGGGGACGATTAGGGCCGAAGGCACCCGCCCCGGCTGCGATGATGACGGCACGGGCCTGGATCACCTGATCGGCGCTGGTGGACAGGGTAAAGCCCTGGTCCGCTGATCCGCTGAGCGCGGTCACCGACTGGCCCAGATGGAAAGACGGCGAGAACGGGGTCGCCTGCGCCATCAACTGATCCACAAGGTCCTGGCCCGCGATGGCCGGATGCGCCGGCACGTCATAGATCGGCTTTTCAGGATACAGCGCTGTGCATTGCCCGCCCGGGGCGCTCAGCGCGTCCACCACGTGGCAGCGCATGCCCAGCATCCCGCACTGGAACACGGTGAACAGACCCACCGGCCCCGCCCCGATGACCACCACATCGGTTTGCAGGGCTTCCCCCTCCAAGGCGGTTTCCAAGGCGGGCTCAGCGGCGATCTGGGAAGCGGGGCGATCAGTCTCAGGCATGGGGCAAATCTGGGATAGGAGGGGCGAAGGCGGTGCGGTTGGTCGCGTTGAAGCGCCGCAGACGGATGCGTATAGGACATAGGGGAGACAGGCGCGCGCGGCCAGCGTCCCTGCTGCGCACGCAATGCCGCATGGCCTTAAGGTGGGTGCCGGTCCCGCCTATGCCAGACGCCCCCTGACCCGGCCCCGTTCCCCTCCCGACTGAGACCTGACGAAGTTTCGTTCCGCCGCCATGTCCTTCGCTGCTTCTTCCTCCGCCCAAGCAACCCTTCCCTCGGTCACTGTACGATCGGAAGCCGAGACGGCCCAGCTTGGCGCTGCCCTGGCGGCTTTGCTGCGCCCCGGGGATGTCCTGCTGCTGGAAGGTCCCCTAGGGGCCGGCAAGACCAGCTTGGCGCGCCAGGTGATCCGCACCCTGATCGGGGCACCCATCACCGTGCCGAGCCCCACCTTTACCCTGCTGCAACCCTACGAGACCGCTCGGGGCACGGTGCAGCATGTGGATCTTTACCGCCTGAGCGACCCAGATGAGGTGCTGGAACTGGCGTTCCTGGATCAAGTGCCGGAGACCATCACCCTGGTGGAGTGGCCGGCGCGCTTGGGACCCCACCGCCCCTCTGGCGCCCTGCAGATCACCCTCCACCCCACCGGCGATGGTGAGGGACGAACCATCACCCTGGATGGCGGCCCTCTGTGGGTGGATCGGCTATCGACTCTGGCGACCCTGGCAGGCTCATCATGAGCCAGTCGCCGTCCGACACCCGCAGGAGCACGAGTGTGGGCGCGGCCGACGACCTTGGGCTGGCCCTGCCGACGGCTGGCCTGAGACTGCTGGCCGCCATCGGACGGGACCCCGCCACAGCAAACCGTTTGAGTGACGATGACAGCCGTCGCCACTATTGGCGGGTGCCTGGGGCGCCCTCGATCCTGGTGGTGGATTGCCGGGATTACCCTGAAAGTCTGGGGCCGACCTTGATGATGGGGCGGATGCTGGCGGAATGGGGGGTGGCCACGCCCCGCATTCACGCCCTGTCCGACTCTGCCCCGGTGGCACTGATGGAGGATCTGGGGGACGCCGCATTCGGGCGTCTGCTGGACCAGGGGGCGGACC
>CAZCBM010000100.1:0-11528 GCA_964496805.1 uncultured Rhodospirillales bacterium | reverse complement strand
CGCTGCGCCGGCATGGCGTGCTGACCGCTGGCACCAGCGGCCACGCCTATGGCCGCGCCGCGCCCTCCGGCGACCCTATGCCCCAACTCTCCAATCGTGTTGTTCGCGCACTGGACCCCATGAACGCCGCCGCTGGGGAGGTGGACCGGGCACTGTTTGGCGACCCTGCCAAAACCGGCCTCACCTTGGGGGATTTCGACCATTTGTCCCGGGACCGGGACTTCCTGCTGACCCTTCTGCGCTCTGCCCTGGATCGGGGCGAGACCGGGATCAACGTGCTGCTTTATGGCCCCTCTGGGACCGGCAAGACGGAGTTCTGCCGGGTCCTGGCCCAGGCATTGGGCGTGCCCCTCTATGCTGTTGGCGAAGGCGAGGACGGGGATGAGCTTGTGGGCAAGGAACAGCGGCTGGCGGATCTGCGGCTGACCCAGGCGCTGGTGGGCCCCAAGCGCTCGGCCCTGGTGCTGTTCGATGAGATGGAGGATCTGCTGGCGCGGCGATCCAACCTGCCCTTCGGCGCAGCGGAAACCGCCCCAACCGAGTTCAAGGCCCAGATCAACCGCCTGCTGGAGGCCTCACCGGTTCCCACCTTCTGGACCTGCAATGCCATCCACCAGTTCGATCCGTCGTTGCTCAGCCGCATGACCTATGCCGTTGAGTTGCGCATCCCCACAGCCGCGGTGCGCACCCGCCTGTGGGCGCGGGAGAGCGCCCGGCTGGGCATCGACCTGTCACCGGATGACTGCCGCACCCTGGCCCGGGATTTTGAGGCACCGCCCCGCCTGGCAGCCGGAGCGCTGAAGGCGGCCAGTCTGGTCAAGGGGGGATCGGAGGAGGTGCAGCAGACCGTGGCCGGCCTGTCCAAGGCGCTGCGTGGCGGCCTGGAGGAGGAGCCCAAATACGCCCTGCGTGGCCCGCGTTTCGACACCCGGCTGCTGAATGTCTCCGCTGACCTGGAAGGGTTGGCGGACCGCCTGGTGGACCTGAAAGACCTGCCGGCGGTGTCGATCCTGCTCCATGGCCCCCCCGGCACCGGCAAGAGCGCCTATGGCCGCTATCTGGCAGAGCGCATGATGCTGGACATCATGGAGCGCACCGGCGCCAACCTGCTGAGCAAGTGGGTGGGTGAAACCGAACAAAACATCGCCGCCACCTTCACGGAGGCCGCCCACAACCGCTCGCTGTTGGTGCTGGACGAAATCGACGGGCTGCTCACCGACCGTTCCGGCGCAGCGCATGATTGGCAAGTCACCAAGGTCAATGAGATGTTGGTGCGCTTGGAGGCCCACCCCCTGCCCCTGGTGGCCACCACCAATCGCCTGGATGGGCTGGACCCTGCAGCGCTTAGGCGGTTCACGTTCAAGGTCAAGTTCGACTATCTGAACCGCGAACAGATTGCCGAGGCTTTCCGCCTGTTCTTCGATGCTGAGGCGCCAGAAAGTGTGCTCAAACTGGACCTGCTGACCCCCGGGGATTTCGCCATCGTCGCCCGCAACGCCAAGCTGCTGGGCGACACCGCCCCGGCCGCCGTGGCCAAGGCGCTGGCCGCAGAAGTCGCCCATAAGCCTGGGCACTCCCGACCCATCGGGTTCTGACCGGCCAGCCCACTTGCAGAGGCTGGCCACTCGACCCCCCAGAGCGCAGGACCCCAAAGTGGCAACGCCCCGGAGGGGATTATCCGAGCGACCACCATCACGCTACAGCAGGGGCGCCGATTCCCAATCGGTGTCCCCTGCTCTAGCCCCGGGTTGATGGGGGACCAAGGGCCCCGAAGGGGTGGTTAGGCTGGCAGGCCCACCAGGACTTGATCACCGTCCACCCGGACCGGATAGGTGGCCACGGCTTCCACCACCGGTGCCGTCCGGGGCTCCCCCGTGCGCAGACAGAAGCGACCCTGGTGCAGGGGGCATTCAATCATGCCATCCTCCACAAAGCCCTCCGACAGGTAGGCGCGGCCATGGGTGCAGACGTCGTTCACCGCCAGCACCTCTCCCTCCACCAGCGCCAGCGCCAGGGGGACACCGTCCACCTCCACGCCCATCGGCTCATCCTCATCCAAGGCCTGCATCTCCGCCAAAGTGGTGGCCGCAACCCATTTCACATCATCCGCCATCGCGCCGATTCCCTGTTAACAGTGCACTCCAGAGCGTCGGCCCCCAAAGGGCCACCGCCACGCGGGGGATCATCCAAGCGACCACCAGCAAGCCGCAGCCGGGGCACCAAATCCAAATCGGTGTCCGGTGCTGTGGGGGTCGCTTCCCCCTTTCGCTGCTGCGGCCTACAGTGCCAAACAGTGAACCGCAACCACCTGGGTGAAGTGTGTCATGGCCAAGCCCATCCAAGCCCCCGATGAGACCGTGCCTGTGGTCTATTGGCAGGCGTGGGATGCCTATGGCGTCAGCGCACCCCTGACCGCTGCCTCCCAGGACCCGCAACAAGACGCAGCAGAGCCGGCGGCGGACGTACAGGTGCCTGCACTGCTGGCACCCTCTGCGCCGCAGCGGCTGGCCCATGATGGATCGCCTCCCAGCCTGATGTTCGATGGGGCGCCTCCGCCCCCCCTGCTGCTGACCCTTGCGGGGGCCGGCGCAACGCCGAACCTGCCGATCTCGTCGTCGCCTGCCGGGTTGGCACCAGCAGGGGAGCCTGTGCCCACCACTGCCGGTGCGCTGGTGCCTGTTGACGCCGACCAGCCACTGACCGTGGTGGCCACCGACAGCGATGGACGCCTGATCCCGGTGGAAGTCCTGCCGGCGGATCCGTCCCGCACGCGGGGCGCGGAGCCGGGGCCAGGAGACCTTGGCGGACGGATGCGCCTGCCACCGCTGGACTATCCCCTGCGGCTGCCGCCCGGCCAGCCGGGCCAAGCCCCCGCCAACGCCTTCGGGCGAGCCTGGACTGTGCCGCCACAAAACATCACCGTGACCTTCAGCGGACTGACTGAGCGCGCCCCAGACCCTTCCGACCCACCGGCCCTGGACGCCAACCCGACCGGCGCCGACGGCGACCCCTCCCCCACGCCCGGGGGCGACGACCCTGCGCCAACGCCGGCGGCCGACGCCCCGGAGAGTCTCAAGCGCGTGGACGTCAGCGGGCTGATCACCCGTCTGGGCGACGTGCGGCGGCAAGCGCGAGACAGCCTTGAGGATCAATTGGGGGAGCGGGACCGCTGGGCCACCATGCGCCGCCGCCTGATCAATCCGCAGCCCGGCGATCCCCCCTTGGACCCCCAGAGCCTGGGGGAGGTGGTGGACCGCGACGAGTTGGACGCCTACTACGAAAAGCACCTTGAGCGCCTGATCCTCGGCAGTGGCTACGGCCCGCAATATCTTCGCGCAAAGCGGGAGTTTGCGGCGGCGCAAGCCCATTTCCTGCAAGTCCGGGAGGACGCACCGGAAAGCGGCTGGATTGCCCAAGCCTTGCACACCCGCAAAATGCGCAAGGCCCGCGCGGGGATTGAGACCACGGGCCATGCCTATGACCAATTGCGCGGCGAAGCCGCCGAGAGCCTGCGGGAGCCCATGCAAGCCGCCATCAGTTCGTTGATTGCCCAACGCATGGATACCCGCCTGGACGCCCTGAATGTGCAGGTGGGCAAGCTGGATCATCAATTGGGCCGGCTGGACAGCATCAACGAGCGCCTGGAAGAGGCCGAGGCGCGGGACATCAAGTATCTCACGGTCGAGGGCGATGGCCCCGATGATATCGACCGGGCCTTGTCGGTGGCGCTGGGCCGCAAGCGCGAACAGGATCGCAGCAGCATCGATCATTGGGCCAAGGAGATGCTGGCCGACCGCTTCTCCACCATTCCCAAACCCGGCAGCGATGCCATTGACCCCCGCGGCACCCGCGTGCAGCGCAAGCAGAAGCTTGGGGAGTTGGAGCGCTACCATCCCGACCTCTATGATCGGGCCGAGGACGCCGCGCGGGACCTGCTGAACAGCGGGGACTATGACTATTATCTGGCCGCGGAACTGGACCGGGCCGATATGAGCCGGGCGCGCCGCGCGGAGCCGGACTTGCAGGAGCGGGCTCCCCGTTTCCGGCGCTGACAGGGCATGCTGCTGTAGCGTTTTGGTGGTCTCGATCGGTAACGCACAGCGGCACATCGGAACGCCCACGGGCGCCCGCACTGGCGCAAAGGGGACGCGCACATGCTCTCCCAAGTGATTGGCAATAGGGAAACGCCCCTGACGCTTGAGTCGCTGAGCGCCCTTCGGGCTGCCTTCGCGGGCGGGGTCCTGATGGACATCGGCACCGGTGACGGGCGGTTTGTGCTGCGGGCGGCTGCGGAGGCCCCCACCCGTTTGGCGCTGGGATTGGACAGCGCCCCCCATCAGGCGGCTGACAGCGCCAAGAAGGCGCGGCGTAAGCCCGCCAAAGGCGGCGTGCCCAACGCGCTGTTCCTGCGTTTTGCCGCGGAGGATCTGCCCGGGCCCTTTGCAGGCTGGGCCAGCGCGATCACGGTGAACTACCCTTGGGGATCGCTGTTGCGCGGGGTCAGCGATCCCGCCGCGCAGCCCTGGATGCTGCCGGCCCTGCGGGATCTTGCACCCTCGGAGGGCGCCCGCCTGTCCGTCCTGCTGAACCTGCAACCCTTTCAGGACCCGGTGGTGCGGGAGGCACAGGGGTTGCCCGACCTGTTGGCCCCTGGCGGGATCGAGGCCCTGGCGGAAGCCTACCGCGCCGAAGGGGTCCGGGATATGTCGATGGACCGCCTGAGCGGCGATCCCGACGCCGCCACCAGTTGGGGCCGACGGCTCGTCCGCGGATCCGGGCGGGAGACCCTGGTGCTAGAAGGCCTTATTGGGCCGCTGCAACGCTGAGCAGTGTTACCCCCGATTCCTGCTGGACCTGCGCGCGGAGCAATCCATGAGGGCCATCAAAGGTGTTCCCATCCTCAATGACCGGCCCTTGGTCCAACAGATAGCCGGTCATCGCAGCAGAAAGATCCAACATCTCAGAGGGTTTGAGGCCGCTGGCCGTGCCCATATGCAATTCCTGACCGATGAACTTCACCAGTCCCGCGGTGATGAACTCGATTTCAGGGCCGCGGCCATTGGGGTCTTCCCGGCGCAAGAAACGATGATCCACCGCGTGGGTGGGCAGGTGCGCCAGGGCAGCCTGCTGATCAATCACACCGTTATAGTAATCCGGCCGGCGCAGCATCACACCGTCCCAAACCACCGCCGTGATCCGGGGATCGCCGCTGCACAGGGCAGCCACCGTTGCCAGGGTCAGGGCGGCCGCCAGCCGATGCTGTGGCAACTCGTCGTCCAAGGCCGCAATGCTGACGATCAAGTGGCCCTGGTGGGCCTCAACCACCTCCGCGGCCTGCTCCCACATCCAGGCATGGGGCACCAGGGGCTGCAAATCCTCCGCCGGAACCGCAAAGGGTTGCGCCATCAGCATCACCATATGCCCATCCACCATCAGCACCGTGGCGCCAGCGTCCATGGCGGCAGGGGGTGTTGGGTCCACGGCCCATCCTCCCTGTGCCAAGGCGCTTTGAAGTGCCTCTGCGTTCAGGGTCACGGGACCATCGGTCAGCAGAAAGCAGGTGATACGCTGGGGCATGGGGTCTCACAATCAGGCAAGCAGGGGGGAGGGAACAGGGCCGGCAGGCTGACGCAGCATGGGGTATGTGCCCACGCGGCACGGGCGCGCAGGGGCGTCGGCAGTGGCAGGCGCCGGGGGCAGGCGCAAAGCAGTCGCAGAGGGCAATCGCAGCGGGCAGGCGCCAACTTGGCCCTTGCCCGCCCCCTTGTTTACAGGCGCGCTTACAGGCGTTTTTGCAGGCATTGTCCCTGGCAAAACCTGCCCCGCGAGGCCAGAAGCACCCTCGACCTCGGCGGGATTGCCCAAACGCGGTCGACGGTGCAACAACCCTGGTCTGACGGTCGGGTGGCGTCATGGGGTTGGGGCTGGCTCAGTCCCGGCGCAGCGCGCACTCGCCCCACGCAACCGCTTCACCCTGGAGTTCCGCAATGAAGACTGTTTTCAGCCCTCGCCATACCTTGCGCAATGCGCAGACCGAATTGAGCGGCGGCCGATTGGTCCCGGCTTTCGAGTGCCCGGCGCGGGCGGAAACGATCTTGGCACGGGTGCAGGCGGTGGCTCTGGGGGAGGTGCTGGCCCCCACAGAGCATGGGCTGGACCCGGTTCGGCGGGTCCATGAGGAGACCTATCTTCAGTTCCTGGCCACCGCCTGGGCTGATTGGTGCGCGGCCGGCTACACAGCGGAGGCGTTGCCCAATGTCTGGCCCTCCCGACGCATGACCCGCCTGCTGCCCCCGGACGAGATCGAGGGGCGGCTCGGCTACTATTGCCTGGCCGGAGAAACCAGCATCACCGAGGGCACCTGGGCTGCGGCTCAACTGGCGGCTGATGTCACATTGAGCGCGCAGGCACTGGTGGCCGCCGGGGAGCGGGCAGCCTTTGCGCTCTGTCGTCCCCCGGGTCATCACGCCGCGCAGGACATGTATGGCGGCTATTGCTTCCTGAACAATGCCGCCATCGCGGCCCAGGCGTTCCGCGACCAGGGGGCAGCAAGGGTGGCGATCCTGGACGTGGACTTTCACCACGGCAATGGCACCCAGGCGATCTTCGACGACCGGGCCGACGTGCTGTTTTTGTCCCTCCATGGTGATCCGGCCCATGCCTTTCCCCACTTTCTGGGGGGCGCGGATGAGATCGGGACTGGTGCCGGCGAGGGGTTCACGGCCAACTATCCCCTGCCCCCCGGCACGCCCTATGCCCCTTGGGCCGAGGCCCTGGAGGATGCCTGTGGGCGCATCGCGGCCTACGGCCCTGACGCGTTGGTGATCAGCCTGGGCGTGGATACGTTCAAGGATGACCCGATCAGCTTTTTCCGGCTGGAAAGCGACGACTTCACCCGCTATGGCGCGCGGCTGGCACGGCTGGGCCTGCCCACCTTGTTTGTGATGGAGGGAGGGTACGCCGTGGACGAGATCGGCATCAACACCGTGAACGTTCTGCAGGGCTTCGAAGGGGGCTAAACAGCCCGCGTCGCTGGTGTCGAGAGAGGCAGCCACGCAGCGAGCGGACAGCCCTTCAGATCGTGCGATCGAAGGTGTGCAGGTCCGGATGGGCCAAACGATAGAGTTGGGCGGGCCGGTGAGCCCCCCCACGACGCCCCCCCTCAACCGGTTCCAGGATCTTCAGGTCCTCGATCTTGCGGCGGAAACTGGCCCGATCCAGGCGGGTGTTCAGCAGCTTCTGATAGACATCGTGAAGCTCCGCCATGGTGAAGGGCGGCTCCAGCAGGAATGCTGGCAGCGAACTATAGGACGCCTTCGCCCGCAGGCGTTCCACCCCCCGGGCGATGATCTGATCATGGTCGAACGCCAAGGGCGGCAGGGCGTCCACGGGCACCAGGGTTCCTTGTCTGCGGGCCAGTGCTTCGGCCAGCCGATCGGCCGGCACCACCGCCATGTAGGAGACGCTGAGGGACCAGCCCCTGGGGTCCCGGTCCGGTCCGGCAAAGGTATAAAGCTGCTCCAGATAGCCTGTCTCCAGCCCGGCCTTGGTGCGCAAGATGCGGCGGGCCGCTGCCTCTGTGCTGGTATCCTCCTGCACCCTCAAGAAACCGCCGGGCAAGGCCTGTTGGCCCGCCTGGGGCGCTGACGGGCGCGGGATCACCAAGACGGCCAGGCGATCCTGGTCCAGGGTGAACAGGGCCACGTCCACGGTGGCGAAAGGGCGGGGATGGGCATCGGCGGCAGGGTCCATGGCGTGGTTCCTTACAGCACCTTCAGCGTTTGCGGAATCGCCCAGCGCCTTCACGGGTGCGAAATCCACGCCCCTGAAGCGGTCACGCCAGTTTCCAGTCGATCTGCCCTCTGTCTGCCTCTCGCTAAGGCGAACAGGCGATCGCTTCAGAACCTGTCCCCCCGACCTTGACAGGCTCCCTGGTTAGTTATATGTATGTTGCATCTTACTTGTAACAAGGAGGCTCACCATGGGATACGCCCGTTGGAGCAACGACGATTGGAACCGCTACAGCCGCAGCACCCGGGGCCGCGCCACGGAGGAATTGTTCGGCAGCCGGGGTTTGCACCCCGACCTGGACCCTTCCCGAATCATGGTGCGGGAAAGCCGGGACAGCGACGTGAACCCCACCTCCACCCCCCTGATCCTGGGGCTGGATGTCACCGGCAGCATGGGAATGATTGCCGACGCCTTGGCCCGCAAAGGGCTCGGCAGCCTGATTGAGGACATTCTGGACACCCAACCCGTCACCGACCCCCACATCATGGTGATGGGCATCGGGGACGCTGCCTATGACCGCGCGCCGCTGCAGGTGAGCCAGTTTGAGGCAGACATCCGCATCGCCCAGCAACTGACCCAGCTCTGGCTGGAGAAGGGCGGCGGAGGGAATGAGCACGAAAGCTACACCCTGCCTTGGTACTTCGCCGCCACCCGCACGGAGACCGACGCCTGGGACAAGCGCCGCCGCAAGGGCCTGTTGTTCACCGTTGGCGACGAGTTCCCGCCCCCGGTCCTGCCGGCAGCCCAGATCAAACGGGTGCTGGGGGATGAAGTCACCCAGGACCTCCGGACCGAGGACCTGTTGGCGGCGGTCCAGGAACGCTGGACGGTGTTCCACGTCATCATTGCCGAGGGCCACTTCGCCCGTCGCCGCCTGACCGAGGTCCACAAGCGCTGGTCCTCCCTGTTGGGACAGAGGGCCCTGGTGCTGGATCGCCACACCCAGCTGCCCGGTCTGATCGTCCGCACCCTGGAGGCAGAGGCCGGCATCACCGGCGACATCACCGGGGCAGCCGGGTCCAACCCCGCCAACCAACCCCTGCGCCGCCTGCTGGGCCGCGGAAAGGGCAGCGGCAGCGCGCCGCCCCCTCGCCCGGACCCGCGCCCGGACCCGCGCGACCTTGCCTGAGACCGACCCCCGACCAAGGAGGAACCCAGTCATGAGCCCACAAGACAGAAACGCCGAGGTCATCATCGGCGCCCATTTCGGGGACGAGGGAAAAGGCCGCCTCACCGATCGTTTGGCCGCCATCGCCCCGGCTGAAACCCTGGTCATCCGCTACAATGGTGGTGCCCAGGCGGGACACACAGTGATGGATGATGCCGGTCGCCGCCATGTGTTCAGCCATGTGGGCAGTGGCGCCTTGGCCGGCGCCAGCACCTGGCTGGGTCCGGGCTTCGTCGCCTCCCCGCCGCTGTTCCTGGCGGAACGAGACCGTCTGGCCGATCTTGGACTGGCGGCGAGGGTGGCCATCCATCCCGATGCCCTGGTGACGACACCGTTTGATGTGCTGGTCAATCAGGCCGTGGAGATCGCCCGCGGTGGAGAACGCCACGGTTCCTGCGGCATCGGATTTGGGGAGACCGTTGGCCGCGACGAAGACCATCCAGAGATGTCTCTGCGGGCGGCTGATCTCTGCAAGCCGGATAGGATGATGCCCCGCTTGCAGGCGATCCGGGACCAATGGGTGCCCAGCCGGCTCACCGCGCTGGGGGTGTCCCACCTGCCAGAGCCCCTTGCCGAATTGCTCCGCGATGATAGCGTGCTTGAGGTCTGGCTGGAGGAGGCGCGGGCCATGGCCGCGGCCATCACGGTGGCGGATGAAACCCTGCTCACCGCGACGGACTGGCGCCACCTGCTCTTCGAGGGAGCCCAGGGCCTGCTGCTGGATGCCGATTTCGGCTGGTTCCCCCACGTCACCCGCTCCCGCACCGGGCTGGCCCAGGTGATGCCCCTGGCTGTGGCGGCGAGGCTGACGCGCTTGCGGGTACACTATCTCACCCGCAGCTACCTTACCCGCCATGGCGCTGGCCCCTTGCCGGGAGAACTGCCGGCGCCCCCATCGCCGCGGATTGTGGATCCCACCAATGCGCCCAATAGCTTCCAGGGGTCGCTGCGCTTTGCCCCCTTGCGGCCTGCGCTCACTGCAACCGTTATCCGCCGGGATCTGGATAGCGCCGCCCCGGCCGGGCTGACGCTCGACCCTGGCCTGGCAGTGACCTGCCTGGACCAAGTGGACGGCACCATGCTGGTGAACACCCAAGCGGGCGTGCGGGCGTTGGGGCCAGGCGCTCTCTGTCAGGCCCTGGAGACCCAAACAGGGCTCCCGGTTCGCTCCACCGGCTGGGGTCCCGCACGCGCAGAGTTGGATCTCAGCACCCTGGGTCTGCGGGCCCTGCATCCGTGTGCCGTGGCCCCTTGAGCCCTGGATGCGTCTGCGGTCACCGCAGGAGGCATGACCTACAGCAGTGGACCCCGATTAGGGATCGGCGCCCCTGCTGTGGTGTCCTAATGGTCGTTGGGATGATCCCCGTCCGGGCGTTGTCCCTTTGGGGGCCTGCGCTTCGGGGTGGTGGCGTGCTTCGGCGCGATGACACACCGCCTGAGCGATCCTGCGTTTTCCACCGCCGACGCAAAGGGGCCTTCAAAGGCGGAGTTGGTCCAACGCGGCTCAGGCCTCCCCCGCACCCTGGTGGGTGCCAGCCTCCACTGCACCCTGTTGGGTTTCAGCCTGCACCGCACCCTGGTGGGTGGCATCTTGCACCGTGCCCTGGTGGGCAGCAACGGCGTCGGAGGCCTCTGTTCCGGTGATCCACCCACCGCCCAGGACCTGATCCTGGTCATAGGCTACGCAGGCTTGACCGGGGGAGAGACCCTCCAGCGGCTCGTCCAGGCGGACAACCGCCCGGGCACCGGGGCGGCCGAAAATGGTCGCTGGCACCGGTGCCATGGTGTTGCGCAGTTTGACCAGCGCCCTTGCCCCACTGGGGCTGGCAAGATCGGCGGCCTGCGGCCCAAGCCAGTTGGTTTCCTTGATATAGACCAGATCCCGCAGCAGCGCCGAGCGCGGGCCGACAATCACCCGCGCGTGGTCTGGCTCCAACCGAACCACATAGAGCGGCTCGCCACCGGTCTCAGCCGCTCCAAGGTTCAGGCCGCGGCGCTGACCGATGGTGAAGGCTGCGACGCCCCGGTGCTGGCCCAGCACACGGCCAGACAGGTCCACGATGTCGCCCGGTACGAAGCCATCGGGGCGCAAGCGCTCCACGATGCGTTGGTAGTTGCCATTGGGGACGAAGCAGATGTCTTGACTGTCGGGCTTATCGGCCACGGCGAGGCCCAGCCGGTCCGCCAGGGCGCGGGTTTCGCTTTTCATCAGCCCACCCAGGGGGAAGCGGAGGTAATCCAACTGGTCCTGGGTGGTGGCGAACAGGAAGTAGCTCTGGTCCTTGCCCGGGTCCACCGCCCGAAGCAGTTCGGCCCCGCGGAGGCCGCCCCCGCGCCGGACATAGTGCCCGGTGGCCAGGCAATCGGCCTCCAACTCCCGGGCCGTTCCCAGGAGGTCATGGAACTTTACGGTTTGATTGCACCGCACGCAGGGGATCGGCGTCTCCCCCCGGACATAGCTGTCGGCGAAGTCATCCATGACCGAGTCCCGAAACCGGCTCTCATAATCCAGCACATAGTGCGGGAAGCCCACGGCATCAGCCACCGCGCGGGCGTCATAGATATCCTG
>CAZCBM010000099.1:0-11614 GCA_964496805.1 uncultured Rhodospirillales bacterium | reverse complement strand
TGGCCATTGTCGGCATCGTTCTGGCCGTGTCGGCCTCCGCCGCTGGCTTGTCCTTCGCCGCCTTGGGCGACGGCGTGGACCATTATCGCCTTCCCGCAGATGTCCAGGAAGGTCGCGTTGAGGTGGGGCGCAGCTTCCGCTTGGGCGGCTTGGTGGAGCATGGCTCCGTCGAAACCTTGGATGACGGGGTCCGGTTCAACGTGGCCGATCAGCTAACCACGGTCACCGTGGTCTACCGCGGCATGCTCCCGTCCCTGTTCAAGGAAGGCCAGGGGGTGGTTGTCACTGGTGTTCTGCTGGCCGATGGGTCCGTTGAGGCCGCAAAGGTCCTGGCCAAACATGACGAGACCTATATGAGTCCGGAGGTCGCCGCCCAGTTGGAAGCCCAGGGGCACCAGATCGGCAATGCCCAGCTTCCCGACCCGGCGGAAAGCGGGGCGGCAAAGTACCGCTGAAGCGGTGCGCAGCCCTTGAGAGTGCGGGACCAAATCCCTCCCCGACGCTGCATCTGATGGACGGAGACCCAAGGTGAGCCTTGTTGAGTTTGGCCATTTCTGCCTGATTCTGGCGCTGGTGGTGGCGCTGGCCCAGACCATTGTTCCCCTGGTGGGGGCCCACACCGGTGATCGCCGGTTGATGCTGTTGGGTGACCAAGCGGCCCTTGTTCAGGCCCTGTGCCTGACGCTCTCCTTCGGGGCGCTGACCTATGCCTTTGTTCAGTCGGACTTCACCGTCGCCCTGGTGCGCAACAACTCCCACACGCTGAAGCCGCTGCTCTATAAGATCTCCGGCGTGTGGGGCAACCACGAGGGCAGCATGCTGCTGTGGGTGTGGGTGCTGGCCCTGTTCGGGGCGTTGGTGGCGGCCACGGCCCGCTCCCTTCCGCCAACTTTCAAGGCACGGGCGCTGGCGGTGCAGGGGTTGTTGGGGCTGTGTTTCCTGGGCTTTGTGCTGTTCACCTCCAACCCGTTCCTGCGCCTGTTCCCGGCGGCGCTGGAGGGCCAAGATCTCAATCCGCTGCTCCAGGATCCGGGCCTCGCTTTCCATCCCCCGTTGCTCTATGGCGGCTATGTGGGGCTGTCCATGACCTTCAGCTTGGCGGTGGCGGCCCTGCTGGAAGGCCGTGTAGACAGTGGATGGGCCCGGTGGTTGCGCCCCTGGGCCCTGTTGGCTTGGGCGATGTTGACCGCCGGCATCGCGCTGGGCAGTTGGTGGGCCTATTATGAGTTGGGTTGGGGTGGCTTCTGGTTCTGGGATCCGGTGGAGAATGCCAGCTTCATTCCTTGGTTGATGGCCACGGCCCTGCTGCACTCGGCCATCGTTGTGGAGAAGCGGGACAACCTGAAGATCTGGACGGTACTGCTCTCCATTCTGGCCTTTGCCATGGTGATGGTGGGGACATTCATCGTCCGCTCTGGCGTCATCACATCGGTTCATGCCTTTGCCGTGGATCCCGACCGTGGCGTGGTGATCCTGGGTCTGCTGGCCTTCCTGGTGGGCGGTGCGCTGGTGTTGTTCGCGTGGCGGGCACCCCAGCTTCAGCCCGGTGGCCTGTTCAAGCCTGTCAGCCGGGAGGGCGCCCTGCTGCTGAACAACCTGCTGATGACCACGGCTGCGGTGACCATAGCGCTGGGAACGCTCTATCCGATGTTTGCGGACATTCTGGCGGGTGAGAAGATCAGTGTTGGCGCGCCTTTCTTCAACGCCACCTTTGTGCCGCTGATGACGCCCTTGATGGCAGCCTTGGCCATCGCGCCCTTGCTGGCCTGGAAGCGCGGTGATCTGGCCGGCATGTACCAGCAGATTGCTGTCATGCTGGCGGTTACGGTGGGGGTGGTGGGGCTGGTTGCATTGGTGCGCGGCGGCTCCTCCGCTCAGGCGTTGCTGGGGGTGGCCCTGGGTGCCTGGCTCATCGCGGGGGTGTTCCTTGAAATCGCCAAGCGCATTGGGCTGGGCCGCATCGCCCTGGCCGACAGCGCGCGCCGATTGCTCAGCCTGCCGCGGAGCGCCTGGGGCATGAGCCTCGCTCACTTTGGCGTTGGCCTCACCATCCTGGGGATCACCGGGGGCTCCCTGTGGGGGTCTGAACTGCTGCAGCGGGTGCAGGTGGGGGAGACCATCCAGAAGGGTCCCTACACCGTGGTACTGGAGGATGTGAGCCGCGTGCCCGGACCGAATTACCTGGCTGAGCGTGCCATTGTGACCGTGCGCCGGGATGGCGACCTGATTGCCCGCCTGGCGCCGGAGAACCGCCGCTATGTGGCCAGTGGGCAGAGCACCACGGAGGCTGCGATCCTCGTCACCCTGCTGCGCGACTACTATGTCGTCTTGGGCGATGGTGACGCGCAGCGCGGCTATAGTGTCAGCGTGAAGGTCAAGCCGCTGGTGGCGTGGATGTGGCTGGGGACCACCATCATGGTGGTGGCTGGGTTCCTGTCGCTGGCCGATCGGCGCCTGCGGATTGCCGTTGGCAAGCGCTCGGCGGCCCCCCGGGCTGCCGCCGAGCCTGAGCCTAAGCCGGAGGCAGTGGCAACCGGGTAAGGCCCAGGAGCAGGTGCGGGACGGGGGGCAGCGCCGCCTGAGTACGGAGGCCCCCGCGGCGGCCCCTGCGCAGGATCCTGGAGTGGCAACGCCACGGAGGGGGTCATCCGGGCGACCACCAGTAAGCTTCAGCAGAGACGCCGATTCCAAATCGGCGTCCAGTGCTGTATCGGGCCATGGCCCAAGTTGCTCCTCCAGCCGCGGGAGGGCGACGCTCACTTATAGGGATCAGCCGCGTCGCGCATTCCGTCGCCCAGGAAGTTGAACGCCAGGACCACCACGACCACCGGCACGGCAGGCAACAGAAGCCACGGGGTGATGGTGATGACGCTGAGGTCCTGGGCATCATTCAACAGCAAGCCCCAACTGACCAGCGGTTCCTTGATCCCCAGCCCCAGGAAGCTGAGCGCCGTCTCCCCCAGGATCATGGCAGGAATGGCCAAGGTGGCATTGGCGATCAGGTGGCTGGCAAAATTGGGCACCAAATGGCGATAGATGATCCGCCCACTGCTGGCGCCGGTGAGTTTTGCGGCCAAAGCAAACTCCTCTTCCCGCAAGCTAAGCAACTTGCTGCGCACCGCGCGGGCCAGCCCTGTCCAGTCCAGAAGGCCGAAGATCACCGTAATCCCCAGGAAGGTGGCCCACGCAGGCCACAGGACCGGAATGGCCGCCGACAGTGCCATCCACAGGGGCAGTTCCGGCAAGGAGCGCAGCACCTCAATCACCCGCTGCACCACAGCGTCGATCCAACCACCGAAATAGCCTGCCAGTCCCCCCAGCAAGATACCCAAGACAAGGCTGATCGCCACGCCGATCAGTCCGACGGTAAGGCTGACCCGGGCGCCATAGACAATGCGGGAAAACACATCCCGTCCCAGCCCGTCACTTCCGAACAGGAATAACGGTGCTTCACCTGGGCAGAACAGGTGGATGTCGCCCTGTGCCAGCCCCCAGACCTTGTAGGGCTCGCCCCGACAGAAAAACCGCACTGGATGGGGGGTCGAGGTGTCCTGCGTGATGGTCAGGGCCATCGTCTCCATGTCGAACTCCTCCACCTGAGCATAGGTGAAGGGTCCGACGAATTCCCCCTCGTGATAATAACTCACAGGGGTGGGGGGGCTGAGCCGGTATTCATCGAATTTCTTGTCGGGGGGATACGGCGCGATGAATTCGGCGAAGATGGCCAGCAGGTAGAAGAAGCCAAGCACATAAAGGCTGAACCGAGCCAAGCCATGGCGGCGGAACTTCAGCCACATGAGACGGCGGGTGGATAGGCCCGCCGCGGCGCCGCCGGCGCTGGGCTCTTCGGCTTGGGGATCGAAAGGATGGGGGTCCACATAGTGGGTGGTGAGGTCCAGCGGGCTGGCACTGTCCGCCGTGGGTTTGTCCAGGGAAGGGCCGTTGCTCATCGTCCGCCCTCCGCCATGCCCAGGCGGATACGGGGATCCAGCGCCGCCAGGGCCAAGTCCGACAAATAGATGCCAACCACAGTGAGCATGGCCAGCACCATCAGGATGCCCGCCGCCAAGTCGGTGTCCTGTGCGCGCAGCGCATCCACCAGCAATCCGCCCACCGTGGGCAGGGCCATGACCATGGAGATGATGGCAGCGCCGGAGACCATCTGGGGCAGGATGTTCCCGATCTCCGCAATGAAGGGGTTCAGGGATAATCTCAGGGGGTAGCGGATCAAGATCCGCGTGGGTCCCAGCCCCTTGGCCTTGGCCGTGCGCACATAGGGCTTTTCCAACTCATCCAGAAGGTTGGCCCGCAGACGGCGGATCATGGCGGCGGTGCCGCTGGTCCCGATCACAATGACCGGGACAATCAGGTGCGTGAGGATCGACCAAGCCTTTTCCAGGCTCATCTCCGCACTTTCCAACTCAGGGTCCACAAGCCCTGTGGGCGGGATACCGAACCAGATATAGGCGAAGTAATACAGAATCAGCGCCAGCAGGAAATTGGGGGTGGCAAGGCCCAGGAACCCGACAAAGGTCAAGGTGTGATCGGCGACAGAGTATTGCCGCACGGCACAGATCATGGCGATGGGGAAACTCACCACCCAGATGAACAGGATCACTGCGATGTTCAGCAGGATGGTCAGAAAGGCCTTGTCACCCAGGATCTGACTCACGGGGCGGTTCTGTGGGTCGGACAGGGCGATGCCAAAATCCCCCTGCACCAATCCCCAGACCCATTCGACGTAGCGA
This sequence comes from uncultured Rhodospirillales bacterium, assembly GCA_964496805.1. Classification (GTDB taxonomy): domain Bacteria; phylum Pseudomonadota; class Alphaproteobacteria; order CAZCBM01; family CAZCBM01; genus CAZCBM01. The sequence continues at coordinate 6,866 of CAZCBM010000099.1, read as the reverse complement.
ACGGCATAGGGCCGATCGAGCCCGAAATCCGCATAGAGCTGCTGGATCTGCTCCTGCGTCAGGTTCTCGCCCTCGGCAATCCGGGCGGCGACCTCATTTTGCAGGATATCCCCTTCGGGCAACTGCACGATGGTATAGACCAACGCGCTGATGACCAGCAGCGTGCCCAGCATCGTCAGGGTTCGTTTGAACAGATGTCTCAGCACGGGCGGATGGGTTCCTGACGGAAGGCGGGGGTGGACTGGCGGCACCGTAGCGATGCCAGAGGCCACGTCAAATCAAAGCATGGGCGCTGGCACTTGCGCCCAGGGGTGACTTCGGGAGAGGGGCCAAGGACGCGGGGCTTTCCTGCCCCTGTCTCCTGCCATCCCGGGGCCGCGGCCGGGTCGCTTCGGGGGCCGCCCCGGGGGCCACGCTGTGCGCAATCGGCGGTGGGTCACGGGTCGGGGGATGATCCTGTTAGTTCCCGGTGGCGGCCCCCTCAGCCCAATAGACCATATCCAACTGATGGATGCCGAAATGGGCACCCGGATCCCAGTTGTAGAGGGCGGTTTCCGGCAGGTTTCGCAGGTCCTGATGGACAACCACAATCTGCGGGACCTTGGCGATGGTGCCGATACTGAAGACCTGATCCTCATGCAGGGCGATGATCTCCGCCCACAGCGCCGCGCGGGCTTCGTCGTCGGCGGCGTCAAACCAAGCCTGGTACAGGCTCAGCAGGCGCTCTGCGGCCGGGTTGTCGGTGATGGGTGTGCCATGGCTGCCACCGCTTTCCGTGTGCAGCCCCCATTGCGGCCACTGCAACTGTGCCTGGCGGGTGGGCGCGAACTCCAGCGGCTCGGTGCTGGCATCCGGGATGGCGTTCTCCAGGCCTGACCAAACGCTCATCACCGTCTGACCGGTCTGCACCCGATCGCGGAAGACCTCCCGCTGGCGCTCCACGGTGACCAGTTCCACGCCGATCTCATACCAGTCATCCTTGATGAGTTGCAGCGTGTCGACGAACGCCTTGTTGCCGCCCTCCATCTCCACCACCAGGCGCATGGGCTCGCCATTGGGCAGCAGGCGAAGCCCATCGCTATCCCGCTCCGTTAGGCCCATCTCATCCAGCAGGCTGTTGGCGGCGGCCGGATCGTGCGTCGCCCAGGGGCTGAGGGTATCTTCCTGGGACAGGGTGCTGTCGGCCAAAAGGGAGTTGTCGGCTGGTTGACCCACATTGAAGTACAGGACTTGGTTGATCTTGCCGCGATCCACCGCCAGGGACAGCGCGCGGCGGAAGCGGACGTCCCGCACCAGCGGTCCCCAGACCGCATCCGTGGTGTTGAGATTGGGGTAAAGGGCGACATCGGAGCCGCGCCCATCATACCAGACCCTCAAGGTATAGGGTTCTCGGGCTTCGGCGGCTTTCAGCGCCCGGATGTCTTTGAAGGACAGATAGCGGGCTTGCAGATCGGTTTGCCCGGTGGCGGTTTGCAGCGGCACCATCCGGCTTTCGGTGATCCGCATCACCACCTGATCCAGGTAGGGTAGTTGCCGACCTTCTGTATCCACACGATGGAAATAGGGGTTGCGGGTGAACACCAGCCGGGTGTCGGTGCTGTCAGCAGATCGCACCCAGGGCTGCAGGGTGGGCACCTTTTCGTCAGCGTTGCGATAGGGACGGTAGATCCGGTTGTGCAGCGCGGCCCAACTGGTCATGCCGCGCGCCTCCGCCATGGCCAATAGCTCCGCCTCGTCAGCATAGTCCGCGTGGAATTGTTTCATGTAGTGGGCGGGCGCGTAGATATACAGCGGGCTGGCCTTGGCCAAGGCTGGCAGGAAGGTCGGGTTCGGCTTGGGCCAGCTATAGCGGATCGTGGTTTCATCCAGGACTTCCACCTCTGCCGGGACACCATCCACCACCAGTTCCTGCGGAGGGCCAGCCGGGGCCACCAAGTCATTATTCTTGATGTCCTCCCAGTAATACCGGAAGTCCTCGGTCGTGAACGGATGGCCATCGCTCCAGCGGTGGCCGGGGCGCAGGTGCAGGGTAAAGATCCGCCCCTCTTCAACCTCAACCCGCTCCAGGATATCTGGACGCAGGACCAAGTCACTGCCGTAGCCCACCAGACGGGCATAGCCATAGACCACCATCAGTTTGGCGTCTTTGGTGGTGCTCATCAGCATATCCAACTGGCCGCCGTACCGTCCCAGGGTCTGGTCCTCCACGGGCTGCCGGATCAGGGGGGCGCTGGGAAGGCGTTCGCTCAAGGGCGGCAGGCTCCCAGCGGCCACCAGATCGGCCAGCATCGGCGCCTCCTTCGCTTCCATCGCCCGCAGGGGCAGGGATGACAGCAGCAGGACCAAGCCTAGCGCCAGGGCGCGGGCCAGGACGGGGACGGGGGTCAGCATCAGGCGGCCTCTATGGCGACATAGTGATCGGTTGAGACTTGGGTCAGGGTCAGGGCAGTGCCCTGATAGACCTCAGGCCAGTTGGCTGCATCTCCGGCGTCGCCCGCCAGGATGCGATTGAAATCCAGCAGGCGTCCGGGATCGGTGTCGGGCACCGCGCTCAGCAGCGCTTGGGTATAGGGGTGGCGCGGCGCTGCAAACAGCGCATCTGCGGTGGCCAGTTCCACCAGCCGCCCCCGGCACATGACGGCCACCCGGTCGGCCACATACCGGACCACGGCCAGGTTGTGGCTGACAAACAGGTAGGTCAGGCCCAGCGCGTCCCGCAGATCCCGCAGAAGGTTCAGCACCTGCGCCTGGATAGAGACGTCCAGGGCCGACACCGGCTCATCCAGCAACAGGATCTGTGGGTCCAGGGCAAGCGCCCGGGCAATGGCAATCCGTTGGCGCTGGCCGCCGCTGAAACTGTGAGGATAGCGGGACAGCATGGTGCTGGGCAGCCCCACCAGGCGCAGCAATTCCGCGGCCCGCTCGCGGCGGCTGTGGCCATTGCCGATGCCATGCACGGCCAGCGGTTCGGTGAGGATATCCATCACCGTCATGCGGGGATTGAGGCTGCTGAACGGGTCCTGAAACACCATCTGCAGGTGGCGGGCCAACCGGCGCATGGTGCCACGGCTTGCGTCCCGCAACACAATGCTCCCATGGCCCGGGGGGCTGATGGTGATCTGACCTGCATCAGGGGTCAGGGCACCGGTCAGGGCCTTGATGAAGGTGGTCTTGCCGGAGCCGGACTCCCCCACCAGGGCCAGACACTCGCCTTGGGCCAGACTGAGGGAAACCGTGTCCAAAGCCACCACTGGTGCCTGGCCCCGGCGGGATGGAAATACCTTGATCAGACTGTCGGCCTCGATCACGGGCGTCGCGCTGGGTGGCGGCGCGGTGCGGCTGAGCACGGGAACGGGAATTTCGCGAATGGGCTTCAGGCGCTGAGATTTGTCGGTGGCCAAGGTGGGCAGCGCCTGCATCAACCCCTGCAGGTAGGGGTGATCTGGCCGGTCCAGCAACCTCCGGGCTGGTCCACTCTCCATCACCCGACCGCGGTAGACCACCACCATGGCATCGGCCATTTGGGCCACCACGCCCAGATCGTGAGTGATCAGCAGAACCGCCATGCCATGGGCAGCCTGAAGGCGCTTGAGCAAGGCCAGCACCTGCGCCTGCACGGTGACATCCAGGGCCGTGGTGGGCTCATCGGCGATCACAAGGTCCGGCTCGGCCATCAGCGCCATGGCGATCACCGCGCGCTGGCGTTGCCCGCCTGAGAGCTCAAACGGATAGGCGGCAAGGATGCGCTCAGGCACTGGGAAGCCCACTTCCGCCAGCAGGCTCAGGGCTTTTTCCCGGGCCTGAGCCCGGCTCATCAGCCCGGCGTTCACCACCCCTTCGGTCAACTGGCTGCCAATGGTGTGCACGGGCGACAGCGTTGTCATCGGCTCCTGGAAGATCATGCCGAAATGCACCGCTCGCAGGGTGCGTAGCTGGCGAGCGGGGCAGCCGATCAGGTCCGTGGTCTTGCCAGTGGCGTCGGTCAGGGTGATCTCGCCGGAGACGGTCGCCGACTTCGGCAGCAAACCCATGATGGTTTGGGCCGTGACCGACTTTCCTGAGCCGGACTCCCCCACCAGCGCCAGCGTCTGGCCGCGCTGCATGGCGAAGCTGATGTCCTTGACAGCGCTGACGGAGCCCGTCGTGGTGGCAAAGTCTACGGTCAGGCCCTGGACGCGGAGCAGGGGGGAGGTCATGGGGGATGGCGGTTCCGGGACGAAAGGGGGCTCCGATCCCAGGAGAAAGCGCCCCTTCTTGGGGCGCTTCCCTTGGGGGAGGTCGAACGGGCGACACAATGACCCAAGGACGGCGTCGCCTCAAGCCCCGCTTGAGCCACCAGGAGAAAGGGACCGCTCCCCAGACAAGGCCCCAACCCCTCCGCAGTCAGCGACACCGGACGGCGGAGGGGGGCAGAGCCGGTGGCCCTAGCAGGGATCAGCCCTCGGACGGGTTGTCGTCAGCGCTGGAGACGGGGCCGGCCTTCTTTGCGGCGGCCTTGTCCTGCTTCTCAAAAGGCTTCCAATCAAACAGGTCTCGGGCTTTGCGCAGACGGTCACGGGTGACGGAGCGGCCCAGGATGGCCATGCTGGCGATGGCCGGCAGGCTCTTGGCGCTGCCGGTGATGGCAATGAACACCGGTTGCATGGCCAGGCGCATCTTCAGGCCCACCTGCTCAGCCACCGTGCCGCACAGGGCTTGTAAGGCGTCCTCGGTCCAGTCGGGCAGGGTGTCCACGCCGGCGTGGAGGCGATAGAGCATTTCCGCGACCTTCTCCTCCCCGGCCTTGCATTCGGCAAAGTCGGCCTTTGACAGGTCCGGCGCACCGGAGAGCAGGAAACCAGCCAGGCCAGGCAGATCAGACAGCCGGGTAATCCGCGTCTTGGACAACAACAGCCCCTTGCGCAGCACATCGGCCTCTGCCGCCCACTGGGTCACCCGCTCCAGATAGGCCTCCTCGCTCAGCCCCTCCCGCAGCCAGCGCCCATTGAGCCAGTCCAGCTTGGCCAGGTCGAACACGGCCCCAGCCTTGGAGGCATGCTCGAACGCGAACGCCTCATGGAAGGCCTGGCGGTCCATCATTTCCTCGCCCTCCGGGATGGAACAGAAGAACAGACCCAGGAAGTTGATCATTGCCTCCCGCAGATATCCCTGGTGGGTGAACCAACTGATGGAGGTGGGGTTCTTGCGCTTGGACAGTTTAGATTTGTCCAGGTTGCGCAGCACCGGCAGATGCACAAACTGCGGGGCTTCCCAGCCAAAATACTGATACAGCGCCACGTGTTTGGGGGTGGAACTGACCCACTCCTCCCCCCGGATCACATGGGTGATCTTCATCAGATGATCGTCCACCACATTGGCCAGATGATAGGTGGGCATCCCGTCGGACTTCTGCAGCACTTGCATATCCACGTTGGCCCAGGGGATTGCGACCTTGCCGTAGATGCCGTCATTGAACACGGCCTCGCCTTCCGTGGGGATCTTCATCCGCACCACATAGGGCTCACCGGCGCCCACACGGTCGTCAACCTCTTGCTGGCTCAGCAGCATGCAGCGCCCGTCATAGCGGGCAATCTTGCCCTCTCGGCGTTGGTTCAGGCGCATGATGTCCAGCGTCTCCGGGGTGCAGAAGCACTTGAAGGCATGGCCGCTGTCCAGAAGCTGCTGGACATAGTCCTGATAGATCGCCGTGCGTTCGGACTGGCGATAGGGGCCGTAGGGGCCGCCCACGTCGGGGCCTTCGTCCCATTTGAAGTCCAACCAGCGCAGGGCCTCCAGGATCTTGACCTCACTCTCGGCTGTCGAGCGGCTCTGGTCCGTGTCCTCGATGCGCACCACGAACTGCCCGCCATGGCGGGCGGCGAAGGCTTCGTTCACCAAGGCGGTGTAGGCGGTGCCGATGTGGGGCTCCCCGGTGGGGGAAGGGCCGATGCGGACGCGGACAGTCATGGCGCGGTATCTTGATCTTTGGGGGGAAACCGAATGGATTGCCCGGTGGCATGACCCAGGCGGGCAGGGCGGTCAAGCGGATGCTTGCCGTGATCGCGGACCGGGCCATGTCCCAAGCCAGTGTTCTTGAAGGAGGCGTCCCATGCGATGGTTGATCACGATCCCAGTATTGGCCCCACTCTTGGCGGTTTTGGGCGCCGGGCTGCCGGCCCTGGCGCAGGAGGAAGGTCAGGAGGGCGCGCTGCGAGAACCCGTGGCGGTGGAACTGTGTCTGGCCGTGGATGGCAGCGGCTCCATTGCCGAGGACGAGTTCTGGTTCCAGCGTCAGGCCTATGCCCAAGCGCTGGCTGATGATCGGGTTCTGGCCACCATCCGGGACGGTGCTTTCGGGGCCATCGCGGTGGCGCTGATGGAATGGGGAGGACCCAATTCCATGCACCCGATCGTGGAGTGGACCTATATCGGCGGCAAGGCAGACGCCGAGGCCTTTGGCGAGAAACTCATGAACCGGCCCCGCATGGCACAGGGGTGGAACTCGATCTCCAACGCCATCGCCTATTGTGCGGCCTGGATGGCCGAGAATGACTTCACCGGACTGCTGCAGGTGATCGACGTCAGCGGCGACTCCGGTCAGCGGGGCGGGTTGCCGCTTCCCCTGGTACGCCAACGGGCGGCGGAGGCGGGGATCACGGTCAATGGTCTTGCCCTGGATTATCGCGGTGGCGGCATGTCCGGGCCCGGTGGCATGGACCTGCGGACCTACTACGAGCGAGAGGTCATTGTGGGTGCTGGTTCCTTTGCTTTGTCGGTGACGGCGCAGGAGGAGTTTGTCGAAGCGCTGGTGCGCAAGTTTGTTCTGGAACTGGCGGAAGCCCCGTGACGCTGGAGCCCTTCGCGCGGCACTGGAGCTGTTCGCGCGG
>CAZCBM010000098.1:0-11627 GCA_964496805.1 uncultured Rhodospirillales bacterium | reverse complement strand
CAGCCCCAGGAGGCGGGACAGCCCCCAGTACCGGGCCGACGGCGCTCGCAAGGGCGCTCACCGCCGGCCAGGTCCCGGCATTCTGCGGGCGCAACGCCACGCAGGGGTCTTAAGCTTTAACAGGGTGCGGAAAAACTGCCTCCGGCGGGTCAAGGGTCTAACCCCTTGACAATCCCATTCAATATTGAATTCGCTGACACAATATTATTATATTTTTGTGGCGGGAGATGGTCGAGAAGTGTCTGGGGGTCCGGAGGGACGAGTCCCCCCGGCCTTTTTCTTCAGCCCGCTAAACGCCCTGCGCCAACGCTTGGCGAATGGCGTCTACCGCCGCTTCGGCCGCGCCTGCGTCCGGCCCCCCAGCCTGCGCCATATCTGGGCGGCCACCACCACCCTTGCCCCCCATGGCGCCACTGGCCAACCGCACCAGATCCACTGCGCTGACGCGCTCCATCAAACCAGCACTGACGCCAACCACAACCGAGGCTTTGCCCTCCACGCGGGAGATGGCAACGACAACCCCCTCACCCACTTGAGCCTTCATGTCATCGGCTAAGGGTTTGAGGTCCTTCGGGGGGACATCGTCAACGATCCGCGCCAACAGACGGGTCCCGGCGATCTCCTCGATGGCGGGCCCCTCAGCGGGACCAGCGGCTGCCAGCTTGCGCCGGATCTCCGCCACCTCACGCTCCAGATCTCGCCGTTCCTTCAGCAACGCCTCCAGGCGGGCGGGCAAGTCTGTTGGCGGCGCCTTCATCAACGCCGCCGACTGGTCCAACATGGCGCGGGTACGCTCCACATGGTCCAGCGCCGCAGCACCGGTCAACGCCTCAACCCGCCGGACCCCTGACGCCACCGCCCCTTCGCTCAGGATCAGGAAGGTGCCGATATCCCCGGTGCGGTTGACATGGGTGCCGCCGCAAAGCTCCACCGAATAGGCGGCACGGGCGCCGTCCGGGCCACCCATGCTCACCACCCGGACCTCATCGTCATACTTCTCCCCAAACAGCGCGCGCGCCCCACTGTCCATGGCTTCTTCCAGCGGCAACACGCGGGTGACCACGGGGCTGTTGTCGCGAATGCGGCTGTTGACGGCGGCCTCCACGGCGCGAACATCGTCCGGGTTCAGGGGTCGTGGGTGAGAGATATCGAACCGCAACCGATCCGGCGCGACGAGGCTGCCCTTCTGCGCCACGTGATCACCCAACCGCTGGCGCAGGGCCTCATGGAGCAGATGGGTCGCGGAGTGATTGGCCCGAACGGATGCCCGGCGCTCCCCGTCCACCCGCGCCCTGACAGCCTCTTGGATGCTGAGCGGCGCACCAGCCAAGGTGCCGGTGTGGACGATCAGACCGCCGTGGGGACGTTGGGTATCGGTGACCGTGAACCGCGCCTCGCCCACCTCAAGCAGCCCCGTATCGCCAACCTGCCCGCCGGACTGGGGATAGAACGGTGTCTGGTTCAGCACCACCTGGCCCGTGTCACCAGGGTTGAGATGGTCAACGGGCACATCGTCTTTCAGCAGCGCCACCACCTGAGCATCCGTTTCCAGCCGATCATAGCCCAGGAACTCCGACGGCCCCACTTGGTCGGCCAGGGCGAACCAATGGGTGCCAGTGGCCGCCCCGCCGGAACCGCTCCAATGCCGTCGCGCCTCTTCCTTCTGGGTCTGCATGGCAGCCTCAAAGCCGGCCATGTCCAGGGCTCGGCCCTTGGTGCGCAGCACATCAGCGGTGAGATCCACCGGGAACCCAAACGTGTCATAGAGTTTGAAGGCAACGGCGCCCGGGAACACTTCCGTCTCACCCAATTGGCCGAGGGCCTCGTCCACCAACCTCAACCCGCGATCCAACGTGGTCCGGAACCGCGTCTCCTCCAGGGACAAGGTCTCTTCAATCAGCGCCTGCGCCCGGCCCAGTTCCGCATAGTGCGCCCCCATGGTCCGCACCAAGGTGGGCACCAACCGGTGCATCAACGGGCTGCTGGCCCCCAGCAAATGGGCGTGGCGCATGGCCCGGCGCATGATCCGCCGCAGAACGTAGCCCCGCCCTTCATTGGCCGGCAACACACCGTCACTGATCAAAAAAGCAGAGGCGCGGACATGATCGGCAATGACCCGATGGGACAGGCTCTGCGGGCCGTCAGGATCGGTGTGGGTCAGTTCGGCCGCGGCCTCGATCAGGGTGCGCAGCAGGTCCAAGCGGTAATTGTCATGGGTGTGGTTCAGAATACTGGCGATGCGCTCCAAGCCCATGCCGGTGTCGATGCTGGGCTTCGGGAGGGCATGACGCTCTCCCCCCGCCTGCTGCTCAAACTGCATGAACACCAGGTTCCAGAACTCGATAAATCGATCGCCATCCTCGTCCGGGCTCCCAGGAGGCCCACCGGGGATGTCGGGGCCGTGGTCATAGAACAGTTCGCTGCAGGGGCCACACGGACCCGTGTCCCCCATGCTCCAGAAGTTATCGCTGGTGGAAATCCGCAGGATTTTCTCTTCGGGTAAGCCGGCGATCCGCCGCCACAATGAGAAAGCCTCATCGTCCTCGGCGTAAACCGTAACCAATAGCTTCTCAACCGGTAACTGGAATTCCTTCGTAACAAGATCCCAAGCCAAACTGATGGCCTGTTCTTTGAAATAGTCACCAAATGAGAAATTTCCCAACATTTCGAAGAACGTATGGTGCCGGGCGGTCTGCCCAACATTCTCAAGATCGTTATGCTTGCCGCCTGCGCGCACACACTTTTGAGCGGTGGTCGCCCTGCTGTAGGGGCGCGCCTCTGCGCCGGTAAAGACGTTCTTGAAGGGGACCATCCCTGCATTGGTAAACATCAGAGTTGGGTCATTATCGGGCACCAGTGGCCCCGACGCCACGACCTCATGGCCGTTGCGGGCAAAAAAATCCAGGAAGGTGGAGCGGATCTGGTTGACGCCAATCATCGGTGCGCGATCGCCTGAGGAGGGGAGAAGAGGGGGCCGCCACTTGGCGGGTCTGGCCCGGCACCTTACCGCCTGATGGCGACAGGTCCAGCCCCGGGTGAGCCGCTCACTCCTCGCTGTCCGCCGCCGCGTCAGGCCCGGCCATCATCGCCTCGGCCAACAACCCCGCATTGGCCCGGATCTGGCTTTCGATGGTATGGGCAACATCCGGGTTATCACGCAGGAACTGCTTGGCGTTCTCCCGACCTTGGCCGATCTTCTGCCCCTGATAACTGAACCAAGCGCCAGACTTCTCGACCACGCCGCCATTCACCCCCAGGTCCAGGACTTCCCCAACTTTGGAAATCCCTTCGCCGTACATGATGTCAAAATGAACCTCACGGAACGGTGGCGCCACTTTGTTCTTAACCACCTTCACCCGGGTTTCATTCCCCAGGACCTCATCCTTCTGCTTAATCGAACCAATTCGCCGAATATCCAGCCGCACGGACGCATAAAACTTCAGCGCGTTGCCTCCGGTTGTTGTCTCAGGGGACCCGAACATCACCCCAATTTTGGAGCGGATTTGGTTGATAAAGATCACGATGGTATGGGAACGGCTGATGGTGCCCGTAAGTTTACGCAAGGCCTGGCTCATGAGACGAGCCTGCAAGCCCACATGGCTGTCCCCCATCTCCCCCTCCAGTTCCGCCTTGGGCACCAAAGCCGCGACACTATCGATGATCAACGCATCCACGGCGCCAGATCGGACCAGGGTGTCAGCAATCTCCAAGGCTTGCTCACCGGTGTCAGGCTGCGCCACCAGCAAGCTGTCCAAGTCCACACCCAACTTGCGAGCATAGCTGGGGTCCAAGGCGTGCTCAGCATCGATGAAAGCCGCGGTTCCGCCCGCCTTCTGCGCTTCGGCCAAAACATGCAGCGCCAGGGTCGTCTTACCGGAGCTTTCAGGGCCATAGATTTCGACCACCCGCCCCCGGGGCAAGCCGCCGATTCCCAGGGCGATATCCAGTGACAGCGACCCGGTGGAGATCGCCTCCACATCCATGCCCGGGTGATCTTGCCCCAAACGCATGATCGAGCCCCGGCCAAAGGCCTTCTCGATCTGCGAAAGGGCTGCGGAGAGAGCCTTTTCCTTATCCATCGTTTCCTTATCCACCAGGCGCAATTCGGGCGTAGCCATGCTCTTCTCCCACGATGCTTAGCGGCGCCAGACACCCGCCGCAACGATCACATCGCTAGCACACGCACAGCGCTTGACGCAAACATAAAAAGAACATATGCATCTCATTGCGCTCAAGAGGCCAGAACGTTCTTAATTTTTTCGGCCAACTCTTTGAGTTCAAAGGGCTTTGAGAGGAAGTTTATGTGTTCCGTATCCCCCAGTTCCTCGCGAATCGTTCCCTCTGCGTACCCCGACATGAAGATGACCTTCATCGTCGGATGGGTCTGGCGAATGGTTCGAACCAGGGTTGGTCCATCCATCTCCGGCATCATCACATCGCTGATTACCAGATCCGGGACTGCTGGTGCCATGTCCTCCAGGGCTTCCAGCGCCGCCTCGCCGCAGTCAGCGGCAATCACCGTGTACCCTCGGGCCGCCAGAGACCGCTCCGCGACGTCACGCACCCCATCTTCATCCTCCACCAACAGCAAGGTCTCGCGCCCGGTGAGGTCAGCCAGGGGTGCCGGCTGGGGGCCCGTCGCCTCCCCCTGGCTCTCCTCTGCGCCCTTGTGGTCACGGTCCTCCGCATCATGGCGGGGAAGATACAGGGCAAACGTCGTGCCCTGGCCGACCACGCTGGCGACCCGGATGAAGCCACCGGTCTGGCGAATAATTCCATACACCGTGGACAGGCCCAGACCCGTGCCCTTGCCGCTGTCTTTGGTGGTGAAGAACGGCTCAAAAATGCGGTCCAGAATGTCCGGCGGGATGCCGCTTCCGGTGTCGGTGACCTGCAAACGCACGTACGCGCCAGGGGGAATGGTGTCGCCAGCCCCCTGAAGGGGGTCGTCCACGACAACAGGGTCGGTGCGGATGGTCAACGTGCCCCGATTGTCCATGGCGTCACGGGCGTTGACCACAAGGTTCATCAAGACTTGGTCAAACTGGACCGGATCCACCCGAACGGGCCAGAGGGCGCGGCCGTGGTGAATATCCAGGCGGATGCGATCGCCGATCAGTCGGCGCAAAATATGGGAGAAATCACTGATCTGATCCGTCACGTCCACCACCACCGGACGCAGGGTCTGCTGGCGAGAGAAAGCAAGCAGGTGCTTGACCATGGTGGTGGCCCGGTTGGCCGCGTTCTGGATTTGCATGATCTCGCTGAAGCTGGGCTCGCCCGGGCGCAACGTGCTGAGCAGCAATTCCGCATTACCGCGCATGGTGGTCAGCAGATTATTGAAATCGTGCGCCACCCCGGCCGCCAGTTTGCCCACCGCGTCCATCTTTTGCGCCTGAGCAACCTCCGTCTCCAACTGCTTTTGTTGGGAGATGTCGATGGCATGCAGAATCAGGCCCCGGATCTCCCCATCATCGGCCGACAGCCGCCGGGCGAAGAGTTGCAGGGTCAGCGCCCCGTCACCGGCAGGCAGGATCTCCAGCGGCCCGGCTTGCCCCCCCTCCACCATGACCCGTGCCAGCGCCTTTTCCACGTCATAGCGACGCTGCGCCCCGCGGATCATCTCCCCCAAGGGCATGTCCTGAAGGCTGGCCAGCGGGCGTCTGGCGAGCCGGCAGAAGGCACCGTTGGCCTCGATCAGGATCAGGTCGGTGTCCACCAACGCAATGCCCACCGGCGCATCCTGGAACATCCACTGGAACAGCGGCTCGCTTTGGACCGTGGGGGTCGGCAGCAAACTGCGATCGTCTGCCAATGGCCGTGTCACGGATCGGGTGCGGATCTGGGTGGGTCCCTGTTCGTTCTCGTCTGCTTCGCTCAGGATCTCGTGCTCCAGAACCACGCGAACCACCCGGTTGGTCTGGGTTCGAAGGCTCACCACTCCCCGCTGGACCGGCGCCCCGTCCGAGGGCGCAAGCGCTTCCCACGGACGCAGGTCCAGGGGAGGCTCAGCCAGAAAATCGTGCAACCGAGGCTTGCCGCTGAGCAGCGTCTGACTGTCCACTTCCAACAGGTCTGCCAGGGTCCGGTTGACCATCAGGAAGCGACCCTCCTGGTCGACGCTGAACAGTCCCGAACTGGACATGTCCAGGAACTCCAGCAAGCGCCCCCGCTCCGCCTGAAGATCGCTCACCGAGCGCCGCAGGGAGGTGACATTGACCAGCATCCACACCCGCATGCCCCGTGCACCGGGCAAATGGAAGCTCTGGACCCGCCAAGAGGTCAACCCCTCGGCCGCTGGACAGACGATCTCCTCACTCACCTCAGCACCCTTGGCAATCCGTTCGGCCAGTACCCGGAATTGGGTCAGGGCGGCGGCATCGCGATCGAACAATCGCTCAAGGGACTTGGCCACGGACCCCGGCGCCCAGTTGGTGAGCTTGCGAAAGCGGGCATTGGCCGCCACGGGCACGCCCTGTGCGTCGGTGACCGCCATGGGCACATGGGGGGTCTCGATCAACTCCCTGAGGGCGATGACCCTCTGGCGGGCCATGGAGACACCGGCACGCAGAATGAGCCGGACCAGGGCCACGGCCGCCAACACAAGGACAGTCCCCAACCCAGCGCGCAAGAGCCAGAGTTGGAGCGGCCCCTCCACCAGCGCGATGCCAATCCCGGCGGCAATGGCCAGCAGGGCCACCGCCAGTGCCAGCCACGGCATGCGGGGTCGGGACAAAGGGCGGCCACCGGGGGCGTGGAAAAAGCTCTCAGGCACGGGGGTCATGGGCGGACGATCCGGCAGTCACAGGACAGGGGGCAAGAGAATCACAAACGGCGCCCTCAGGAAAGGCGGCAAACAAATTTACACGGCCCCTCACCCCGCCGCGCCCGGCATCAACCGCCCTGTCCGACGGAAGATCAAACTGATGATCTCCGCCACCGCGCGGAAGTATTCTGGTGGTATCTGATCATCCAATTCGACGGCGGCGTGCAGCGCCCGTGCCAAGGGCGGGTCCTCGACGATCTCTATGCCGTGCTCCTCCGCCACCGCACGGATGCGCAGCGCCACCTGGTCCACGCCCTTGGCCACGACAACCGGGGCGGCATCCTGGTCAGGATCATAGCGCATGGCCACCGCGAAGTGGGTCGGGTTGGTCACCACAACGTCGGCCGAGGGCACCGCCTGCATCATGCGGCGTCTGGATTTCTCCATCCTCAACTGTCGCAGGCGCCCCTTAACATGGGGATCACCCTCGGTTTGCTTGAACTCTTCCTTGATCTCCTGCTTGCTCATCTTGAGCTTTTCACGATGAGTAAAGCGTTGATAGAGAACGTCAGCAATGGAGATGATCGCGGTCAAGGCCACAACTGCCATCATCAGCAACAACATCAAACTGTGCATCCGATTGAGCAGCGCCGCAAAATCCATGCGGATCATCGCATCAAATTCATCCACCATGGGCCAGACAACAGCAACGGCCACAGATCCCACCAGAATGATTTTGATGATACCTTTGAGAAACTCCACCAGGGATTGACCGCTGAACAGCCGCTTGAAGCCGGCCAACGGACTGATTTTGGACAATTTAGGGATCATTGGGTCAATGGCGATGATGATCCCGTTCTGCCCGAAGCCCCCAACCAGGGCTGCCACAAGAAGAACAGCCAGCGGAACCATCAGGATCAGCAGTCCGGAGATCATGACCTCTCTCAGCAGGATACCCAGTTCGCGGGGATCACCATGGGCAAGATCATGGGGGCGCTCAATCAAGCCGCGGAACGATCCGATCACGTCCCGCCCCAGGCTGGGTGCTGCCACCCATACCAGGATAGTGGCCGCCATCAGGATCAAGAAGGAATTGATTTCCTTCGAGGTGGCGACTTGACCCTTTTCCCGGGCATCCCGGAGTTTTTTCTCCGTGGGTTCTTCGGTCTTTTGGCTCTTATCCTGGTCTTCACTCATCAGCGGCGATCCAGTGGCTCAGGGCATCAAGGTGGATTGCAAGGTCTCATCGAAGTAAAGCGCCCAGGCCCGCATCATGCTGGCCAACAGCAGGATCAACATCAAGAAACCAATGATCATTTGCAGCGGCACCGCCACGAAGAACACCTGGATCTGAGGCATCAGGCGGTTGAGCAACCCCAGGCCCAAAAAGAAAATCACCATCACCACCAAAAACGGCGCGGCGATCTGCAACCCCACCTCGAAACTGCGGGCGACCACGCGCGTCACCACAGAGGCCATGTCGCCGATCATCAGGGGCTGGGTGGGCGGAAACACTTGATAGCTTTCCACCAAGGCCCGCAGCAGCAAGTGATGAAGATCGGTAACGAACAGCAGCACCATGGCTGCCTGCCCCAGGAGGTTGCCGGGAAGACTGCTCTGCACCCCCATCTGCGGGTTGAAGAGCATGGCGTTGGCAAGGCTCATCTGCTGGGACACCACCAGCCCGGTGGTCTCCACCGTGGCCAGAATAATCTTTGCCACCGTCCCGATCAACAGCCCCACCAGCACCTCTGTTATCACCAGCGCCACCAGCGCCAGGGGACTGGCGGGAAGGCCGGGCAACAGCGTGGAAAGCCCGGGAGCAATGGTCAGGCTGAACGCCAGCGCCAGCAGCAAGCGGGTCTGCGTGGGCACGCTCACGCTGCCCAGGCCGGGAAGCGCCAGGAACGCCGCCCCCATACGCACGAATACCAACAGGATGGTGAACACAAGCCCAGTCAGCCAGTCCGGCAAGGTCAATTCCATCGCCGGCTATCCCATCGACACAATGCGGTCGGCGATGCTTTCCATGAACACCGCCAGTCGCGAAAACATGAACGGCGCCAGGAACAGCAGCGCGATGAAGATCGCGATGATCTTCGGCACGAAGGTCAGGGTCATTTCCTGGATCTGGGTCAACGCCTGGAACAGACTGATGATCAACCCCACCACCAGCGCCACCAGCATCACCGGCAGCCCGATTTCCAGGGTGAGGATCAAGGCCTCCCGGCTGATGATCATCACATCGGTGTCGGTCACGGCGGTCTCCGCTGCAAAATGATGCCTCTGTGTAGCAGACA
Organism: uncultured Rhodospirillales bacterium; assembly: GCA_964496805.1. GTDB lineage: Bacteria > Pseudomonadota > Alphaproteobacteria > CAZCBM01 > CAZCBM01 > CAZCBM01. The sequence goes on along the minus strand of CAZCBM010000098.1, from coordinate 2,561 downwards.
GCAGTCGCCCCGGATAGCATCAGCGCGGCGCTCCCTACGGCCAACGCCGGCGCCCCCGCGATCACATCTGCATCCGCATCACTTCCTGATAGGCGGAAACCACCCGGTCGCGAACGGCCACCACACCCTGCAGGGTCAATTCTGCCTGGGTGATGGCATTGACCACATCGGTCAGATCCGCCTTGCCCACCAGGGCGTCGGCGCTCACCCGCTCCGCCTGCTGGGCGGTTTCCACGGCCTGGCTGGTGGCGGTCTGCAATACCTCCGAGAAACTGGGGCCGGCGGCGCCGGCAGCGGTCTGCGCCCCGCCTGCGTCCAGCGGACGGCTTACCGTCTCCCGATAGGCATTGAGCGCCTGCAGATAGCTGTTCATGGCCTCATCTCCTCGGTCGCTGTGGGCTTGCCGCGCGACGGGTCATCAACTGCGCAGCAACTCCAGCGTGCGCTGGATCATGCTGCGCGCTGTCTCGATCATCCCCAGATTGGCTTCGTAGCTGCGCTGTGCCTCCCGCATGTCCATCACTTCGATGAGGGTGTTCACATTGGGCAGCTTGACGTAGCCATCCGGACCGGCGCTGGGATGAGTGGGATCATATTCCGACTTGAAGGGGCTGCGATCCACGCCAATGCGGTCCACCCTGACTGTGCCCACCCCCAAAGCTCGATCCATCTCATTGCGGAAGGTCACCGTTTTGCGGCGATAGGGATCCCCGCCGGCGGTGTCAGCGGTGGACTGCGCGTTAGCGAGGTTCTCGGCCACCACCCGCACCCGTTCGCCCTGGGCGCGCATCCCGCTGCCGGCGACGTGAAAACTGCGGATCAGATCATCCATATCAGACCTCCTGGCTTACTCATGGGTGTCGTCCTCAGCCCTGGGACGGCGCGATGGCGACGCGGAACATCGCCACCTGCTTTTGATAGATCAAGGTTGCCATCTGATGCTGGCTGGCGTTCTCCGCCTGGCGCATCAGTTGCTCTTCCAGGATCACGGCATTGCCGGCCGGCGCCACCTCGTACGGGGCCCGGTTTTCCGCCTCGTCCACACCCGCAGTTCGGCTCACGCTGGCGAAGTGACGGGGGTCACTGGCCAGCAAAGTGGTGGTCTGGGTGCGCAGCGTCTGCTGCAGCCGAAACGGCTCCAGGTCCATGGGGCGGTAGCCCGGCGTGTCGCCATTGGCCACGTTCTGGGCCAAGACACGCTGGCGCTGCCCTGTGTATTGCATCTTGCGGCGCGCGGCGTCCAACACGCTCATCTCAGAGAAATCCATGGACCCAGAAGCTCCCGGTGCCGTCTTGGTCCCGAGCGCAGCGCCCGGGACCTTTCACAGGGTGCAAGGATCGGGCCACAGGCTTAACAAGCCCTGAACTGCTGAGGGGGGCGGATAGTGTTTGGCAGCAGACAGTGCTGGCCCTCCCTCTTTCAGGGACGGTGCTGGCCCCCCCTCTTTCAGGGAGGGTGCCGGCCCCGCGCCCGCGGGCGGACAGATCCACAGACGACCATCCACAAGGGACCCAAAGCCCGATCGCTGTCTCCCCCCCTGAGCCGGCTGGGGCCACCCACCGAACACGCCATCGCGGCAAGCCTATTGGATTTCGCAGCGACGTCGGCGTTGGGCAATTCCGCCCACGTCAAAGGTGCGGTAGGCCAGAGGGGAACTCCCCCTCGGCATCGGCGGCTGGGCGGCATGCCGTCCTCGGAAGGCACATCAATCTCCCCGAAGCGGTGAAGCGTCTCGACCGAGCCCCTGACCGCCAGAGCCGACGCCGTGCCCCCTCTTGCAGACAGCGACCCCATGGACTTGGCAGACCTCACCCCCCTCAGCCTGTTGCTGTCAGCCCTGGCCGTGTTTGCCGGCGCAACGTGCAAGGGGCTCACCGGCGTTGGGCTGCCGCTGATCGCCGTGCCCATCATTGCCCTGGTCACGACCCCTCAATTGGCCATCACCACCCTGGTCATCCCAATCCTGGCCAGCAATGTGCTGCAGACCGTGCGCGGTGGTCATGTGCGGACCAACCTGCGCCGGTTCTGGCCCATTCTGGTGACCCTTGTGCCCAGCCTTGTGGCGTCCGCGTTCATTCTGGCCAGCCTGCCGGCGGACCCCCTGATGCTGATCCTGGGGCTGGTGCTGATGGCAGCGGCGGCGCTGTCCTTGGCGCGCCCCACGATCACCCTCAGCCCCCGGGCCGAGACCGTCGCCAACCCGGTGGTGGGGGTGGTGGCCGGTGTCCTTGGGGGCATCACGTCCTTCTATGGTCCGCCCATGCTGTTGTATCTCAGCGGCCTGCGGTTGCCGCCGGATCGGTTCGTCAGCGCCATTGGGATGCTGTACTTTTGTGGCGGCGCCACACTGCTGCTGGCCCTGGCGGGCTATGGCATGTTCACCCCCGCCACCTTCGCCCTTTCGGTGGCTGCTTGCCTGCCCATGGTGCCAGGCCTGATGGTGGGCATGCGCCTTCGGCGCCATGTGCCCGCGCACCTGTTCCGGAAAATCATCCTGTCGATTCTGATCCTCCTTGGCGCCCACCTTGTGGCCCGCGCCGTGATCGGTTGAGCCCCTTAG
>CAZCBM010000097.1:0-11631 GCA_964496805.1 uncultured Rhodospirillales bacterium | reverse complement strand
ACGACTCACGTCGTCTTCAAAGGCAGGATGCAGGCCTTTCAGATCCTGGGCACGGTTCGGCCGGCGGTGGTCACCGCGTCGCCAGCGGCGTCCAGGCCTTCCTCGGCAGTGCGGGAGAGGCTGTCCGCAAGCCCTTCCTCCGGTGCCGCGTCCGCGGAGGCAGGCTGCGCAGACGCTGCATCCGTGGGCGCAGCCTCTCCGGACGCTGCCTCTCCGGTCGCTGCGTCGGCGGTCGGGGTCGCAGGGTCAGAGGCCGCAGGTGCCTCGGCGGCGGTGTCCACAGCCTCGGCCGCGTTTTCCGCTGGGGTCATTGCCGCGGCGGCGCCATCGGCTGCGGTGTCCACAGCCTCGGCGGCGGCGTCCGCGCTGGCGGCAGTGCCCTCGGCGGTGGCGTCCAGCGCCTGGTCCACAGTGGTCTCCTGCACAGTCTCTTCCATGGCCGGGGCCGCTCCCTCAGGTGGTTTGGTTGTTCTGGTTGGTTGGTTGGGGGGGCACCCCCAGGTCAATCAGCAGTATCAGGGGTTTGCAGCCGTTCGGTGAGCAACTTCCCAACCTTGAAGGCAGGAATGTACTTCTCCTCGACGTCCACGGCTTCGCCGGTGCGCGGATTGCGGCCCACGCGGGCATCGCGTTGTTTGGTGGAGAACGCCCCAAACCCACGCAACTCCACCCGTTGCCCGCGCTCCAGCGCCTCGGAAATGGTTTCAAAGATCGTGTTGACGATCTTCTCCACATCCCGGTGCAGCAGATGAGGGTTCTTCGCGGCAAGACGGGCGGTCAATTCAGACTTTGTCATCGCTCAGGCGCCTTGACAAAAGAGGCGCCCGGTGGCGCCAGGGAAACACAAGTGGCGCCAAGCGGCACCTGGGGCAAAGAAGGGCCGCCAAGCGGCGCCGGTAACCGGGCCCCCTCACCACAGAGGGGACCCCACCTTTTCAGGCCCTTGTGGCCTGCCACAGGGGCCGAAGAGCGTCAAGCGGGCGAAAAGGGGTGTCCCTGTTGCATCGGCCCCCGGCAACCATGTCTCAGCGCCTGGAACCTTGCCTTGAGCGCTGGCGCTGCCTACAGCACTCTGCCGAGAGGGGCTGCGGCTTTGATGCCCTTCCCCGGGCCTTGGGCGCATGCCCCGCTCCGTCCAAAGGGGACGGCCTGGCGCTCATGACCCCTAACGCCTGCCCCCTTCCCCTTGTCCCGTTTCCCCAGACTGTGTGCCGAGCATCTTTGCCATGACCACCAGCCCCAAGCCCTACCCTGAGGCCGCATCCAGCCCTGACTTTGCGGCCATCGAGCAGGCGATCCTTGAGCGCTGGGCGCGGGAGGGCACGTTTCAGGCCAGCATGGACACTCGGCCCAAGACCACCGCCGACGGTGGTTCCAACGAATTTGTTTTCTACGATGGGCCGCCCTTTGCCAATGGCCTCCCTCACTATGGCCACATCGCCACGGCCTTCGTGAAGGATATCATCCCGCGCTACCACGCCATGCGCGGGCGCCATGTGGACCGGATCTTTGGCTGGGATTGCCACGGTCTGCCGGCGGAGTTGGAGGTGGAAAAGGAGATCGGCGTCAGTGGCCGGACCGCCATCCTCGACTACGGGATGGACAACTTCAACCAGAAGTGCGCGCAGAGCGTCCAGCGCTACACCGAAGAATGGGAGTGGTACGTCAACCGCTCGGCACGCTGGGTCAGCTTTGATCGGGCCTATCGCACCATGGACCTGTCGTTCATGGAAAGCGTCATGTGGGCGTTCAAGACCCTGTTCGATAAGGGGCTGGTCTATGAGGGGCACCGCGTTGTTCCCTATAGCTGGGCGGTTCAAACCCCTCTCTCCAACTTTGAAACCCGGCTGGACAATAGCTTCCGGGAGCGGGCCGACCCGGCGTTGACCGTGGGCTTTCAACTGACGGAGGATAGCCTGGAGGGGCTGCCATTGGTGGGCGATGAGCCCGTCAAGGTGCTGGCCTGGACCACCACCCCCTGGACGCTGCCGTCCAACCTGGCGCTGTGTGTCTCTGCCGACCTGGACTATGCCGTCTTGCGGCACGGCCCCCAGGTGGTGATCCTGGCCGCCGCCGCGCAGGAGCGCTATGCGCGGGAGGTGGGGGAGGCGGAACTGCTGGGCACAGTCCCCGGCAGCGCCTTGGTGGGCCGACGCTACCAGCCTCTGTTCCCCTATTTTGCGCGCCACGCGGCGCAGGGGGCCTTCCGCATTCTGGCCGGCGGCTTTGTCTCCGCCGAGGATGGCACAGGCGTCGTCCACATCGCCCCTGGTTTCGGCGAGGATGACTTGGCGCTGGGGCGGGAGAACGGGTTGCCCTTGGTGGTGCCGGTGGATGAGGCCGGGCGCTTCACCGCAGAGGTCCCGGATTATCAGGGCCTCAACGTCATCCACGAGGCCAACCCGCAGATCATCAAGGACCTGAAGGCTCGCGGGGACACCGTCCTGCGCCACGATCAGATTCTGCACAACTATCCCCATTGCTGGCGCACCGATGAGCCGCTGATCTACAAGGCCATCAACAGCTGGTATGTGGCCGTGACCCAGTTCCGGGACCGCATGGTGGAGCTCAACCAGGGCATCAACTGGATCCCCTTCCACGTCCGGGACGGACAGTTCGGCCGCTGGCTGGAGAATGCCCGGGATTGGAACATCTCCCGCAACCGCTTCTGGGGAGCGCCCATCCCTGTTTGGAAGAGCGACGACCCGCGCTATCCGCGCCTGGATGTCTATGGCAGCCTGGAGGAGATCGAGCGGGACTTTGGCGTGCGCCCGGACAATCTCCACCGCCCGATGATCGACGAGCTGGTGCGCCCCAATCCCGATGACCCCTCCGGCCAGAGTATGATGCGCCGCGTGCCTGACGTGCTGGATTGCTGGTTTGAAAGCGGGTCCATGCCCTTTGCCCAGCTTCACTACCCGTTTGAGAACAAGGAGCGTTTCGACCAGAACTTCCCCGGTGACTTCATCGTGGAGTATGTGGCCCAGACCCGCGGGTGGTTCTACACGCTGATGGTCTTGTCCACCGCCCTGTTCGACCGCGCCCCGTTCCGTAACTGCATCTGTCATGGGGTGGTGCTGGATGAGAACAACCAGAAGCTCAGCAAGCGGCTGAAGAATTACCCAGACCCGGTGGCCGTGTTCCAGGACTACGGCGCCGACGCGCTGCGCTGGTACATGATGAACAGCCCGCTGATGGCCGGTGGGGACTTGGCCATGGCCAAGGATGGCAGCGACATCGCCAAGTCCATGAACATGGTCATCCGCCGGTTCTGGAATGCGTATGTCTTCTTCACGCTCTATGCCAACCTGGATACCGACAAGCTGGACGGTGGGCGGGCGCAGTGGAGGGCCTCCAGCGAAGAACCCCTGGATGTCTACATCCTGGCCAAGACCCGCGACTTGGTGAACCGTGTGCAGGAGCGGTTGGATGCCTTCGACATCCCCGGTGCCTATGAGGCGGTGGGGCCCTATGTTGATGCCCTGAACAACTGGTACATCCGCCTGCGCCGCGGGGCCTTTTGGGCGGAGGCCGCCAGCGCCGACAAACAGGCGGCCTATGACACCCTGTACACGTCCCTGACCACGGCCTGTCAGGCCATGGCACCGCTGCTGCCGCTGTTGAGCGAACATATCTACACCGCGCTCACAGGTGCGGCGTCGGTTCACTTGACCGATTGGCCGGCTGAGGGGGCGCTGCCCGCTGACGCGGCCTTGGTGGCCCGCATGGATTTGGCGCGGGAGGCCGCCTCGGCGGTCCTGATGCTCCGCGAAGAGCACAAGAAGCGCGTGCGCCTGCCGCTGCCTTCCCTGGTGGTGGCCCACCCAGAGGCGGAAACGCTGGCTGCCGTCATTCCGATCCTGGCTGAGGAGGTCAACGTCAAGGCGGTGGACCTTTCCCCTGAGGTGACCCGGTACGGCACCCGGGAAATCAAGGTGGACCCATCCCTTGGCAAGATCTATGGGGCCAAAATGAAGGCGGTGTTCGCCGCACAGCGCAGTGGTGACTGGACCCTGCGTGAGGATGGCACTGTTGAGATCGGTGAGTTGGTTTTGGAGCCGGGCCAGTTTGAGGTGCGGACCAAGACCACAGGGGAAGGCGCTGCGGCCAGTTTTGATGCCGGGCGCGGCGTGGTGGTGCTGGACACCACCGTGACCGAGGCGTTGCAGGCAGAGGGGTGGGCGCGGGACATCATCCGCCTCATCCAGCAGGCCAGGAAGGACCTGGACCTGGTGCTGACGGACCGCATCGCCGTAACCCTGGCGGTTCCCGACCCGCTGTCGGCGGCGGTGCAGGCCCATCGGCAGACAATTGCCGGTGAGGTTCTGGCCGGGTCGCTGGACCTCGTGGCCACGCTGGAGGCCCCCACCGTGGACACCGATCTGGACGGCCATAGCGTGAGCATCGCGGTCAAGCGCCTGGGGTGACCCGTCCTGACCGGCAAGGCCCCCCCGTTGGCTAGAGCCCTTTGCACGGCAAAGGAGTCACCGCCGGCCTGCTCCCCGCCCCTGCCGGTGCCTTTGGGGGGCTTGGTCGTTGCGACGTCGCCAACTGGGTGGCGACGAATGGGTATCGCCAAGTCTCTATGGAACCAACGCTGTCGGTCTCCGTTGTTCTGATAAGCCGTCATGAGCGGTTTTCCCGAACGAAAACGGAGCTGGAGCCATGCTTGGTTATGCTATTACCTTCTTCATCATCGCCCTGATTGCGGCTGTATTTGGGTTTGGCGGCATTGCTGCGGCCAGTGCCGGGATCGCGCAGATCCTGTTCTTTGTCTTCCTGGCCCTGTTCGTTGCCTCTGTCCTGTTTGGCGGGGTTCTGGTGCGCCGATAACCCGCGCCCCCTCCCCCCCATGCTTTTCCCACGTTCCGCCCGCGTGGGGCCCCTTCAACAGCAGGAGATGATTGATGACGCCGGAGACCATTGACCGTGTGAACGACCTGTTGGGCACGCTGCACGACGGTGTGCGCTTCTACGACAATGCCATGGAAAGCACCGATAGCGGCCCGCTGAAGGCTCTGTTCGCTGACCTGAAATCGGAGCGCCAACTGGCCATCCTGGAATTGTCGGCCCGCGTTACGGCCAGCGGCGGCCAGCCGGTCACCACCGGCACCACCCTAGGTACGCTGAATGAACTGTATGCCGGCATCCTGGCCCTGGTGAAAAACGATGACGAGGCCATGGTTGCCCGTCTGGAGGCCCACGAGGATACGGTGCTGCACCAGCTTCAGGGCCTGAATGCCGAGATTGAGGACACGCCGGCCACCGAGGCCAAGATCAGTGACCTCTTGATCCGGTTTCGACAGACCCACGATCGGATGAAGGCGTTGAAAGATCGCTTGGCAGCCTGATCGTTCGCCCTGAACCGTCTGCATCTGCCCCCGCCCTGCTCTGCACGGGCGGGGCGCCTCTGCCACAGGAGAATGAACCATGGCGGCCACTCCCTCCCTGAAGGCCCTTAGCTACCGCGATCTCTATCAACAGGCCCAGGCCGTTGACCTTGAGGGGCGCTCTGGCATGAGCAAGGCGCAGTTGTTCCGCGCCCTGAAACGAGACGATGCCTTACCGTGCGCCAAGCAGAACCATGGCGCTGAGAGCCTGGCGGGGATTGTGCAGAACCTAAAGGATGAGGCCACCGGCAAAAGCATGAGCGTGGCGGAGGTGCGCGACGCGCTCAGCGGTGGACGGGTGTTTGGCGCCCTGATCGTTGTGTTCGCCATTCTGATGCTGATCCCGATCCCGCTCTGGCCCGTTGTTTTCGCGGCCCTGACCGGCCTGCTGGGGGCACAGTTGCTGATCGGGCGCGATCATCCGTGGCTGCCGCAGCGCCTGCTGGCCTGGGACATTCCCAGCGAAAAGTTATGTCGGACCCTGGACTGGGTAGCGCCCAAAGTGGCCTGGGTTGACCGGATCACTACCCGGCGGTTGCCTGTGTTGACGGGCCCGACGGCCGCGCGTGTGGGGGGCGTGGGCGTGGTGCTGCTGTCAGCGATGATGATCCCCATGTCCTTGCTGCCGCTGGTGGACTTTGTGTTCGTCAGTGGGTTGGTTCTGCTGGGCGGGTCGTTATTGCTCCGTGATGGTCTGCTGGTGGTCATGGGGGGACTGGTCACTGCCGGGTTGGTGATGCTGTTGCCCTGGATGATGGGGCAGTTGACCACCGTTCTGACCTGAGACAGGGGGCGGCACGGGGGCATTGCCGCGGAATTGATGGCGGCAAAGGGACAGAAACGGAACCCGTCAGGTCGTGCTATGGCTTTGAAAACGCAAGCATTTTCGGCTTCGGGCCAAACCCGCTGAAAAAATTCTCCACTTTTGGGAACCATCGGGTGATCGCTGTGTTATAAGTCTATTCGCGTCAACGGATGGCCGGATTGCGACATCGCCTGTTTTGCCCTCCTGCGACGCCCCCTGATTCACAACCCAAAGAGAGCTATGCCGAGAGACAGCGCCCCCGCCCTGGCGACCCCAAGCGGGACACAAGACGCCTCCGACACCTCCCCCTTACCTGACACAGTCATTGGTGACATCCGCTACCGCCTTCCCACGGCGGAAGATGGAGCGGCCGTCTGGTCGCTGATTGAGCGAACCGGTGGTCTGGACACCAACTCCCTCTACTGCAACCTTCTGCAATGCAGTCACTTCGCCGACACCTGTGTGCTGGCGGAAGATGATGCCGGTCCGGTGGGCTGGGTCTCTGCCTACAGCCCCCCGGACGATCGTGCCTGCCTGTTCATCTGGCAGGTGGCTGTGGACCCCCGCGGCCGAGGCAACGGCATCGCCTCTGCGCTGTTGGACCACCTGGTCCGCCGCCCCGTGTGCCGGAGCAAGAGCCACCTCCACACCACCATCACCTGGGATAATGAGGCCAGTTGGGCGCTCTTCCGCAGCTTCGCCCGCCGTCGCGGCGGTGAACTCACCGCGCACCCCTGGTTCACCCGTGACACCCATTTTGAAGGCGAGCATGCCACCGAATACCTGGTGAGCATCGCGCCCCTGCAGGCGTTGCGACTGGCCGCCTGATCGCCATCCCTGTCTTTCTCGTCGCCGATCTGTCCTGCCCTTCCGGGTGGGCGGGCGACACCGCGCGCCCTTGCTGACGGCGCGCCTGCAGCAATAAGGAGCCCTCCCCATGGCCGCAGACATCACCCACGACACCTCTGCCACCAGCGACACCAGCATTTTTGAGCGCCGCGAGAGCAACGTGCGCAGCTACTGCCGCAGCTTTCCCACCCGCTTTGCGCGCGCCAAAAATGCCACCCTGGTGGATACGCAGGGCAACGAATACATCGACTTCCTGGCAGGCTGCTCCAGCCTCAACTATGGTCACAACGACCATGACATGCAGCAGGCGTTGGTGGACTACATCACCACCGATGGGGTGACCCATGGGCTGGACATGTTCACCAATGCCAAGGCGCGCTTTATTGAGGCGTATGAGGAGATCATCCTCAAGCCCCGGGACATGGATCACAAGCTGATGTTCCCCGGCCCCACCGGCGCCAATGCGGTGGAAAGCGCGATGAAGATCGCGCGCAAGGTCACGGGTCGCAAGACCATTGTCAGCTTCACCAACGGCTTCCATGGCATGACCCTGGGCGCACTGGCCTGCACCGCCAACAGTGGCAAACGCGCGGGTGCCGGTGCCGGCGCCCCGCTGTGCGGGGTGGAGCGGCAGCCCTATGACGGCTATTTCGGCCCCGACGTGGACACCGCTGATTTGATCGAGAAGATGCTGGACGACCCGTCCAGTGGCTTGGACGCGCCGGCGGCCTTCCTGGTGGAGCCGGTGCAGGGCGAGGGCGGGTTGAATGCCGCCAGCGGCGCCTGGCTGAAACGCATACAGGATCTGGCCCACAAGCATGGGGCGCTGTTCATCGTTGACGATATTCAGGCCGGCTGCGGGCGCACAGGGACCTTCTTCAGTACCGAGCCGTTTGGGCTGCAGCCAGACATCATCACCCAGGCCAAATCCATCAGCGGCATGGGGTTGCCCCTGGCGCTGGTGCTGATCCGTCCGCATCTGGATATCTGGAAGCCGGGGGAGCACAACGGCACCTTCCGGGGCAACAACCACGCCTTTGTTACCGCCCGGGTGGCGCTGGAGAAGTACTGGGCTGATGGTCAAGCGTTCAGCGACATGATCCACGCCAAGGCTGAGCATCTGACCCATCGGCTTCAGGCCATCGCCGGCCCCCACGGGCTGAAGGTCAAGGGGCGCGGCATGATGGTGGGGATCGACACTGGCGACGGTGAGGCGGCGGGTGCCATCTGCCGCGCCTGCTTCGATCAAGGGCTGATCATCGAGACCTCCGGCAGCTTCGATGAAGTGGTCAAGGTTCTGTGCCCGCTGACCATCCCCTATGAGCAGTTGGATGCAGGCCTGGATATCATCGCCCGCGCCTTCGCTCAGGTGATGGGGGCTCAGTTCCAGCAGGCCGCCGAATAAGGCCTGTTAGCGGCGGCGGTCGGTTCTCCTGATCGCCGGTTGCTGTGGGCCCATGCCGAAGGCCCGACGGGGTGGCCGGGATCGAGCAGACCCGCCACCGCGTCACGGCCCCATCGGCCTGAGCCAGAGCGCCCCGCGCCGTCCACGGCGCAAGGCTTGCTGTGCCGTCCACGGCGCAAGGCTTGCTGTGCCGTCCAAGGCGCAAGGCTTGCTGTGCTGTCCACGGCGCGAGGCCTGCGGTGCCGTCCACGGCACAAGGCCCGCGGTGCCGCCCACGGCGTGAGGCCTGCGGGGCCAAAGCCATGATCTGAAAAGCGGTTGTGTGGCTCCACGATCCACGCAACCCCCATGAACCCCAGCCTGAGACATCGCCATGATCGTCCGCGATTTTCACGACGCGTTGAAGACCGACCGCCACGTTACTGCCGAGGGGTGGGAGAGTACCCGCCTGCTGCTGGCCGACGACGGGATGGGCTTCAGCTTTCACATCACCAAGATCCACACCGGCGCCGCCCTGCACCTGCACTACAAGCACCATTTCGAGAGCGTGTATTGCATCAGCGGCAAGGGCAGCATCACCGACAAGGCCACCGGCGAGACCCATGAGATCCGCCCTGGCGTGATGTACGCCCTCAACCTCCACGACGCCCATATCCTGCGGGCAGAGGAGGAAATGATGATGGCCTGCTGCTTCAACCCGCCGGTGACCGGGCAGGAGGTCCACCGCGAGGATGGCAGCTACGCGCCCTTTGAGGAAAGCACCAACAAGGAGGCCCCGCCCCATGGCTGATGGCACCTTTACCGCCCCGACCAATGACACCGCGCCCGCCCATACGGTGGAGAAGATCGGTGGCACCTCCATGCTCAAGACCGACTGCCTGCTGGAGAACATCATCTTCGGCCCGGGCACCGACAGTAGCGTTTACAACCGCGCCTTCGTCGTCAGCGCCTATGGCGGCGTCACGGATATGCTGTTGGAGCACAAGAAGACCGGTGAGCCCGGCGTCTATGCCTTGTTTGCGTCCGCTGAGCAGGGCTGGGCGTGGGGCGATGCCCTGTCCACCGTGGCCCAGCGCATGATCGAGCTCAACCATGAGATCCTTCAGGAACCGGCCGACCATGCGGTGGCCGATGAGTTCGTCACCAGCCGGATCGAGGGCGTGCGGAGCTGCCTGATCGACCTGCATCGCCTGTGCAGCTACGGCCACTTCACCCTGTCCAGCCACCTGTTGACGGTGCGAGAGATGCTGGCGGCCTTGGGTGAGGCCCATTCCGCCCACACCACCAGCCTGTTGCTCCGCCGCCGGGGCGTCAACGCCCGCTTTGTGGACCTCACCGGGTGGCGGGACGAGGCGCAACCCACCCTGGATCAGCGGTTGCTGGGGGCCTTCGAGACCATCGACCTGACCCGGGAATTGCCCATCGTCAGTGGCTACGCCCAATGCGAGGAAGCGCTGATGGGCAGCTTCGACCGCGGCTATAGCGAGGTCACCTTCTCCCGCCTGGCCGTGCTGACCGGCGCCGCGGAGGCCATCATCCACAAGGAATTCCATCTGTCCTCCGCCGATCCTCGACTGGTGGGAGAGGAGGCGGTGCAGGTGATTGGGCGCACCAATTATGATGTGGCCGACCAGCTCTCTAACATGGGCATGGAAGCCATCCATCCCCGCGCCGCCAAGGGTTTGCGCCAAGCGGAGATCCCGTTGCGGGTGAAGAACATTCAGCGCCCACAGGATGAAGGCACGCTGATCACGGCTGACCCGGCGCCGGCTGAGGCGCGGGTGGAGATCATCACGGGTCTGGAGAGCGTCTATGCCTTCACCGTGTTCGATCAGGATATGGTGCGGGAGAAGGGCTACGACGCGGCCATCCTGGAGGCGTTGACCCGTCACAGTGTCCGCATCGTCGCCAAGACCAGCAATGCCAACACCATCACCCACTTCCTGGAAGCCAGCCCCAAGGCCCTGAAGAGGGTCGAGAATGACATCTTGGCGCGCTTCCCGGCGGCAGACCTCACCGCCCGTCAGGTGGCGGTGGTCTCCGTCATCGGGCGGAACCTCCAGATGCCGTCCCTGGTTCGTCGCGCCCTGAGCGCCCTGGAGGCGCAGGGGATTGAACCGCTGGGGCTGCAATTGCCCACCCGTCATGTGGATATACAGTTGGCCGTGGAGTGTGGCGCCTTCGCAGCGTCGGTGAAGGCATTGCACCGTGACCTGATCGAGGCACAGCCGGAGGCACGCTCTCAGACAACGGGGGAAGGGGCACCGTCCCTGGCGTTAGCTTCTTGAGCGGGTATCGCGCGGGCGACCCGTGACGGTTTGGCCGCTTACCCCTGAGGCGGCGGCCACGGGACCAACGGAGCCTTTTGACCGTTGACGCTGTTTTCTGGCAGCGCCCGCTGGTTGGCTGGACCATAGACCATGAAGCAGGAAAACCCCGCGGCCCTCTGGCTGCGGGGTTTTTCGGTGTGGCGCGGTTCTGTGTGGCGCGGTTCTGTGTGGACGGTTCAGGGCGGGGCAAAGCGGGGCCGGATCGCGTGGAGCGGAGGCCCCTGAAGGGGCAGGGGATCATTCGACCGACCACCTTAAAGCGCACAGCAGGGGACCACTTCCCCACTGGGTGTGAGCTTCTGCAGTGCGCCCTACAGCAGGGGGCACCGATTTGGAATCGGTGTCGCTGCTGTAGGGTTCTGGTGGTCGCTCCGATGATCCCCTCCGTGGCCCTGCCACTTGGGGGTCCTACGCTCTACGGTGTCCGTGGACCTGCCGACCGTTGGCTACGGAGCGCCATCCAGGACCTCATCAAGGCGCCCTCCCGACGGCGCCGTCACGAGGCCTGTCGCTGAACCTCCTGCAAGCGGAGCGCGACGCCGGCCCCCAACAGGCTCATGAGGGCAAAGATCAGGAGAACCGGACCCGGTCCCACCGGATCAATCAGCAACCCAATCCCGCCAAAGGCTGCAATCACCAGCCCAATGAGGGTATTGGACAGGGCGGTCCAGGCTGCACGGTTCTCGTGGGTGGCCATGTCGGTGAGGTGCAGCTTGCGCCCGGCCCGCACCCCCTCATAGGCCACTTGGGCGCCAAACATCAGGATCATGGGCAGGACCAGCCCCTGCACCGACCCCAAGGATCAGCGCCAAGCCCCCCGCCAGGCCAACACGCCCGCCGCCAGCGTTGCGG
>CAZCBM010000096.1:11123-11687 GCA_964496805.1 uncultured Rhodospirillales bacterium | reverse complement strand
CCGGCCACCCACGCCAGTATCGTACCAATGGGTGGCCGGCCAAAGGTACGCCAGGGGGGGGCGCGGGGCCTACGCTTTAGCCCAGTACGGCCGTCATCGCGCCCGTGAGCTTGTCCATGAGCTCGCCACGGTGGGCATCGCTCAGGATGTAGGGGGGAGCCAGCAGCACATGATCCCCGTGGCGGCCATCGATGGTGCCGCCGCCCGGATAAATCATCAGGCCCCGCTCCATGGCGGCCGCCTTCAGGGCCTTGTTGGTGCCCAGGGCGGGGTCCAGCGGTGCCTTGGACTCCCGGTCCGCCACCAGTTCCAGCCCGATGAAGAACCCGCGCCCGCGGATGTCGCCCACCTTGGGGTGCTGACCAAAGGCTGCCCGCAACTGATCCATCAGCAAGGCTGACTGGCGCTGGACATTGCCCAGCAGGTCACGGCCCTCCACCTCGTCCAGGACCGCCAGCGCCGCCGCGCAGGCCGCTGGATGGCCCAGGTAGGTATGGCCGTGCTGGAAGAAGCCTGATCCATCCCGGATGGCATCATGAACCGCTTCGGTACACAACATGGCGG
>CAZCBM010000096.1:0-11113 GCA_964496805.1 uncultured Rhodospirillales bacterium | reverse complement strand
CCGCCGCCCAGGCCCTTGGCGATGGCCACGATGTCGGGGCGGGATCCGGGCTCCTGCTCGTGGGCGAACCAGGTGCCGGTGCGGCCACTGCCGCACATGACCTCGTCCAAGATCAGCAGAACGCCATGGCGGTCGCAGACCTCCCGAATGGCCTTGAAGTAGCCTGGTACGGCTGGCACGGCGCCCATCGTGGCCCCCACCACCGGTTCCGCAATGAAGGCCGCGACAGTGTCGGGTCCCAGATCCTGGATCTTGGCCTCCAGTTGGTCCGCCAGTCGGTGCGCATAGGCGGCCTCGCTTTCCCCCGGTTGTCCCCAGCGCCAGTGATGGCAGGGATCCACATGATGCATCACCGGCACCATCAACGGCTCAAAGGGCTCTCGCCGCCACATATTACCCCCGGCGGACAGCGCCCCCAGGGTGTTGCCATGGTAGCTCTGCCGGCGGGCGATGATGTGGCGACGCTGGGGCTCGCCTTTCTCCAGATGGTACTGACGGGCCAGCTTCAGGGCCGCCTCCATGGCCTCCGATCCGCCGGAGACGATGTAGACCCGGTTCAGGTCACCCGGCGCCCGGTGGGCCAGCCGCTCGGCCAGCGCCTCAGCGGGTTCAGAGGGGAAGAAGGCTGTGTGCGCATAGGCCAGATGGTCCAACTGGCTCTTGATGGCCTCGATCACTGGCCGGGGTTGATGGCCGAGGCAACTCACCGCCGCGCCGCCGCAGGCATCCAGATAGCGCTTGCCATCCATGTCGATCAGGTACGGCCCCTCCCCGCCCACAGCGATGGGCATGGCGGCCTTGGAATTGCGGGCGAAGACATGGGGACTGACGGTGCGCAGGGCGGGGGAGGCGGACATGAGGGGTGAGCCTTCGGCAGGGACAGGGGGGGGCAAAGGCGCCCGAAACGATCAATGCCTGCGATGCGCCGATGACAGACGGACGGTCAGCATCGCGGCTTGGTGTCACCAGGGAGGACGACCCCCTAAAGGGTAACCCATTCCAAGGTATCAGCCATCCCGCTGGGACACCCGACGGGGCGGAACCCCTAAGGGCGCCTTAGAGCGTAGGACCCCAGAGTGGCAACGCCACGGAGGGGATCATCCAAGCGACCACCAGAAAGCTACAGCAGCGCCCGGTCGATCCGTCAATCCCGCACCACCATCACGCTTTGGTTGGCGTGGCGGACGACGCGGGCCGCATTGGGCCCCAATAGATAGTCCCGCAGCGCCGGGCGGTGGGCGCCGATGACGATGAGGTCGCAGGCCAGGGCCGAGGCTGCCCGCAGCACCTCATCATAGATGGACCCGTGGGCCACATGGTGACGGGCAGGAATGGATGACGGCACCGTGTCTGCCACCCACTGGCCCAGCTGGCGCTTCGCTTCCGCCATGGCATCCCGCTCGAACCCCTCGTTGAAGGCCGCCCCCACGATGGACATGCCCATGGAGGGCAGAACGTAGATGACCTCCAGGGCAGCGCCGTGTTGCTGCGCCAGTCCGACGGCCACCGCCGTCGATCGGGCCGCGTGGTCAGGATCACTGATATCAACGGGCAGCAGGATGCGGGTGAACATGACAGGGCTTCCGGTGGAGGGGACAGGGGTCACAGCGGCGACTGGGTCTTGCGGCCCCACTGAAGCGCGATCACCAAGCCCAGAAGCAGCAGGCCCGGGATGAAGAATATCTCCTGCGGCATCCGTTCATTGGGGATACGCACAGTCATCAGCGTCGCCGGCGTGTCAGGGTCATAGATATCATATTCCGTGGTCAGCAACTCGTTGAAGGGGCTGTCGAAGGGCGCTTCCTCCAGGCGCAGGGCGTCCTCTTCCACCCGCACGGGCAGACCCATCGCCGCCAAGCGGGCCAGCCCATCCTCCCCTGCCGCGACCGCTGACGGCACCGTGGTCTCCCGGGGCTGGAAGGTGTCAAAGTCTGCCCCCACCAGGCGCAGTTGCACGGCCTGCCCCTCGGGCGCTGAGGCCAGCATGTCCAGCGCCGCCACCCCCTCAGCCTCCTGGAACGGGGGCGACACCTGATCCAGGAAGTAATCCGGGCGGAACAGGATGAAGGCCACCAGCAGCAGCAAGACCGTCTCGTGGATACGGGACTTCGCCACCAGATACCCCTGGGTGGCCGCAGCGAAGCACAACATGGCAACCACCGACACACAGAAGACCAATACCGCCTGATACCAGGTCACATCGATCAGCAGCAGATCGGTGTTGAAAATGAAGAGGAACGGCAACAACGCGGTGCGGATATCATAGCTGAAGCCGACGATGCCGGTCTTGATCGGATCGCCCCGACTGATGGCCGCCGCCGCGTAGGCCGCCAAGCCCACCGGTGGCGTGTCATCCGCCAGGATACCAAAGTAAAACACGAACATGTGCACAGCGATCAGCGGCACCACCAGCCCGGCCTGGGCGCCAACGCTGACAATCACTGGCGCCATCAGGCTGGAGACGACGATGTAGTTGGCCGTGGTGGGCAGACCCATGCCCAGGATCAGGCTCAAGATGGCCACCAGGACCAAAAGGATCATCAGATTGTCCCCGGCGATGGTCTCAATCACCTGCCCGATGATCTGATGGGCGCCGGTCAAGCTGATGGTGCCCACAATAATGCCAGCAGCGCCCGTGGCCACCCCAATGCCGATCATGTTGCGCGCACCGGAGATGAAGCCGTCCACCAATTCGGACCACCCGGCCCGCACCTCTGCGGGCACGGAGACGCTCCCCCGGAACAGCGCCTTCAGCGGGCGATGGGTGACGGCCACGATCATCATGGCCAGCGTGGCCCAGAAGGCGGACAGGGCCGGTGACAGGCGCTCCAGCGTCTCCGTACGCACCATCAGGTTCCACACCAGCACCAAGATCGGCAGGGCAAAATAGAGCCCCCCGATCAAGGTGGGGGTCAGGCGAGGGGCCTCCGTCAGCTTGTCCCCGGCGTCATCCACCGGCACATCAGGATAGCGCGAGGCCAGGAACACCAGGGCCACATAGGCCACGAGCAGCAGTGCCAGGCTGACAAAGACGCTATCGCCCTCCAAGGCCGGATAGAGCACCTCCCGCAGCCCGATCATCGCGGCCGACAGGATGGCCATGATCAGGAAGCCGGTGAGGAACAGCAGCAGGATCATGGGCACACGGATGCGCCGGCCCGCCTTCTCCATGCCCCGAAGGCCCATCTTGAGGCTTTCCAGATGCACAATATAGAGCAGCGCGATGTAGCTCACCAACGCCGGCAGCAACGCGTGGCGCAGCACATCAATGTAGGGGATATTGACATACTCCACCATCAGGAAGGCGGCCGCCCCCATCACCGGCGGAGTCAGCTGGCCATTGGTTGAACTGGCCACCTCGACGGCACCGGCCTTCTCCGCCGGGAAGCCGATGCGCTTCATCAGCGGGATGGTGAAGGTCCCGGTGGTAACGGTGTTGGCGATAGAGGAACCAGAGATCATGCCGGTGGCCGCAGAACTGAGCACGGCCGCCTTGGCCGGGCCACCGCGCAGCGCGCCCAGCATGGCGATGGCCACCTTGATGAACCAATTGCCACCCCCGGCCTTTTCCAGCAGGGCACCAAACAGCACGAACAGGAAGATCATGGTGGTGGAGACGCCCAGCGCGACCCCAAACACCCCCTCGGTCTGCATCCAGTAATGGCCCATGGCCTTGCTGAAGCTGGCCCCGCCGAAATTGGTGATGTTGCGGATCCACTCACTCTCCCCGCCGAACAGCGCCAGACACAGGAACAAGCTGGCAATGATCAGCAGCGGCAACCCCAGGGACCGGTAAACGGCGATCAGCAAACTCACCAGGCCCACCGCGCTGACCACCACATCCGCGGTGGTCCAGAGACCAGGCCTGTCTGCAATGGCGTTCTGAAACGCCACCAGATAGAGGCAGGACCCCGCAGCAAGCGCTGCCAGCACCCAATCATAGGCGGGGATGTGGCGGCGGGGGGCGCGCTTATAGAGCGGGAAAGCGAAGGTGGCCAACACCAGGGCGAAGGCCAAGTGGATGAAACGGGCATTGCCCACCAGGTTGGAAAAACCATTGAACCCGGTTTGCACCGCCAGCCACGTGGGCAGCGAACTTGAGATGTAGAGCTGAAAGAGGGACCAGACGATGCACAGGCCCAGGATCAACTGATTCTGCCACCCCGCCGGCACCCGCGCGCCGGTATCCGCCTGAGCGACAAAATCCTCGGCTGAGGTCTCCGCCGAGGTCCCTGTCGGCTTGGTAAAGTCAGGGGTGTTGGTGCTCATCAGTGTTATCCTGTCGGCCTTCCGGCGGCGCGCTGGTGCCCGGAAGAGAGGCCCTGCATGCAGGGGGCACAGCGGGCGGAAAGGGGCTTGAAGGCAAGAAGCCGGGACAAGTGGTGACTTGCCCCGGCTCCGGGTCTTGCGTGTCGATCAGGCTCAGGCCCGGATCAGTCGATCAGACCCAGTTCCTTGTAGGCCCGCTCGGCACCCGGGTGCAGCGGAGCGCTCAGGCTGTCCGTGGCCATGGTGGCCGGGTCCAGCTCAGCAAAGGCCGGGTGCAGGTTGCGGAAGTCATCGATGTTGGCCATCACCGCCTTGGCAACGACATAGACCATCTCTTCCGGCACACTGGCGCTGGTCACCAGCGTGGCGCCGACGCCGAAGGTCTGGGTGTCGGTGTCCGTCCCGGCATACATGCCGCCGGGGATGGTGGCCTTCCGGTAGTAGGGGTTTTCAGCCACCAGGGTGTCGATCGGCTCACCAACCACGCTCACCAGGACGGCATCACAGGTGGTGGTGGCCTCCTTGATGGCAGCCGCCGGGTGGCCGATGGTGTAGATCATGGCGTCGATGTTGCCGTCGCAGAGCTGCTGGGCCATTTCGCTGCCCTTGAACTCGGCGGCCAGTGCCAGATCATCCATGGAGATGCCAAAGGCTTCCATGACCACTTCCATGGTGGCGCGCTGGCCGCTGCCCGGGTTACCGACATTGACCTTGCGGCCCACGATGTCCTCGAACTTCTCGATCCCGCTGTCTGCACGCACCACCAGGGTGAACGGCTCCGGGTGGATGCTCATCACCGCCCGAACCTCGGGGAACGGGTTGTCTTCGAACTTGGAGGTGCCGTTGTAGGCGTGGAACTGCCAGTCGGACTGGGCAACGCCGAACTCCAGCTCACCGGCCTTGATGGTGTTGATGTTGTAGACACTGCCGCCGGTGCTCTCCACCGCGCAGCGCAGACCGTGGTCACGACGGTCGCGGTTGACCAGACGGCAGATGGCACCACCGGTGGGGTAGTAGACGCCGGTGACGCCGCCCGTGCCGATGCTGAAGAACTGGTTCTGGGCCATGGCCGGGCTGCTGATCGCACCGAGGGTGGCAGCAGCGGCGACGGCGGCAAGGCCGGAAAGGATGCGCTTCATCCGTTATGTACTCCCGAGACTGTTGTTTCGCTTTTGAAGCCTTTGAAACCGGCTGGGGCTAGGGCATTTCGGATCAGCGTGCCTCTGGCGCTCCCCTTCTCCGATCCCCTGCGACCGCAAGGAGCCGATGGGTGGCCGG
Organism: uncultured Rhodospirillales bacterium; assembly: GCA_964496805.1. GTDB lineage: Bacteria > Pseudomonadota > Alphaproteobacteria > CAZCBM01 > CAZCBM01 > CAZCBM01. The sequence continues at coordinate 5,566 of CAZCBM010000096.1, read as the reverse complement.
CAGGGGAAGAGGGCTGGAGATGCGTCATCTGATGCGAAAAACGGCCCTGGCACGGGGCGGGATGCCCCGTGGTCCATCCGGTCGCACCCCAACCTTCCCAGTGCGGCCCGCGAAGTCAACAGCTCAGGCTAAGAATCTTGCGTAATTGTGCAGGTGCGAAGAGTATTCTAACCCGCCCACCGCAGGGGCACCCCTCTGGGACCGGCGCCCTGGCCGACCTGTTCTCATGGTTGCTTGGATGAGGCCCCCCCCCGGGGCGCTGTCCTTTCGGGGCCCTACGCTCAGGCGCGTTACGCCAGGAAGGGGGTCAGCAGCCGCCGCCTGTAATGCGTTGGAGCCTGGCCTCCCAGGCCTCCGGTGCGGGACACTGCACTGGGTCCAGGCGAAAGACGGTGTGCGATCCGCCCGGCTCCCCTTGGTCCGCCAAGCTGCGGGCCTTGCCCATCAGCCGGTCATCCTCGTACTTTGCCGGCTCGTGATCCAGATAGGCGCGCCCCGTCCGGATGTAGCTGGTTTCCAGCAGCACCGACCCGGGCGTGCGGGTGGACCGCTTCAGGACCATCCAGCCCCCATCGCACTCCACCCCGCACGTGGGGTTCCCATCCTCATCAGGCATGCAGGGCCCAGGCAACAGGGCATAGGGCGTCTGGGGTTCATCGCGGAAATGCACGATGCCCGCCACCAGGTCCAAGGTTTCGGTCTGGCCCTCCCGGACCTCCCAGTCATCCTGGCTAAAACGCAAGATCAACTGCGCCACCTGCTGATTCGGATGGCTCGCAAGATGAGCCTCGCTGTAGGTGCGGGCAAAGCAACCGCCGGCCTCGAACAGGCTCTCGGCACGAGCCGGCAGGCAGAGGGCGAAAAAGATTAGGGGTGCAACAGCGAACACGCGCATGGGGAAGGCTCCTATGGATCAAGGACCCTGGAATTCTCGCATCGCTATGGGGCGAGTCTGAGGCGCAGGCGGGTTTTTGATGCACCACCCCGCCGCCCGGGATCATGTGTCGATCAGCTTGGCCCATCCCGCTCCGACAGCAGCGGACACCCATTGGGCGCATAGGTGCCCTTGCTGGAGGGCACCGGTGGTCGCTCGGCTGCTCCCCTCCGGCGCGGTTTTCCTTCGGGGTCCCGCGCTCTCAACCCAACGAACGGTCCCACCGGATCAGCCCGGTTGCTGGCTCGCGCAGGAGCCTGACGGCGTGCCGCTGATCAGGCCACCGGCGCGCGCAAATGGACCAGGCCGCAGTCCGTATACAGCCGGTCTTCGATTTCCTGCAGCACGGTGAAGGCATCGATATCCAGGCCGAAGCGACGGGCGGCGAACAGCGCCCCCGCCAGGGCACACTCGGCCATGGTGGGCTTGTCGCCAAAGATGAACGGCGCCCCCTCCGGGCGGACCTCTTCAATGATGGTCTCGACCCGGGCAAACCCCTCGCCATACCAGTGCTGGCGGAAGGCGCGCTGCTTCTCGGCATCGAACTCGTGGGCGCTGGCCAAGTGCTTGACAACCCGAAGCGTCCCCAGGGGCGTAATGTCAGAGCAGATGAAGTGGGTCAGCCCCCGGCAATGGGCACGCTGGACCGGATCGCTGGGCAGCAGGGCCGGTTCCGGATACTTCTCTTCCAGATATTCCAAAATGGCCGTGGACTGGCCCATCACCTCCGGCCCGTCCATCAGCGCCGGCAAGGTGTTCATCGGGTTCAATGCGGAGTAAACCGCCCCCAGATGCTCGCCGGAGACCACGTCCACCTCCACAATGTCCAGGGGCAAGCCCTTGATGGCAGCGGCCAGTTGGACACGAAGAGCGGCCTGAGCCACGGGGGAACCGAAGAGCTTCATGGGTCAACCTCGATCAGGGGCGAGCGCCTTGACGGTGCTGTTGCAGGGGAGGGTTGCCGCGCCAGGGCGGGCCGCGGCGCACCCTATGGCACCGCCGGGAACGGGGCAAGCCATCTCCGTTGTTCATCTCAGCCCCACGGCCAAGTCGGTGCCCCTGGCATGCGTCCTTCGCCTGGCAAAGGGGTCAACGCCACCCCAGCCAGCGCGGCCGGGACTCGCAGAAGCGCTGATAGTCCTGGGGAAACAGCGCGCGCAGATACCCCTCCTCCGGCAGCACCACCCCATAGTGGAGGCTCAGCGCAAAGATCGGCACCATCAGCGCTGTGCCGGGGCTGAGCCCACTGAGCGCAATCCCCGCCAGGATCGCCACCAAACACACATAGATCGGGTTGCGACTGTGGCGGAAGGGACCATGGGTGATCAGTGTTGTCGTGGCGCCAAAGGTGGGCACGGCGGTGCGGGCGCGCCACATGAGCCAAGCGGCCCATCCGGCGATCGCCAGCCCGGCCAGCACCAGCAGGCGTCCGCCCCAAACCACCAGGGCCGGCGGCGCGAGGTCATCGGCCCTTAGGCCCGCCTGCACCAGCAGCCAATCCAAACCCCACCCCAAGGCCACCGCAAAAACGAAGGCCACGGGGGGATGCACCGCCACCGGCGGCCCGTCACTCCGGGCGCTCATGGGCCTGTTTCTCGGGAGCGCCTGTTTTAGGCGCAGCCTGTGCCAGCAACAGATAATCCTCCACCGAGTTGCCGGTGACCCGGGAAATCCGCCACCAGAGAAAGACCAGCAAGCCCAAAGTGATCAGCATCAAGGGCACGCTGATCACGGGAAAGCTGAGCGCGGTCATATAGCCCAGTTCTTCGGTGAAGGCCGGCGTCCCCGGCTCACTCTCCAGGATCACCACTGCCAGGATGTAGTTCAGCACCGCAGAGACGAAAAAGCTCAGCAGATAGCCATAGTCGAACACCATCACGTCCCGTCGGAAGGCGTCTTCCTTGCCCTTGGCGGCATAGTCGGCCGCCACCCGCTCCATGTCCATCACTTGGCTCAGAACCCACCGAACCACCGGCTTGCCCGCCAGTTGGAAGCCCAACAGGACCAGACCGATGACCAGCGGCACACCGGTTTCCTTGATGACGATGTATTCCTTGGGGACCTCCAGCAAGGCCAGCCCGCCGGTCAGCAGCACGCTCACCACCCCCAGGATGGGCAGCCAGTCCAGCTTGCCGTCACGCAGAACACCCCGCACCCCATGGACCACCGGAAACGCCAGTGCCAGCACCAGCGCCCAGGTCGGACCCAATCGATCCTCCTTGGCCAGGGTGGTCATGATGATCGCCGGGATCAGCACGGTGATCAGGACATCCTGAAAACCACCGCTCTTGGGCCGCTGCCGGGCGGGGGGCGCGGCGTCAGGTGGGGGCTGGACAGGATCGGCCATCAGCGGCCCTCCGGGGCATAGGGGTTGGTGCTGCCACGGGTGAGGATACGCAGCGGCACACCGGTGAAGCCGAAATCATCCCGCAAGCCGTTGGCCAGATAGCGTACATAGCTGGCGGGCAATTCCTTGGGATGCCCACACCAGACCGCGAAGGTCGGCGGGCGGGTGTTGATCTGGGAGATATAACGCAGGCGATTGGCGCGTCCGCGCACCATCGGCGGCGGATGCGCCGCCACCAAGTCGGCCAGCCATTGGTTCAGCTTGCCGGTGGAGATACGTCGGGTCCACACACCATAGCAGTCCATGACCGATTGCAGCAGCCGGTCCAGGCGCTGGCCGGTCACGGCAGAGATTGTCGTGATGGGCACGCCCCTGATCTGCGGCAGGCTAATCTCCAGCCTGTCGGTCAACTCCCGCATGGCGCCTGCCTTGTCCCGCACCAGGTCCCACTTGTTATAAGCAATGACCAGGATGCGCCCTTCTTCGATGATGTGGCGGGCGATGGTCAGGTCCTGCTTGTCCAGCCCGCGTTCCCCATCCAGCATCAGGATCACCGCCTGCGCCAAGCGGATCACCCGCAGGGTGGCGGTGACGCTCATCTGCTCCAGGCTGCCGGGCTCGATCCGGGATTTGCGACGCATGCCGGCGGTGTCCACCAGGCGAAAGGCCTGGCCGTTCCAGGTCCAGTCTGCACTGATGCTGTCCCGGGTGACGCCGGCTTCCGGCCCCACAAGGCTGCGATGTTCCCCTAGTAGGGCATTCATCAAGGTGGACTTGCCGGCGTTGGGCCGGCCGACGATGGCCAACTGGATCGGGCGGGTGGGGTCATGGGCCTCCTCCTCCCTGTCCTCTCCCTCCTGCAAGGGCACGGCCGCGTCTGGCTCGGCTTGCTGAGCTTCGGTCCAGGCGTCATAGAAGGGCCCAATGGCATCTGACAGGTCGGCCAGTCCTTCGCCATGTTCGGCGGAGAGGATGACCGGCTCCCCAAAGCCCAATTCCCAGGCCTCCAGGGCATCCAGGGCCGCGGTATGGCTCTCCGCCTTGTTGGCCACCACCACCAGGGGCGGGGCCTCCCGCCGGCGCAGCAACTCGGCAAAATGGTGGTCCATGGGGGTCAGGCCCTGACGGGCGTCCACCAGGAACAGGGCCAGATCGGCCAAATCCAAGGCCCGCTCCGTGGCCTCCCGCATCCGCCCTTGCAGGCTGGTGGCGTCGGCGTCTTCCAACCCAGCGGTATCCAGGATGGTGAAGCCCATCCCGGCCAACTCCGCCGGGGCGGCTTTCCAATCGCGGGTGACGCCAGGCGTATCATCCACGATGGCCAAGCGCTTGCCGGCCAGCCGGTTGAACAGCGTGGACTTGCCCACATTGGGGCGGCCAACGATGGCCACGGTGAAAGGGCGTCGCGGAGGACTCAGCATCGGGTTCCCTGAGGCGGCACCGTCATCATCGCCGGATCGCTGGCTCATCGCCATGCACTCAAGGCGCCGGAGTCGCTCACTACATAAAGGGTGGCGCCGGCGACAATGGGACGGATGGCGGGCCGCAGGTCCAGGGCCTGGGTGCTGCGGATTTCCCCCGTCGCCGGATCCAGGCGCACCAACTCGCCGATACTGGACAGCACCAGCAGGCCATCGCCCGCCAGCAGCGGACCGAACCAGCGGATGGGATCTTCTCGGTCCTCCTCATCCTCGAACTGACGCAACTGGGTGATCCAGGCCACGTCACCATCCTCCCGCGCCACGCCAATGACCCGGTTCTCACGGTCCACGACAAAGATCCCGCCCGGCGTCACCGCCGGGGTCTGGATGCTGCCGATCCGTTGCTGCCAGAACCGACGCCCAGTGGCGGCGGTGAGCACCGACAGGCGATTGTCGTTGCCCACGGCAATCACCTGGTTGCCGTCGATGACCGGCCGGGCGGCGATGCCCGGCAGGGAGGCCAAACCACCCGCGCCGCTGCGGAAGCCAGTCATGGCCTCGGACCAGATCAATCGGCCATTCTCCACCCGCAGCCCGCTCAACTCCCCTGAAGCGAGCCCAACAGCCAACAGGCGCCCTTCCACGGCGGGGGAGGGCTGCTGCAACAGGGCCGCAGTCTCCAGCATGCCGGTGAACGCCCACAGCGGCACGCCATCGGCGCGTTCATAGGTGATCAGCTCGCGTGAAATGGCGTTGAGTTGCGGGTGCGGATTGGGAAAATCCGTAATGAAACGCGGTTCATCCCCGCCATGCAGACGCACATTCGGCGGCGTTTCCGGATCCTCATAGGAGGTCAGGAAGACA
>CAZCBM010000095.1:0-11764 GCA_964496805.1 uncultured Rhodospirillales bacterium | reverse complement strand
GCTTTTGCCGGCCTATGTCAAAGCCTGTCAATCGGTGGAAACCGGGTGTACCTGACTACGGATCAGAAGGTTAGGGGTTCGAATCCTCTCGAGCGCGCCAACGATTTCAGCCCGTTAAGCAGTAGCGCCATGGGCCGTTGAGCGGCTTGGTTACTGGCCGGTTTCCCTCGATGGCCGACCTTCAGCCGGTCCTCCCCTTGACCTTATACGGCCGGCGACACCGAGCCTGGAATTGGTGCCCCGCTGTCGCGCCTTGGTGGCCGCTCGGATAGATGCCCCCCCGCCGATTTGCCGCTTTGGGGTCCTACAGTCTAAGTCCGCGATCACCGACAGGATGCGGGGAGATGATTCCTGTTCCCCCAGACCCTACCCCTGGTCTATGACCGCCGGCGGTGCGCCCGGTTCTCCGGAGCCTGAGAGGGGCGCATCTTGGACGGCCGTTGGCGATCCCGCCGACGCTGAAGAGGCCTTCGGGCGATGCGGACACAAGACCGGGAAAGGTTTGCCGATGGGCAACGTTGTCGTGGTGGGCTCCCAATGGGGCGACGAAGGCAAAGGCAAGATTGTTGACTGGCTCTCGAGCCGGGCCGACGCCGTTGTGCGCTTTCAAGGCGGTCACAATGCCGGCCATACCCTGAATGTCGCCGGCACCACCTATAAGCTCAGCCTGCTGCCCTCCGGCATCGTCTCGGAAAAGCTGTCGATCATCGGCAATGGTGTGGTCATCGACCCGTGGGCGCTGCTGGAAGAGATCGATCGTGTGCGCCATCAGGGCGTGCGGATCACGCCGGATAACCTGCTGATCGCCGATAACGCCCACCTGATCCTGCCGCTGCATGGGGCCAGTGATAAGGCTCGTGAGGCTGCCAAAGGCAGCAAAGCCATTGGCACCACGGGGCGGGGTATCGGTCCCGCCTATGAGGACAAGGTGGCCCGCCGCGGGGTGCGGGTCTGCGATCTGGCTGACACCAGCGTGCTGGAGGACAAAGTGCGCTGGCAGGTGGAATACCACAACGCGCGCCTGCGTGCCTTCGGCGTGGACGAGATTGCCTATGAAGCCGTGATGGATCGGTTGACGGAGATCGCGCCTAAAATCCTGCCCTTTGCCGGGGTCAGTTGGCTGCGGCTGGATGACCTGCGGCGCCAGGGCCGACGCATCCTGTTTGAGGGCGCGCAGGGGGCGATGCTGGACATCGACCATGGGACCTATCCCTTTGTCACTAGTTCCAACACGGTTGCAGCCCAAGCCGCCACCGGCAGCGGCGTGGGCCCCGGTGCCATGGATTACATACTCGGGATCACCAAGGCTTACACCACTCGGGTTGGCTCCGGCCCCTTCCCCACCGAACTGCATGATGAGATTGGTCAGCGACTGGGCGAGCGGGGGCGTGAGTTTGGCACCGTCACGGGGCGTCAGCGGCGCTGTGGCTGGTTTGATGCTGTCATGGTGCGCCAAGCCATCAAAATCAGTGGCATCAAGGGCATCGCCCTGACCAAGCTGGATGTCCTGGACGGCATTACCGCGTTGAAGGTCTGCGTGGGCTACCGGTTGGGCGGCCAGTACCTCCAGCATTTCCCGTCAGCGGTCAGCAGTCAGGCGGCGGTGGAGCCGGTCTACGAGACCTTGGAGGGATGGGAAGACAGCACCCAGGGGGCGCGTAGCTGGGCTGACCTCCCTGCCACCGCAATCAAATATGTCCGGCGACTGGAAGAACTGATCGAGACGCCGGTGGCGCTGCTCTCCACCAGTCCGGAGCGGGAGGACACCATTCTGGTGACGGACCCGTTTATGGGGTAAGGGCCCTGCCCTCCCCCCGCCACATGTCCCCAACGTCGCCAGTGGCGAAGAGGCCTCGTTCCGGCTGCGTGATCCCGCGGGACCTCCCTGCCATCGTCTGTCGCCATCGCATCACAGCTGATGGCGGGCAGCCTCTTGTCAGGGCTCTGATCTGATCCACGTCACGACTGTTGGCGTAACACCGCACGTGCCTTCAGTTTCAGCAATGGGTGCCCAGTCCGGCACCCTGCAAGGGATCGCAGCGGCCTTGGATAGCCCGACCATCACACAGACCAGCGCCCAAGGGGACCCGTCAAAGCGAGCTGTCCTGGCGCTTATGCGCCAGTATGCGCGGCCGGATGACCGGCTGGCCGCTGGCATGATTGTGAGCGATCTTTCGGCGTTCTTGGCGCTCAGCTTCCTGTCCGCGGCCGCTGAAGCCGCTTGGATGAAGCTGGCACTGGCGCCGGTGATCGCGCTGTTCATCGGTCGGCTCTATGTGATTGCTCACGATGCCGATCATGGAGCCTTCACCAGTTCAGATCGGGCCAACCGGCTGATTGGATTGGTGGCTTTTCTGCCAGGGTTTGTGCCCATGGCCAGTTGGACCATGGGCCACAACGCCCACCACAGCTTTGCCAATGTGCTCAGCCTGGACCCCTCGCTGAGTCCCATGACACCGGAGCAATACCGCAAGGCGAGCCCCTTCAAGCGATGGGTCGAGCGGACGGCCAGGCGGCCTTTTGGGCAGGGCGTGTTCATGGCCCTGGGCTTTGTTCAAATGACCCTGAAACCCTTGGTGGGCCTGTCCTGGCGCCCATGGCGGCGCTTGCCTGCGCTGGTGCGGGATGCGCTGATCCAGCTTGGCTATATCGCAGCGCTTGTGGTGGTTCTGGTGGGCTTGGCGCTGGCCAGCCACGGTGCTGTCACGTCGACCTTGCTGTTAACAGGGGCGTTGCCGGTGATGCTGTGGTTGTCCACATCGGGGCTGATCGCCTATTTGCAGCACAACGATCCCGACATTGAGTGGTATCGCAACGAGGTCGGGTCGCCTTGGGAGAACTTTGGCGTCAGCCTGGAGGGGACCACATGCGTGCGTTTTCCCCTTGGGCTGGATCGGGCGCTGCATGACGTGATGGAGCATGTCCCCCACCACCTCAACGTCAAAATCCCCTGCTACCGCCTGCGCGCCGCGCGGCAAGCATTGGAGGCCTACCTGCCAAAGGGGCTCATTCATCGCCCCCTGACTTGGCAGAACTATCGACGCGCCACACGCCTGTGTAAGCTCTACGATCCCGTGTTGGGGACGTGGGTCGGATTTGAAGCCGCTGGGGTCGACTCCCGTGTTCGAGGAAAGCAAACAGCCCTCAAGCAGCCGGCGGAATGAAGTACGAATCGCCCTCTCAAGGGCGAAGCTGACGATCGCTACCATGGACGATCAAATCGCGCCTCACTCCCAACTGCGACGGCCAGGGCGAGGATCAGTGGGCGTGGCCAGCGTTCGCTATAATGTTTACGGCCGGTCGATCGGCTCAGCGTCCACCTGAGTGACAAATCCATCCCGCACGCGCCCATCCTCGTGGAAGCAGATGCGCAGTTCGTAGTCTGCGCCCGCCACTGGGCCGCACTGCCCCAAACCATAGCCCAAACAACTGCCGCCAGTGGCTGCCTGCTGTCGATCCGGATCCCCATAAAGGCCGATCACAGCGTCCCTGTTTCGGGCGAACATCCCCAGGACACCAACGGTGCCGCCCACCATCTCCCACCGGCTGCAATCGTCTGGTTGCCCGGACCACGCTTTCCAGGCCGGCGGGTTGAACCCACTGGAGCGCGGCAGGAAGAACAGGATGGAGAGGAACGCGATCCCCGCCAGCGCCATCAGCCAAAGGCGTAAGGACTGACGCTGCCGGGGACCCTCTGGCTGATCAGGATCAGTCATCGCTGCTGGGGGCGTCTCCGATTTGCGACTGCAGATAATTCTGCATGCCCACCTTCTCCATCAGATCCAGGTCGGTTTCCAGATGGTCGATGTGTTCCTCGGTATCGTCCAGGATCTTCGTCAGGATATCGCGGCTGATATAGTCCCGCTTCTCCTCACAAATGGCGATGCCCTTCTTCAGGCTGACTTGGTTGGCCAGTTCCAGCTTCAGGTCCGACTTCATGCTCTCCTGAACCGTCTCGCCAATGCCCAGCTTATGCAAATCCTGCAGGTTGGGCAGACCGTCCAGCATCAAGATACGCTCGATGAGCCAATCCGCGTGGGTCATTTCCCCGATGGATTCTTCGTACTCAAAGGCTGCCAACTTGTGCAGGCCCCAGTTCCGATAGATCCGCGCGTGCAAGAAATACTGGTTGATGGCGGTCAATTCGTTGGTCAGGACCTCGTTGAGGGCCTCCAGGACGTCTTTGTCACCCTTCATGGTGCGCATCTCTCAAAACTATGGGCTGGGCCAGAGGTGGGGTGTCTCAGGCCGGGACGGTAGCCGCAGACATATCGTGCTGCCGCAGCCTGTCAACGATCTCCACCCGGCACCGACCGCAGCGTTCCCGACAGCCATGATGGGCGTGGACCTGATCCGGGGTTCGGGCGCCACGGTCCAGCGCCTCGTTCACGTCACGGCAGCGAAGGCCATTGCAATTGCAGATGTACATGGGTCAGGGCTCTCCAACATCGGCCGTGTAATGCCCTGGACCCTGCCAGCGACGGGCAGCAATTGCAAATCGTTTTCATCTGCAAATGACTGATCACACCTGTAACCAACTGCCGCAGCTGCCAGCGCTCACCGGCGTCACGGTCCTGCAGGTCATCCCCGCCCTGGTCAACGGCGGGGCTGAGCAAACCTGCGTGGAGATGGCCGACGCCATTGTGCAGGCTGGTGGTCGGGCACTGGTGGCCAGCAGCGGCGGCCCAATGGCGGACGCGGTGGCCGCAGTGGGGGGAGAGCCGGTCACCCTGCCCCTTAAGACCAAGGCCCCCTGGCGCCTGCTGGCCAATGCCTCCCGATTGGAAGCGCTGATCCGGCGGGAGGGGGTGGATCTGGTTCATGCCCGCTCCCGCGCGCCGGCCTGGTCAGCCCTGTGGGCCAGCCGGCGGACCCGGGTGCCGCTGGTGACCACCTTCCACTCGCCCTACAATGCAAAGGGCCCCCTGAAGCGGTGGTACAATGGCGTGATGGCCAAGGGCGTGCAGATCATCGCCAACAGCGCCTACACGGCCGCGCACATCGCGCGGGAGTACCCCGCAGCACGGCCGCTGATAGTCACCATCCCGCGGCCGGTGGATGTGAACCGGTTCGATCCTGCCGCCGTGACTGCGGATCGGACCCAGGCGCTGAGCGCCGCCTGGGGTGTGCCGGGGGGCTGCCGGATCATCCTGCTGCCCGGACGCATCACCCGATGGAAGGGCCAGGATCTGCTGGTGCAGGCCTTGACCCAATTGCCCCCTGATGTGGTGGGGGTGCTGGCCGGATCTGCCAAGGACGGCGACGCCTACGCCCAGGAACTGGATGCCCTGGCGGACAGTCTGGGGGTCAGGGACCGGATTTTCCGCGTGGGGCATTGCAGCGACTTGCCGGCCGCGTTCGCCCTGAGCACGGTGGCGGTGAGTTGCTCCCGCGATCCAGAAGGCTTTGGACGGGTGGTGGCCGAGGCCCTGGCCATGGGGGTACCCGTGGTGGCGCCAGACCACGGAGGCGCGCAGGAGATCGTCAGCCCAGGTCAGAACGGATGGTTGGTGACGCCGGACAGCCTGGACGCTCTCATCCAGGGGCTTTCCCAGGCACTGGCGGCGCCCGCGGAGCAACGGGCCACCATGGGCGCCCACGGTCGTCGGCGCATCCTCTCCATGTTCACTGTGCCCCACCTTCAGGCCGCCACGCTGGCCGTGTATCGGCAGGTGCTAGGGCTTTCCTGACGGCGGCGCGCGGGTCGCACCTGAGCGGGTCGTGCGATTAAGACCAACCGTTATTTAGAGCACTTTGCGCGGTCAAAGAGTCTCCGCCGGCCCGCTCCCCCTCCGAAACCGCGGAAACGCGCTGACGTCTGAACAACCCTTAGTGGCGCACCGCGGACGCCAATCGGTGGTTCAACCGACGTCGAAGCGGCTCTATCTCGCACCTGCAGCTTGCCTCAGGGACCTTGTGCCCTCTAGACAGGCGAGGTTTGGCTGATGCCCATGACCGTCTGCGGTCTCTGGTGTTCTGCCGCGCTCCCTTCCTCACCCCACCCATGAAGGCGTCCCCGATGTCTTTGCCCCCCGACCCGCCCGTTGCGCGGCGGGCCGTCCTGATCCTCGCCGATGGCACCGTCCTGCATGGCCATGGTGCCGGTGCCGCCGCCGCCTGTGATGGGGAGCTGTGCTTCACCACTGGCATGACCGGCTATCAGGAAACCATGACCGATCCGTCCTTCGCGGCCCAAATTGTTACTTTCACCCAGCCGGAACTGGGGGTTGTGGGCTGCAACGAGGAAGATCTTGAGACCGAGGCGCCGGTGGCTACGGGCCTGGTCGCCCGCCACCTGTCGCCTGTGCCGTCCAATTTCCGGGCAACCGAAAGCCTGGATGATTGGCTCAGCCGCCACAAGGTGCCGGCCATTCATGGCGTTGATACCCGCACCCTGGTCCGTCACCTCCGGGACAGCGGCGCCCAGATGGCCCGCCTCATCAGCCTGGCGGCCGGCGAGACCCTGGACGAGGCCTCTGTGCGCAAGCACGCGGCCGAAGTGGCGGCCCTGCCAGGCATGGCTGGTCGGGAACTGGCCGCAGAGGTCAGCCGTAGCGGTCCAAGCCCCTGGCGCCAGACCCGGTGGACCCTGGGCGCGGGCTATGGCACCCAAACTACCCCGCAGCGGCATGTGGTGGCCCTGGACTATGGCGCCAAGCTCACCATCCTGCGCTGCTTGGCAGAGGTCGGCTGTCGCGTCACGGTCATGCCCGCCACCAGCACGGCCGAAGAGATACTGGCGCAGAAGCCCGACGGCCTGTTCCTGTCCAATGGGCCGGGCGACCCTGCGGCCACCGCCACCTATGCGGTCCCGGTGCTGCGCCGGTTGTTGGAGCACCAGGACCTGCCAGTCTTCGGGATCTGCATCGGCCATCAGTTGCTGGCTGAGGCCTTGGGCGCAGAGACCCGCAAGATGGCACGGGGTCACCGGGGCGCGAACCAGCCGGTCCAGGACCTCTCCACGGGCAAGGTGCATGTCACCAGCCAGAATCATGGGTTCGAGGTGGTGACGGACAGCCTGCCATCAGGCGTCGTGGCCACCGAAGTTTCGCTCTTCGATGGTTCCAATGAAGGCTTGGCGGTCACCGGCCGCCCGGTGTTCAGCGTGCAGTATCACCCGGAAGCCAGCCCCGGCCCCCATGATACGCTGGCGCATTTCCGACGCTTTGCGGACATGGTGGACCGCGCCCGCGCCAACCGCGGCTGACGCGGCCACCGTTAGCCCGCCCTACCTCCCCTTCCCTGTTCTCTCTCGCCCAGTCGAGCCCGTCCGATGCCCAAGCGCACCGATATCCATACCATCGCCCTGATCGGCGCCGGCCCTATCGTCATCGGTCAGGCCTGCGAGTTTGACTATTCCGGAACCCAGGCCATCAAGGCCCTGAAGGCCGAGGGCTATCGCGTGGTCCTGGTGAATTCCAACCCGGCCACCATCATGACCGATCCGGAATTGGCCGATGCCACCTATATCGAGCCGATTACGCCGGAGGTGGTGACCAAGGTTCTGGAAGCCGAGCGTCCGGATGCGCTGTTGCCCACCATGGGCGGCCAGACTGCCCTGAATACGGCACTGGCGTTGGCCCGGGACGGCACGCTGGAGCGGTTGGGGGTGGAATTGATCGGCGCCAACCAGCAGGCCATCGAGACCGCGGAGGACCGCAAGCTGTTCCGTGAGGCGATGGACGACATCGGGCTCAACAGCCCTGCCAGCGCCCTCTGCGGCAGCCTGGAGGAAGCCATTGCCGCGCTGGACATCACGGGCTTGCCGGCCATCATCCGCCCCAGTTTCACGCTGGGCGGCAGCGGGGGAGGCATCGCCAACACGCGGGAGGAGTTTGAGGCCATCGTCGCCCGCGGCCTGCGCGTCAGCCCCGTGGGGGAAGTACTGGTGGAGCAGTCGCTGCTGGGCTGGAAAGAGTTTGAGATGGAGGTGGTGCGCGACCGCGCCGACAACGCCATCATCATCTGCTCCATCGAGAATGTGGACCCGATGGGGGTTCATACCGGCGACAGCATCACCATCGCCCCGGCCCTGACCCTGACGGACAAGGAGTATCAGGTCATGCGGGACGCCAGCCTGGCGGTCCTGCGCCGGGTGGGGGTGGAGACCGGCGGCTCCAATGTTCAGTTCGCGGTCAATCCCGCCGATGGCCATCTGGTGGTGATCGAGATGAACCCGCGGGTCAGCCGCTCCTCAGCCCTGGCCTCCAAGGCCACCGGGTTCCCCATTGCCAAGATCGCGGCCCTGCTGGCCGTGGGCTACACCCTGGACGAGTTGAAGAACGACATCACCCAGGTGACGCCGGCCAGTTTCGAGCCGACGATCGACTACATCGTCACCAAAATTCCCCGCTTCAGCTTTGAGAAGTTCCCTGGCACCGACACCCGCCTGACCACCAGCATGAAGTCCGTGGGGGAGGTCATGGCCCTTGGCCGCAACTTCGCGGAAAGCCTGCAGAAGGCCCTGTGCGGGCTGGAAACCGGCCTGACCGGCCTGGACGAGCAATCGGGCGGAGAGGAAGATCTGGCCGCCTATGTGGCTGATCTTGAGCGCCCCAGCGACGATCGGCTGTTGCGGGTGGCTGAGGCTCTGCGACGGGGGGCGGACCCGGATGCCGTCCACGCCGCCTGCCACATCGACCCCTGGTTCCTGGGGCAGATTGCGCGCCTGGTGGCGATTGAGGGCGAGGTTCGCGCCAAGGGCCTGCCGGCCGATGCCGATGGGCTGAGGTTCCTGAAGTCCCTGGGCTTCAGCGATGCCCGTCTGGCAACCTTGACCGGCAAGACCGAGCACACGGTCCGCGCGCTGCGTCATGACCTGGGCATCCTGCCCGCCTACCGCCGCATCGATACCTGTGCGGCGGAGTTCGCCAGCGTCACCGCCTATCTCTATTCCGGTCATGAGCCCCTGGCCGGGCCGCTGACGGCCTGCGAAGCCGATCCGTCCGACCGGCGCAAGGTCATCATCCTGGGCGGTGGTCCCAACCGCATCGGCCAGGGGATCGAGTTCGACTATTGCTGCGTGCATGCGGTGCTGGGGCTTCAGGCCGCCGGCATCGAAACCATCATGGTCAACTGCAATCCGGAGACGGTCTCCACCGACTATGACACCGCAGATCGCTTGTATTTCGAGCCGCTGACGGTGGAACGGGTGCTGGACATCGTTGAAGTCGAGCGCCAGCGCGGGGAGTTGCTGGGGATCATTGTGCAGTTGGGGGGGCAGACACCGCTGAACATTGCGGAGGCGCTGCAGCACGAAGGCAATGTTACCATCCTGGGCACAGCGCTGGAGGCGCTGGATATCGCCGAGGACCGGGACCGTTTCCGCGCCTTCCTTCAGAAATTGGGCCTGCAACAGCCACGCAATGGCATCGCCCGCAGCCTGGAGGAAGCCGAGCAGGTGGCCGCAGAGGTCGGCTATCCGGTGGTGGTTCGGCCCAGCTTTGTCCTTGGCGGACGGGCGATGCAAATCGTCTACACGCCCGCCGAACTGCGCCAGTACATGACCTATGCGGTGGCCGCCAGTGCCGAGAAGCCAGTGCTGATCGACAGCTATCTGCGACATGCCATTGAGACTGACGTGGATGTGATCGGCGATGGCGAGCGCTATTTTGTGGCCGGTATCATGGAGCATATCGAGGAAGCCGGGATCCATTCCGGCGATAGCGCCTGTGTGCTGCCCCCGCCGGAACTTCCGGCCATGGCAGTGCGGGAATTGACCCGCCAGGCCACGCAGATCGCCCGTGAACTTCAGGTGGTAGGCTGCATGAACGTGCAGTTTGCGGTTCAGGGGGAGGAGATCTTCGTGCTGGAGGTCAACCCCCGCGCCAGCCGCACCGTACCTTTCGTCGCCAAAGCGATCGGTACCCCATTGATCAAAATCGCAGCGCGCTGCATGGCGGGCGAGCGGCTGGACAGCTTCACCCTCACCGATCCCTTCCCCCCCTATTACGCCGTCAAGGAAGCAGTGTTTCCGTTCAACCGCTTCCCTGGGGTGGATATCATCTTGGGTCCGGAGATGAAGAGCACCGGGGAGGTGATGGGCCTGGCCCGGCGCAGCGCCATGGCGTTTGGCAAGGCGCAGTTGGCCGCCGGCAGTGGTCTGCCCCAATCCGGCACGGCTCTGATCGCTGTGGATGTGGGCGATCTGCCCGACGCGATCAACTTCGCGCTCAGCCTCCAAGGGCAAGGGTTTACCATTGCCGCTTTCGGAGAGACGGCCGATCTCTTGACAGGTGCGGGGGTGGATACCGACCTCCTGATAGAGAGCGAGGCTGTGGCCCGTGTCCGCGAAGGGGCCATCCACCTCGTCATCAACACGACCAAAGACAATCGCGCTGGCACGGATGGGTTTGACATGCGTCGTGCAGCGCTTCTAAATGGTGTTTCGTATTTCACGACAGTCGCAGGCGCGCGGGCCGCTGTAAGAGCCATCCGCACGTTGCGATCTGAGACTGTCTCCGTCAGACCGCTGCAAGCGTATCTGGCGGATCAGCAGAGCGCCTGACCCCCCGTCTTTGCCGTGCCTGCCTGAAGCTGCGATTACCCTGGCCGCCGCCTGCGCGTGCCGGGGTGGTCTGCGTAAGGTCTGGGCATGGCGGACCGGTGCTCCCGCTGACCCACCCAACCGGACATGTATCGACCGGATAAAAGAGAAGGAAACCGCTGCCATGGTCGACAAGGTGCCGATGACCAAACCTGGTCTGGACCGCCTCACCAGTGAATTGAAGACGCTGAAGTCGGTGGATCGCCCCGCCGTTATCCAGGCCATTGCGGAGGCGCGCGAGCACGGCGATCTCTCGGAGAACGCCGAGTATCACGCCGCCCGTGAGCGCCAGAGCTTCATCGAAGGCCGCATCCTGGAGTTGGAGGACATCACCAGCCGCGCCGATGTGATCGATATCTCCCAGATGAATGGGGAGAAGAACGTGCGCTTCGGTGCCACCGTCGTGCTGGCCGATGAGGACACGGACGAGGAAAAGACCTATCAGATCGTCGGCGAGTTTGAGGCGGACGTGGACAAGGGCCTGCTGTCCATCACCAGCCCCATCGCCCGCGCCCTGCTGAACCGCAAGAGCGGCGACAGCGTAGAGGTCACCACCCCCCGCGGCTCCAAAAGCTATGAGATCCTGGACGTGCGCTACGGCGCGTGATCCGATGAGCAAGGGGCTCAGCCAGACTGCACAGGGCGCCCGACCTGGATAGGGCGCCCCGCCATGGCTGGAGCGTAGGACCCCAAGGCGGCAACGCCACAAGGGGGATCATCCGAGCGACCACCGGTGCGCGACAGCAGGGACACCCATTCCGGATAGCTGTCCCTGCTGCAGACGCTTCGGCCAGCGCCTTTTGCGATCAGTCTGGCCCAGCCCGCTCCCCCTCTTCATTGACTGAGGCACCGTCACATGCGGTGATCGTGCACCTGCCTCGCTTGCGTAAAGATCGCAGATGCAATTGGCCAGCACAGCCTGAAATTGCCACTGTCGGATCGGATAGCGTAGAGGTGGTCGTTACGGGGTGCGGTTTCAGATTTTTCTTAGGTGAGGTGTTCGGTGGTTCAAGTTTTGCGTCTGCGTTTGGCGGCGGCCCTTAGTCTCCTGGGCTTGTTTGCCGCCATGACCACGCCGGCAGTGGCCCAAAACTTCCCCCTGATCCTCAAGGCTGAGGCCCTGTGGCTTGCGACCCCTGACCCCGACGATCGTGGCCAGTTTTACGGCGCTGCCCCCTTGGCGGACGGTGGCGCCGTGCTTGTGGGCCGAACCGGTGG
>CAZCBM010000094.1:6162-11793 GCA_964496805.1 uncultured Rhodospirillales bacterium | reverse complement strand
TGCTGGGACCGCAAGTTCCCTGATCTGCCCACAGCAGGCGCCACCGATCTGGAGTCGGCCCCCCCTGCCGGTAGGTACTGGCGGCCGCTCGGCTGATCCCCTTCGTGGCGTTGTGGCGTTGGGGGGCTTCGCTTCATCGCGGCTGGGTGTGTTTCGCCCAACCAGGCAACCGCCTCACTCTCCGGCGACCTGCTGAAGCCAGTCTTGCAGATTGTAATAGGTGGTGACGCGACAGATCAGGCCGTCCCGCACTTCCAAGAATGTTCCGGCAGGCAGGCGATAGCGCTGACCCGCGGCCGGTGGCAGGCCCGGGGCGCTGCCGGCATAGACACCGTCGATCATGAACTCTGCCGCGGCCCGGCTTCCATCCTCATTGACCATCACCACGAGGTCGCTCAGCCGCTCCTGATAGTAGCCTGATAGCTCCTCACAAAAGGCCTGGAAGGCAGCCTTGCCGTGGCGGCGCTCCCCCTGGTTGACGTCATGGACCACGTCGTCGGTGACCAAGCTGACCATGGTGGCGATGTCGCCCGCATCGAAAGCGGCGAAATAGCGCTGGAGGAGAGGGACTGTTCCGTTGGGCATAGCGCGGTCCTGAGGCAATGGGGCGACAGCGTGGCGGCTGTTGACGGGATTGTGAGGCGGTGGCAAGCCGGTGAGATCATACGCCATCAGAGAGTGCCATGTCTGAGCCCGCCCCCATCCTGCTCATCAGCGCCATGGCCGAGGAAATTGACGCCCTACAGGCCCAATTGCCCGGCCTGGACCCCATCGCGCCCCTTGGCCCGGTCCCGCTGTGGCAGAAAATCAACGGCCGAGGGCGGCGCATCATCTTGGGCCAGTGTGGGATCGGCAAGGTCAACGCCGCCATGGCGGCTGCCCTGATGATTCAGGCCTATCCCCCCAAAGCGGTGTTGGTCATTGGGGTGGCCGGGGGATTGGACCCTGTGCTGAGCATCGGCGACGTGGTGATCTCCACGGAGTTGCGGCAATCGGACTATGGCGCGCTCAGCGATGGGGAGCTGACCCCTTTTCGCCCAGGCATTCCCCCTCTGCCTGGTTTTGAATCGGAGCCGTTGGGATTCTGGCCGCCGGCGCGGGTAATGGCGGCGCTGATGAACCTTGCCCAGGTTGCCCAGGATGATCCGTTGCCGCCGGTGGGCGATGCGCTGCCGAGACCGGGCAAGCTGGTCACCGGCACCATCCTGTCCGGCGATGTCTTCATGGACTGTGCCACCACGCGCAAGGCACTGGTCCGCGCCCATGGGGCGCGCGCCTTCGAGATGGAGGGAGGGGCCATTGCTCAGGTGTGCGAGCAGATGGGACCCCTGCCTTGTGTCAGTGTGCGCTGCCTGACGGACTTGGCTGGTGGCCGCCCCGAGGAGGGAAACAGCCGGCTGGATTTCGCCACCTTCCTGCCAGCCGCGGCAGAGCGTGCGGCCACGGCCAGTCTGCGGGTGCTGAAAGTGCTGGAGTGAACCAAGGCCGGGTCGGCAAGGCCAAGACACGGCGGGCGCGCCAAGCACGACCGGAGGCTTCCTTTGCGCTGGCTCCATGCTCCCACCGCTCCGTGCTCACCCCAGTCTGCGCTAGGTCCAGTCGGTGCTACGCCCAGTCGGTGCTACGTCCAGTCTGTGCCAGTGGCGGGCGTCTGCCCGCTGTGCACCGCCACCACCCCGCGGGTCATGGTGCGAACCTGCACGCCCTCAAACCCCGCCTCCCCCATGCGCCGCGCCAACTCAGGCCGGGAGGGAAAGCGGCGGATGCTCTCCGCCAGATACTGATAGCTTTCGCGGTCCTGCGCCACTAGCCGCCCCAGCAACGGGATCACGGTGAATGAGTAGGCGTCATAGAGCCGGCCCATCAGCGGATCTTCCACCTGACTGAACTCCAGGCAATAGAACCGGCCCCCGGGCTTGAGGACACGGGCAAACTCGGACAAGGCGTCGTCGATGCGCGTCACGTTGCGCAGCCCAAACGCAATGGTGACCACATCGAAGCTGGCATCGGGGAACGGCAGTTGCGCTGCATCGCCCACGGTCCAGCCCAGGCGGGCGGCGGCGATGCCCCTGTCCCAACCGCGGCGACGCCCCACCCGAACCATATCCTCATTCAGATCACAGACGGTGACATGGCTGCCCGCTGCCCCCCGCAGCAAACCGAAGGCGATGTCACCGGTACCGCCGGCCACGTCCAACGCCCGTTCCCCCGGGGCCAGCCTGGCCTGCGCCAGAAAGCTGCGCTTCCATGCGCGATGGAGGCCACCGCTCATGAGGTCGTTCATCAGGTCGTAGCGCTCGGCCACCCGGTCGAAGACATCGCGCACCAGCCGGGTTTTCTGGCTCGCATCGCCCACCTTGCGGTAGCCGAAATCGGTGGCTTCGGGATTGGGGGTCTCGGTCATGGGCGCGCGTGCCTTGCCGGGGCGAAGAGGGTTAGGGCTCTCGCCCTGTGAACACCCAAGGAATATCGGCCCTCCTCCCCCATCGCCAAGGGCCAAAATCAGCGCGGGTCCCAGCGCTTATCCGGTTGCGTGGTTTCGGTGGGCAAGCGCCTTGGGAATGAGGGGTTTCAGGATCTTCGCAACACTGTTTGTCGCCCACCCAAGATGGCGTCCCCCCTGCCGCGCTCGCCTATGGCGTTCTATGATCGTGCAAACATCCATACTCCGTGCTGTCGCGTAGAGCTGTCGCGTAGTGACGTCCGCTCGGATGATCCCTTCCGTGGCGGTGCTTTTTTGTGCGCCTATGCCTTAAGCACCGAAACCGGCCCGCCTGGGGTGGGTGCGGCTGGTGGTGGCGATGGCGTCGCCGCCGCGAAGGCCAAAAAGCTGCGCCCGTTCCGTGATGGACAGCGCCCAGCCGCGGTGGACCGCGGGTTCGCACATCCGCCCATCATAGCGAAACACGGCCGGGGCGTCCGGGGCAAGGATGGCCTCAGCCTCCGCCAGATCCTCGTCCCCTACGGCATAGGCCGCCTCGATCAGTGGCACATGGCTGGGGTGGATGGCCGTCTTGGCGAACAGCCCGTGCTCAATGTCCTTCGCCACCTCCTGCAACAGCAGATCGGGCCGGTCCAACCCGTCAAAAACGGAGGCGCAGAGCGGGATCTCAGCGGCCCTGAACCGGCACACCAATCCTGCCAGGATGGGCGCCAGCGGGGTGTCATAGACGGTGGCATCCCTGGCCCGACGCAGGCTCAGGCGCGACAGCAGATCATTGGCCCCCACCCGGGCGGCCAGCAGACGCTGGCCAAGGCCCGCGTCCAACAGCCCGTGGATCAGGCGTTCCACGCCACGGCTGTCAAACACCTCAGCGGTTTCCAGGATGGGCATGATGGCCAGATGGCTGGGACCGGCGGTCAGGGCCTCCAGATGGCGATGCCAGCGCTCCAGCGTGATCTTGGGCAGGACCACACCCGACAATCGTTCCAGCCCATTCAGTTCCATCAGACGTTTGAGCATCCGTGGATGTCTTGGGCGCAAGAACAGGTTGGGCGCGTGGGGCCCAGGGGGGTGGTCCAGAGTCCTGGCCACCGCGGCCAGCGCTTGGGGCAGGTCCTCCTCCCGGACGGCATCCTCCAGGCACAGGACCAGGGATCGGCAGGGCGCTCCGGCACGGCCAGAGGCCATGGCCTCCGCCTTGGGATGGCAGGCCGGGATGTACAGAACAGCCCCCAGCGCCAGGGGGGAAAGGACCCTTTCGTTCATCGGCCGAGGCTCCGGATCAGGGTGAGGGCCTGCACGGGCAGGGCTGGGTCCGTCTCCACTGGGACACCGGCCTGCTCCGCCAACCACCGCAAATGGCGGATGGGGCCTGCGGCATCATCCTGCAGGATCACCCGCTCGGGCATACGTCGCAGCACCGCCCGCGTGGCCTCCCCAATGCCGGGCTTCAGGCGGTTGCGGTCTGTGACCGCATAGCGGGCCATGTAGGTATCCATGAGGCCCGCGCAGCGCTGCGCATGGTGGGCGCGCTCGGCCTCGCCCCAGGCCGGGATCGGTCCTGACAGAGCGTCCAGAACCATCGGGGTCAAATGATCCACAAAGGGGCGGGACTCATCGACCGGGGCCAACTCCGCATAGTACACGCAGGCGTGGAAGTCGCCGGGGCCCACCACTTGGTCGTTGAGGACTGTTCGGCTGACCAATCCCGAGACAACTGCGTTGAGGATCGCCGAAGGGATCAGATAATCCTCGCCCGTGGCCGCCATGTCCGCCACGCCGGCCAAGTCGGCCACCACCGCCAGCCGGGCTGTCAGAGCCACCCCACGGGCAGCGGCATAGGCGGGCACGCTGCGGTCCAACTCTCCCCGTATGGCCCCCTTACCGGTCCAACCGTCCACAAAAACCACTGATTCCGCCCAATGGCGCTCAAGGATATGGTCCAGCGCCACCGCATCGATGCCGCGGTCCCGAATGATGGACACCGAGTAGTGAGGCGCCTCGCGCCCCAGGGCCACCAAGGCGCGACGCAGAAGGACACCCACAGGGGTGCCTGCCCTGGCCAGGCTCACCAGGACGATCTCCTGCCCTTCTGGGTGCTGCGTGTCCACCTGACGGGCGAGGCCTGCCACATCCCGTGCGAACCGCGGCCCGGTCTCCGCCAGGGCCATACGGTATAGGCCCATGTAATCCGGGCCAGGCGCACTCTCAGCCGACAGCATCTCAGAATAATGGGCCGCGCCGGACTGGATCCGTGCCTCCTTCTCCGCCACGTCGGTGGGGGTAAGGTCCACCGGCTTCAGCAAGAACTGCACGTCATCGGCCAAATAAGAGCCGGAGAAGGCGGGCGCGGCTGACTCAGGCGGGACAGTGGCGGGCAAGAGCGGTCCCCAGGGGCAATGGGCGGTGGGTCGGGATCACGCCCCCGGCACGTCGGGCAAGGTCGCCAGGATCTGGCTGGACCGCGGCACCAGGGCAAAATCGCTCAGGCGCATATAGCCGAGGTCAGTGAGGCTGTCACCGGCCCCCAGGATGAAGGGCGGCACGTCATCCAGGGCCTGTAACACCGCGGTCACGGCTTTCGCCTTTCCCAGGAAAGGCGGCATCACGGCCAGGTTGTTGGCGTTGAGGTGGACCGACCAATCCGGCGGCACCTGGGGGGCAAACCAGTGGCTAACCGCCGCCAGGGCCTCATGGTCCGACTGATTGTGCTTGATGGAGAGATATAGCGGGATGTCCAGATCAGCGACGATACTGGCCCTGACGTCCACCGGGGTGGTGCGGGCATGGTCCAGGACCATGGTCAGCAGGTCCCCCAGGATGCCGTAGACGGTGGCGGACTGATCCGCGATGTCTGCCATCCAGGGGCGCCAGGGCTCCCCGTCCCGCAGGATGGTGCCGCCGAAACTACAGATGGCCCACTGCCCGGGCAACGGCAGGGTCACCCGTTGCAGGGCAGCGACGTTGCGGCCCGTGACGGGGATCACCAGGCCGGCGGCGGCTTGTAGCCACGTCCAGAACGCTTGTTGGGCTGGTGTCTGAAAGCTCAGGGGGGCGCCCTGGCGATCCTTGGCAGCCGGATGGATCGCACCCGGGTCCTTGCGCGGGGTCGTGAACAGCGTGTCGTCCAGATCCAGCAGGACCAAGGGGCCAGCGGGTGCGCTGGTCTGTGGTCCGGTTGGCGGACT
>CAZCBM010000094.1:0-6062 GCA_964496805.1 uncultured Rhodospirillales bacterium | reverse complement strand
GATGGCGAACGGATCATGATCTCCCCCACGTCTTCTGGGTGTTGGTCTTACAGAGTTGGTCGGCGTCTTGCGCGGGCATGTAAGATGTACAGCGTGTGCGACAGCACGAAGAAGCTTAGCCGGTTATGTGTGCGCTGCAGAAGGGTGATCGAGCAGAACCTCAGTCGAGCGCTGTAAATAGAGCGTTGCGGGATGGGTGCAGGCCAGCAAAGTATCCTCCCAGTAAAAATGTAGGGATCATGGTGAATGCCAATTGTTCGGGCAAGGGGCTTGTTATTGCAGTCTTTTTTCGCCACTCTCATCCACAAGCGTTGGTAAACGCGGCGCCGCAGGTGATTTAACACTGGATCCTGCAACGGACCCGCCTGCCGCGCGATCCACATCGCCTCAAGAGGCACTAACCCAGGGCCGCCAGAGAGGGCGCCCAGGGACCACGGGCCGATTAAGAGCCCCGGGTATGGGAGAATGGACGTCATGGCAACGTTGATCATTGATCAGTTGGATGCAGACCTCACGGACCGTTTGGCGCTGCGCGCCGGTCGCAGTGGTCGCACGTTGGAGGCTGAGGCGCGGGCCATCTTGGCGGAGGCGCTTAACGACTGGCGTCCGGCCGGCGCATCAACGCAGGATTGGGGTACCCAGATGATGGCGCAACGGCAGCGTCTGGGGGCGGGGGACGCCTCCATGACAGTGGAGCATCGCCCCAGCCGCCAGCGCCAGCAGTTCATCGAGATCTGATGGCGCCTGCCGCGCTTGACCCTGCCCCCTCTGCCTCGACCACCGCACCCGCCCTCCCACGACAGCATCATCGCAAGAGGTGTTTGGATGGGGTTGGCCGGGTGAAGCGTCCAAGTTTGTGCCGGCTCTATCCGGTCGCGACGCGCTCAAGCGGGAAGGGCCGTAGCGGAGCGACGCAACGGAGGGGGAAGCGGGCTGGCGGTGACTCCGTTGCCCCACCCTGCTAGCGGGGTCGCCGATCCCAAATCGGTGGCCGCCGCTGCTGGGTGTGGACAGGGCAGGGCTTGGGCAGGGCAGGGCTTGCGCGGCCGGGGGATACGGCCCCTCGCCCGCCCTATTCGTTGCGCAGCAGCGGAGCAGCCTTTGCTGAGAGCGCCCGCCAGGTGCCGAGAAATCCCAGGCCCAGTGTCAGCAACAGCGCAATGCCCAGCGTCAGGGCAATGGCTGAGGGCAGGAAGACCCACGTGGCGTTGAAGACAAACACCACCACACTCCAGGCGGCGATCGTGCCCACCGCGCCAGCAACCAGGGCTGTCACCACCCCCAGTCCGCCATATTGCAGCAGATAGGCTGTGAGCACATCCCGCCGGGTGGCCCCCAGCACCTTCAGCACCACGGCATCATAGATCCGCTGGCGCCGCTCTGCGGCCAAGGCACCCGCCAGAACCAGCGCGCCGGCGATGATGGACAGCAGCGCCGTCAGGGTGATGGCGGCGGTGACGCCGTTGATGATCTCCTCCAGCCGTCCCAGGGCATCCCGCACCGGAATGGCCGAGACGTTGGGGAAGGCCTGCGGCACTGTCCGCAAAATGCGCTCATAGGCACCGTCGTCGGCATAAACGGTGGCCAAACTGGTGCGCGGGGCTGCCTCCAAAATGCCGGGGCTGTAGGTGATGGCGAAGTTGATCTGACCGCTGCGCCAGTTGGTGTCCCGCACATGGGCGATCTGTCCCGTGATCGGTCGCCCGGAGAACTCCACCGTGATTTCATCGCCAAGACCGATGCCAAACGCGGCGATGACGTCCTTGTCCACACTGATCAGTTGGGGTTTGTCAGGGTTGCCCCGCTCAGCGCGGTAATCCTCCGGCCACCATTGACCCATGAGGGTTTCTTCTTGGGTGTAGAGGCTGCGGGCGGCGTAATTGAACGCCCGGTCGCCCCGCAGGAACCATGCCTCATCGCGGTTCACCACAGCATCATAGGCATCGACACCATTCACCTGGGTGATGATGCCCCGCACCTGCGGCTGAATGTTGAACCGGGTGGTGCCCTCTATGCCCGTGATGGTGTCGATGAAGGCCTGCTCTTGGTCCTTCTGGATATCCACGAAAAAGAATGATGGGGCGCGGTTGGGCAGGTCTTCCGCCAGTTGGTTTTCCACATTGCCGCGGATCAGGGCGATGGTCACCAGAACGGTCAGCCCCAAGCCCAGGCTGAGGATCACCGCGGGTGTCGGCGCGCCGGGGCGGTGCAGGTTGGCCAGCGCCAAGCGCACGGTGGCCCGACCCGGATGGGTGATGCGCCGCGCCAAAGCCATGACGCCGAAGCCAGCAAGGCGAAACGCCTCAAACACGATCAGCGATGCCCCCACAAAGCCGGCCGCCAGCACCCAATTCTCTGCCGTGGCGATGGCCAATGCGGCCAAGGCCAAGCCCAGGCCCACAGCGGCATAAGCCATGCCCCGCGGCGGCTGCCCATCGGGGGTGGCGATGCGGGTGCGGAACAGGGCGGCGGGGCGGATCAGACCGGCCTTGCCGATGGGCCAGAGGGAGAAGGCCCAGGCGATCAGGAACCCAAACAACGCCGCCAGCGCCAGGCCGGCGGGATAGACAGTGGTGGTGATGGTGAACGGCAGCAGATCCTCCGCCGCCTTCAGGCCGATCAACGGCAGAATGGTGCCGATCACCAGCCCGATCAGGATGCCGATGCCGGCAAACACCGTCACTTGCAAGACATAGATGCGGGTGACCAGCGCCCGCGGGGCGCCGACGCTCTTGAGGATGGCGATGGTCCGCAGTTTCATGTCCATGAACGCCCGCACGGCGTTGGAGACGCCGACGCCCCCCACCAGCAGGGTGGACAGGCCCACCAGGGTCATGAACAGCGTTATGCGCAGGATGATGGACTCAATCCGGCTGTTGGCCCGATCATAGCTAGTGACCTGCCACGCGGCCTCCGGAAAGGCCTCGCGCAGGGATTGCTGGATCTCCGCCAGCGGCGCCCCCTCCGGCAGGCGCACATTAACGCCGTATTTGATCTGCGCGCCGGCGGACAGCAAGCTGGAGCCCTGGAGCGCTGCGCGATCAATCATCACCCGCGGCGCCAGCACGATCCCACCGCCCCCCAGGCGGTCCGGCTCACGGTCCAAAATGGCGGTCACGGTGAGCGCCAGATCGCCCACGGTGAGGGTGTCGCCGACTTGAGTTTCGTAGCGCGCTGCCGCAGCAGGCTCCAGCATGGCCCCCCACCGCCCGTCCGGCTGCTGAGAGAGGGCCTCCGCGACGGAGAGGAATGCCGGGGTGGTAAGGACCTCGCCATAGAGGGGGTAGGAGTCCGGTTCGACCCCCTTGACCTCC
The DNA here is from genome assembly GCA_964496805.1 of uncultured Rhodospirillales bacterium. GTDB lineage: Bacteria > Pseudomonadota > Alphaproteobacteria > CAZCBM01 > CAZCBM01 > CAZCBM01. Next base: position 2,748 of record CAZCBM010000094.1, on the reverse strand, counting down.
ACCAGTCCTGGCAGTGCCTCGGTATCCGGCTGCCCCATGGACCGGAAGGTGATGGTCTGGCTGATGGTGCCGACCTCGCTCAGCCAATCCAGCGCATCCTGTGAGAGGGGGTTGAAATCCTGCCGGACGCTGAAGTCACCGCCCAGGATCGGCTTCGCGTCGGCCTGTAGGCTGGTGAGCGCCACGTGGCTGATGGTCTGGACGGTGGCGATGGTGCCAACCCCCAGGGCGAGGCAGGCCAGGAAGACCCGGAAGTTTTTCAGGCCCACCCGCAACTCCCGGCGGACCAAGCGCAGGGTCAGGCCCCAACTGGTGCTGCTCGCCATTATTCCGCTGCCTCCGGCACAACCGGACGACCGGTGGTGACGGTCCCAATCTGGCCGTCAATCAGTTGGATCTGGCGGTCACAGCGCGCGGCCAATCCGGGATCATGGGTGATCAACAGGCAGGTTGCACCGGTCTGCCGCACCCTTTCGAACAGCAAGGCGATCACATGTTCGCCGGTTTCCTGGTCCAGATTGCCGGTGGGCTCATCGGCCAGGATCACCTTGGGGTTGGGCGCAAACGCCCGGGCCAGGGCCACCCGCTGCTGTTCGCCCCCGGAAAGCTGGCCCGGATAATGGGTCAGACGATGGCCCAACCGCACGCTTTCCAGCGCCTGCCGGGCGACCTCGAACGCATCGGCGCGCCCGGCAAGTTCCAGCGGAATGGCCACATTCTCCAGCGCGGTCATGGTCGGCACCAGGTGGAAGTTCTGGAACACGATGCCAACCGTGTCGCGGCGGAACAGGCTCAACTGGTCCTCGCTGAGATGGGTGATGTCCCGGCCCGCCACCGTGACCCGGCCGGCGCTGGCGCTCTCCAGCCCGCCGGTGACCAGCATCATGGTGGATTTACCACTGCCGGAGGGACCCACCACCCCGGCCACTTCTCCGGCGGGAACAGACAGGCTGATGCCCTTGAGAATATGGACCTCACCCGCTTCACTGTTCAGGCGGACATGGACATCCTCCAGGTCGATCATTATCTCCCCGGAACCGGCATCAGTGGTGGTGGCGGTGGTCATGGCGATGGGCTCTCCCGTCCGGCACCGGCGGAGAGGTCCGCCCGGCGCATGGCCAGCGTGCGACAGGCGCACACTCTAGTTGTCCCGGAGAGGTGGCATGCTCCCCCAGGCTTTCAAGCGCGCTTTGATCATCATCACCTGCTTTTTGACGCTGTGCAGCATGGCATCGGCGCAAACAGCACCGCCAGCGGACACGCTGCGCCTGGTCGTGTTCGGCGACAGCCTTACCGCGGGCTATGGGTTGGACCGGCCGGATCAGAACAGCTTTCCCGCCCAACTGGAGAGCGCCCTGCGAGCGGAGGGCTACGCCGTTGAGGTAATCAACGCAGGCGTCAGTGGCGACACCACGGCCGGTGGCTTGGCCCGACTGGACTGGAACCTGGCCGATGGTGGCGCGCTGTGGATCGTGGCGTTGGGGGCCAATGATGGATTGCGCGGGCTGGACCCGGATCAGGCGGGGGACAATCTGGACCGGATCGTCGCGCGCCTGCGCGCCGAAGGCATCCGGGTGATCCTGGCCGGTGTCCCGGCCCCGGCAAACCTGGGGCAAGATTACCTGGACCGGGCGGAGGCTGCCTTCAAGCGGGTGGCTGAGACCCATGGCGTGGCCCTGATCCCCAATTTCTTGGATGGGGTCTGGGGCGTGAAGACGCTGAACCAGGATGACTACCTGCACCCCAATCCCGAAGGTGTGGCGGTGGTTGTGCAAAATGTGCTGCCCACGGTGAAGGCCGAACTGGACGCCCTGCGCGACGGGGGCAACCCGTGAGCGCCACCGCTGATCAGCAGCAGGACACCAAGCCGTTTCGCACCGTGGCCGCCGTCGGCTCCGACTGGAAGTCCATCGGCCAGCAATTGGTGGAACAGATCCGCCGCGGCCCGGCGCCGGTGGCTGGGATCCTGTATGTGTCCGATGCCGTGGGCGATGATCTGGGCAGTCTGTTGACCCTGCTGCGCCAACTGACCGGGGTTGGGGTGTGGAGCGGCTGCACCGGCATTGGGATCATGGCAGGGGACCGGGACTATTTCGATCAGCCCGCCGCTGTTGCTCTGCTGGCCCATGTGGAGGCGGGCCTGATGATCCCGTTTAATCATCGCCATGGCCCGCCCCGCTCGCCGCTGGGAAACATCGCCTTGCTGCACGCCAATCCGGCCCATGGGGGCGTGTCGGAGATGATCCCGGAACTGGCGGCCACCCGCGAACTGTTCTTGGTGGGCGGCATGGCCAGCGCCCGCGGCCGCCTCTGGCATTTCAGCGGCGATCAACCCCAGGACGGGCCTTTCTCTGGCCTGTGGCTCGACCCCCAGTTGGGTATCGCCACCGGTCTGTCGCAGGGATGCACGCCCATCGGCCCCGCCCACACCGTCGATGTGGGGGAGGGCACAGTGATCGAGCGTCTGGATGGGCGCCCGGCCTTGGACGTGCTGAAGGAGGAGGTTGGCGATATCTTGGCCCGGGATCTGCGGCGCATTGCCGGCTATATCCTGGCCGCTCTGCCCGTGGCGGGCAGCGACACCGGCGATTATCTGGTCCGGAACATCATGGCCCTGGACCCTCAGACCGGGCGCATTGCCATCGGCGGCCATGTGGGGCCGGGGGATCAGGTTCTGTTTGTGCGCCGAGATCATGGCGCCGCTGTCGAGGACCTGGAGCGGATGGTCAGCGACGTGAAGCGGCGGGC
>CAZCBM010000093.1:0-11813 GCA_964496805.1 uncultured Rhodospirillales bacterium | reverse complement strand
GCCCTCGTGACCGGGGGCGGGCGCTTTGTCGTGGCCGGTGATACCGTGGTGGCGTGTGGCAGCCGGGTCCTGCCCAAGGCAGAAACCCAGGCGGAGGCCCGCGCGTGCCTGGACCTGCTGTCCGGTCGTCGCCACCGGGTCTATGGCGGCTTGTGCGTGCTGGCCCCGGATGGTCGCCAGGCAGCCCGGGTCGTCATGACCCAGGTGGCGTTCAAGCGGCTCAGCGCGGAAGAACGCGACTGGTACCTCGCCACGGGGGATTGGCGGGGCAAGGCGGGCGGCTATGCCATTCAGGGTCCCGCCGCGCGCTTTGTGCGTCAGATCACCGGCAGCTATCCCAATGTCGTGGGCCTGTGTGTCGCCAGCGTCACCGCCATGCTGGCAGGGCTTGGCTTCCCCGTGTTTGGCCCCATCGCCGACCGTATCGCCCCAGACGCGGCTTGACCCCATCGTGCTCTTGGTGTCCGCTTGCGGTGCCGTATTCGACCAGTCTTCTTATTTGCCCACCTTTTCTCATCATCGCCCGGATCCTCCGACCATGCGCGTATGTAACGACGACCTGACCCTTTATATTGATCAACGGGCGAGCGGCCTGTGGGTCATTCTGGCCGATCCGGCCGGCCCGGTGATGATCGACGCCGACCTGGAAGACAAACCCACCTTGGATGGCACCGTCTGGCGCGGCAAGGTGACCGGCGTGCAGGACGGCGTTGGGGTTTTCCTGACCGTGGGCGACCCGGTGGGGGAGGTGTTCCTGCGCTATCCCCGGCGGGAGGAACCGCCGCAGCCGGGGCAAACCCTGCTGGTCTGCCTTCAGCCAGCCATCGACGGCACCAAACGTCCCCGCGCCACCACCGAACTGGCGCTGCCGGGGCGGACGGTGGTCCATTTTCCCAACGGCCGACGACAAGTCCGCTTTCCCAAGCGCGTGGCCTTCCCCAGCCCCCAGTGGCGGGCCGATGTGGACCAGGCCCTGAAGGGGCGACCAGGGACTTGGGCCGTGCGCCGCAATGCCATGACCGGGATTGATCCGCAGGAAATCGCTGACGAGGCTGATTGGTTACAGGGCGAGGCCGAGGCGCTGGATGGCTTGCGGGACGGCGAACCGGGCCTGGTGCGGGAAGGGCCGGACGCCCTGGACCGCGTCCTGGTGCATCAGCCGCCCCCCCGCCGCGCTGTGGTGTGCGATGAGGAGGTCGCCGGCTGGATGGAGGAAGAGGACCTGCCGGCCGAGATCGTGGAGGATCCCTTCGCGGCACTGGACCTGGACACCACCTTTGCCGAGGCCATGGCGGAGCGGGTGCGGGTCAGCGATGTGGTGGACCTGTGGATCGAGTACACGCGCCTGGGCTGGACCATCGATATCGACTGCCGCACCAAACCCCATGACGGGGTGCTGGATCAGGCCTTCTCCACACTGCTGCGCCAATTGCGCATCCGCAACCTGTCGGGTCAGATGCTGGTGGATCCCCCCCGGATGCCGGAGGATCGGCAGCGGGACAATCTGGTACGCCGGCTGAAGCGTGCCAGCGAGTTCGATCCCGCTGGCCTGGACATCTACGACATTTCTGCCCTGGGGCTGGTGGAGATGGTGCGCACCCGACGGGGCTATCCGCTGGCACAGATCCTGGCGGCCGACTCAGACTTTGCTCAACTGGTCACCCCCGCGGCCGCCAAAGCGCTGCTCGGCGCTGAGGATCAGGCGGATGATACCAACGACTGATCCCCTGCCAACGCTGCCCCGGCTGCGCCGGCTGCCGGACACCCTGGTCAACCGCATCGCGGCCGGCGAGGTCATTGAACGCCCGGCCAGCGCGGTGAAGGAACTGGTGGAGAATGCTTTGGATGCCGGCCCGTCGAGGGTGGACATCGTCTTGCGCGGGGGCGGCAAGGCTTTGATCGCCGTGGACGATGATGGCCATGGCATGGACCGCACGGGGTTGAGCCTGGCGGTGGAGCGCCATGCCACCAGCAAGTTGCCGGATGACGACTTGCTGCACATCGACCATTTCGGCTTCAGGGGCGAGGCCCTTCCCTCCATTGGCGCGGTGAGCCGGCTCAGCCTCACCAGCGTGGTGGCCGGCGCGGCCCATGGCTGGCGATTGAGCGTTGACGGCGGTGCGGTGGCGGACCCCGTCCCGGCGGCGCGCAGCCGGGGCACCCGTGTTGAGGTGGCTGACTTGTTCTATGCCACGCCGGCGCGGCTGAAGTTTCTCAAGGCGGAGACCACGGAGGTGCGGGCCACCCAGGCGGTGGTGCAGCGCCTGGCCCTGGCGCATCCGCAGGTCGCCTTCAGCTTGACCGTTGAGGACCGGCCGCGTCTGCGTCTGCCGGCCGCGGCGGGCCTGTCGGACCGGGTGCGGGCCGTTCTGGGGGCGGCGTTCCTGGACAATGCCGCCGCGGTGTCCGCAGAACGGGAGGGCGTGAGGCTCAGCGGCTGGATTGGTTTGCCGGCGGCCTCCCGCGGTACCGCGGAGTACCAGTTCCTGTTCGTCAACGGGCGACCGGTGCGGGACAAGCTTCTGGCCGGTGCGGTGAGGGCAGCCTACATGGATTTGCTGCCCCGCGAACGCCACCCGCAGGTCCTGCTGTTCCTTCAGGTCAGCCCCGACAGCGTGGATGTGAATGTCCATCCGGCCAAGGCGGAGGTGCGGTTCCGCGATGCTGGGCTGGTGCGTGGCCTGCTGATCGGGGCCATGAAGGGCGCCTTGGCTGAGGCCGGGCTGACCCCGGTGGCCAGCCTGTCCCGGGCAGCCTTGGGTCAGTTCACGGCGGATGGCGCCCGGCCGGCGCCCCCCAGCCCCAGCCGGCCCATGGCGCGCTTTTCGGCCTATCAACCGGAGCGGCCGTCTACCCAGATGCAGGAAGCCGTGCGCTCCTTCTATGCGCCTCCTGATCATGCGCCCCCTGATTATACGCCCCCTGGCGCTGCCGCAGCCGACGACTGGCAGCCCCAGGCCCGGGCGGAAGCATCGCCCCGATCGGCCGGCGAGGGGGCCCCCACCGATGATCCCGACGCTTACCCCCTGGGCGCTGCGAAGGCCCAACTCCATGCCGCCTTTATCCTGGCAGAGACGCCCGACGGCCTGATCCTGGTGGATCAGCATGCCGCCCATGAGCGCATCGTCTATGAGAGGCTGAAGCGGGAGTGGCTGGAGGGCGGGCGTGTGTCCAGCCAGATGCTGTTGATCCCGGACGTCGTGAGCCTGGGGTCAGGGGAAGCGGAAACGCTGCTGGCGGCTGCCCCGCGACTGGATCGTCTGGGGCTGGGGGTAGAGCCATTTGGGCCTGGGGCGGTGTTGGTGCGCGCCGTGCCGGGGCTGCTGGGGGATCGCGACTGGAAGGCGCTGGTGGCGCTGCTGGCCGACCGTCTGGCAGAAGAGGACCTGGCCGCAAGCCCCGATGAGGTGCAGGGCGATGCTGCCGAGCAGGCCTTGATGGAACGCCTGATGGCGGTTTGCGCCTCGGCGGCCTGCCATGGTTCCGTTCGGGCGGGTCGCCTGTTGTCGTTGGAGGAGATGAACGCGTTGCTGCGCCAGATTGAGCGCACGCCGCGATCCAATGTGTGCAACCACGGCCGCCCCACCTGGGTCCATCTCAGCCTGTCCCAGGTCGAACAGCTATTCGAACGGCGGTGAGCGTGCCCCCGACCCAGCGTTGGCGTCTGACGGTGGAGTATGATGGCCGCCCCTTTCAGGGTTGGCAGCGCCAGGCCCATGGCCCCACCGTGCAGCAGGTTGTGGAGGAGGCCTTTGCCCCCTTTGCCGGTGCGCCGGTGCCGGTGCAGGCGGCTGGGCGCACAGATACCGGTGTCCATGCCCTGGCCATGACGGCCCATGCCGATCTCAGCTACCCCATGACCGGCGATCGCCTGAGGGAGGCCCTCAATGCCCACCTGCGCCCCCATCCGGTGGCTATCCTTGCTGCGGAGGCGGTGTCGCCCGGGTTTGAGGCGCGCTTCGGCTGCCTGGCGCGGCACTATCGCTATCGTATCCTGGTGCGGCGTGCACCGCCCACCTGGGCCCGCGGCTTGGTCTGGCACCATGCCCAGCCCTTGGACGCCGATGCGATGAATGACGCCGCCCGGCTGCTGGTGGGGCATTACGATTTCACCAGCTTCCGGGCCACCCAGTGCCAGGCAAAAAGCCCCATCAAGACCCTGGACCGGCTCACCGTGCGCCCGGCGCCCGGGAGCCAGCAGGACCAGGAGCAGGAGCAGGGACTCGGGCCGCCGGGTCGATGGCAACAGGAACTGTGGATTGAGGCGTCTGCCCGGAGCTTCCTGCACCATCAGGTGCGCAATATTGTGGGCACCCTGGCGCTGGTGGGTCGGGGGAAGTGGACCCCGGCGGATGTTCGGGCGGCGCTGGAGGCGCGGGATCGCGCCGCCGCCGGTCCCACCGCCCCCCCGGACGGCCTCTATTTCGTCCGCGCCGACTATCCAGGGGATGCAGCAGCCCATCCGGTTCGCGATGGGACGCCAGACGAGGCAGGGTAGGCCCTACAGCGGGACACCGATTCGGAATCGGTGTCCCGCTGCAGCCTCTTGGTGGTCGCTCAGATGCTCCCCTGCGTGGCGTCGCCCCAAGCCGTTTCCCTTGCGCTATCCCCAGATCGCTGAGGCGATGGATGTCCTCCGAACCACGCAATCACCTGAGGGGGCTTGAAGCGTCGGATCAGGGATTGGCGATGGTAATGGTCACTGACCCGTGGGTGCCGGGGCTGCCGTTCGAGTTGTTGATGAAGTTGCCCCCGGCACCACCGCCGCCACGGGAGCCGCCGATATTGCTGATGCGGGCGTCGTCGGCGACATAGGCGCCGCCGCCACCGCCGCCGGCCCCATGACCATTATCGTCATCGGAGCCACCGCCGCCGCCGCCGCCGGCACCGCCGCCGCCGCCCCCGCCGCCGGACTCGTGTGAATCGGTGCCGCCAGCGGCACGGCCGCCGTTGCCGCCATTACTGGGGCCGCTGCCGCCTGGGCCAACCCCATCCTCCGTGTTGCCGCCGTTGCCACCGGAGCCGCCCAGGCCATTGCCACCGCTTTGGGCGGAGACGTTCGCGCCGTCAGAGGATCCCGCTGCGCCCCCGGTTGCCGAAAGGCCCCCACTGCCCCCCAACCCAGGTGAGGCACTGTCTGCCGGGTCTTCGCCATTCTCTCCGGCCCAGGTGGCAGAGGTTCCGCCACCGCCGTCGCCCCCTTCGGCCGTGTTCGTGGTGCTGGTGTGATCATTGCCGCCACCGCCGCCGCCGCCGCCGCCTGCCACAGCGATCACTGTACCATCCGCCTCAACGGTGGACGCCCCGCCACCGCCGCCGCCGGAGCCTCCGCGATCATTGCCCTCCGGGTGGGGGCCGCCGCCCCCCCGTTGACCGGCATAGCCGGAGATCGCTGTTGCGGCCTCTGGGACGAAGTCGAAGGTCACGAGACCGCCATTGCCCCCCCTGGAGGCGTTGACACCATCCTGTTCGGCGCCGCCGCCGCCGCCGCCCGCGCCGCTCACCTGGAACTGGTAGACACATCCCACCCCTTCTTCCGGGATTGAGAAGGAGTAGCTCTGTGCGGTGTAGGGGCCGGGGTTGCTTAAGCTGGTGCAATTGAAGTCGTTAGCAATAATGATTTCGGCCGTTACGGGATCCGACTGGTTATCGTCGGCGCCGAAGCCATCGGATTTTTCCTCCAGGATAACTGATATAACCGCCGTCGTATCTGCTGGGACGTGTCCTGTGCTGACGGTCAAGGTGCCTTCATTGGAGATGTCTGCGGCTGTCAGCGCACCATTCCCATCGTCGACAATGGTCACAAGGTAATCCGCGACTTCGCCGGCGTTGAGGCTGTCGCCAAAGTCAACACTGCTGACGAAGTTGGGCACCTCGGCGTTGGTTTGTCCTTCGGAAACGGTGCCGCCAGCCAGGGTCAGCGTTGGGCGCTTGTTGATCCCACTGACGATTTGGTTACTGACGTCACCAAAAAGGCTTTCGACACTATCACCGATGCGGGTGACAGCGCCGAGGGCGCCAATGGCCACCAATCCCACAGTCAAGCCATAGGTAAGGGCAGTGGCGCCGCGATCGCTGGCAACGCGCTGCTTGGCAATCTTCACCCACATATCTTCCCCCAGATCAAATATGACTTGATCGTGCCATCGATTCCGGCCCGCGCCGAGAAAGCCATATTCAAACCTGGGGTGCAACCCCGTCAGCGGATTTTTTTGCCCTCGAACAGTCGCGTGGGGGCCACCACTTCGTCTTGTGCACTGATCAACTGCAACTCCCGGGTGCCGGCCGCTTGGGTAGCCTCGAACAGGGCAAAGATGCCCGCGGTGGCGTGCTGAGCGGCCACCACCGGATCACGCAGGCGCAGAAGATGGCCCAGGAAAAGCGCTGCGATGCTGTCCCCCGAGCCATTGGGTGCCGGGTCCAAGGCCAGCCGGGGATGGGTGAACAGCCAACTGCCCTCGCTCGTGTCCAGCAGCACGCCGATCTGCCCATGGGTGATTTCCGAGGCATCGAAACTGGTCAGCAGCACCATGTCTGGCCCCTGGGCACGCAATGCCCCGCAGGCGGCCAGCGCGGAGGCACGGTCGGTGATGGTCTGCCCGGTGAGGGCTTCCAGCTCAAACTGGTTCGGGGTCAGGATGGTGGCGGCTGGAACCACATGGGTCCGGATGAAATCCGGGATTTCCGGGCGGACGAAGAAGCCGCGCCCCACATCCCCCATGACCGGATCGCAGCAATAGAGCGCGCCTGGATTGGCCGCCCTGGTTCGGCGCAGCGCCTCCAGGATCACCGCCCCGGTTTCCCCGGTCCCCATATAGCCGGACAAAACGGCATCACAGCCCGTGAACGCATCGCGCGCGGCAATCCCGTCCAGCAGGTCGGTGATATGGTTCGGGCTGAAGATCTCACCGGTCCAGGCGCCATAGCCGGTATGGTTGGAGAATTGGACGGTGTTGATGATGTCGGCCTCGATCTTCATGCGCTGAAGCAGGAAGGCGGCGGCACGGTTGCCCACGATGCCGTGGACAACATGGGACTGGATGGTCAGGACGCGGGTCATGGTGGGGGACAGCAAGCAAGCTCGGGCTGGAACGATGGTTTGGAAAGAGGCTCAGGGATCGCAGTCTGAAGGGGCGGTCTGAAAGGGCAGGCTGGAAGGGCAGGCTGGAAGGGCAACCTGGGACCGCAGCCTTGCCAACCTGACACGGTGGCGGCAGATGTCCAGGGCTGCCGGGCGGGCTTGTGCTTTCTGCGCGGCGTTCCCTGGGGGGGCCTCTGCGGGGGGAAGAAAACCAGGACCATCGAAGCGGTTAAGGGTTTCCCTTTAACCCGCAACCGCTTTAGGCAGGCCCATGGCCGCCGTTCCTCCTCAGCATTCCCCTTCCCCTTCCCCTTCCCCTTCCACGTCCCCTTCCCCTCTGCCTGCCACGGCCGCTGTCTCCCGTCTGACGGCTGCCGGATTGATGGTGATGACAGCGGCCCTGGTGGCGGTGACCACGTTGCTGGCCAAGGCGTTGGGACGGGGACCGGAGGCGCTGCATCCGATGATGGTCAGTGCCGGGCGCTTCTGGTTTGCCGCGGTGGTGGTGCTGTCTGTGGGGGCGGTCCTGCGGCCATCCTTTCAGGGCACGGCCTGGGGCACCCATGCCCTGCGCGTGGGATGCGGCTGGGGTGGGGTCAGCCTGATGTTTGCAGCGGCGGCTCAGATGCCTCTGGCTGAAGCCACCGCGCTGACCTTCCTGAGCCCGGTGGCCACCTTGCTGCTGGCCGGGTTGCTGCTGAGGGAGCGGGTGGGGCCCTGGCGGATCACTGCGGTGGTGGTGGCCCTGGTGGGCGCGGTGATCCTGATCCGCCCGGGGACCGCCGCCTTCCAGCCGGCCAGCCTGTTGGCCCTGGGGGCAGCGGGGTTGATCGGTATGGAGGCTATCCTGATCAAGCGTCTGGCCGGGCGCGAGCCTCCCCTGCGAATTCTCATGATCTCCAACAGCATGGGGGCCGTGATCAGCGGAGCAGCGGCGATGGTGGTCTGGCAAGCGCCCACCCCCGCCCAATGGGGGATGCTGGCGACCCTGGGGGTGGTCATGCTGATCGCGCAGGCCCTCTACATTCAGGCCAATCGGCGCGCGGATGCCAGCTTCATCGGCCCGTTCTTCTATCTGACCCTGGTGTTTGCCGCGCTCTATGACTGGATCTGGTTTGGCGATGCGCCCGATCGCTGGGGCACGGTGGGGGCGCTGGTGATCCTGTCCGGGGCGGCCTTGTTGGCGTGGCGGGACGGTCGCCGGCGCAAGATCGTGGCCGCGCCGCCGTTGGCGCCCTTGGAGCCCGCGAAAGACTGGGAGAGCGGCGGCTCCCCCCGTTGAGCGCCAACCTTCTGTGGCGCGTTGCGGCGCGAAAGAGTCAGCATCAGCCCCGCCCCTTGGTATGGTACCGCTGTCGCTTTCTGGTGGTCGCTCGGATGATCCCCTCCGTGGCGTTGCCACTTTGGGGTCCTACGCTCTATGCCATCGCCGGCAGATCGGCGGCTTGGCCCACAGGCCAATCGAAGCCGCGGAGCAGCGCGGCGCCGTCCATGCGGGCCTTGCCCGCCCGTTGGACCTGATCCAGGCGAAGGGCTCCCGCGCCACAGGCCACAACGCCGTCAACTGACAGCAAGGTGCCGGGGGGGCCAGATCCCTCCACCGGGGTGACGGCCATCAGCTTGATCACCTCGCCACCGACGCTGAATTGGCAGCCGGGCCAAGGGACCAGCCCCCGGACCTGGGCGTGGATCACGTCCGCTGGCTGGCGCCAGTCAATTATGCCGTCCTCGCGAGTCAATTTGGCCGCATAGGTGACCTGCGCCTCCTCCTGCGGTTCGGCGGTGGCCGTCCCGGCGGCCAAGCGGTCCAGCACAGGCCCGATCATCTCAGCACCCAGGGCGGCCAGTTGATCATGCAGGCTGCTGGCGGTGGTTTCGGCGGTGATGGGGACGGACTGCTTGGCCAGCATCGCGCCTGCGTCCAACTGCCGGACCATCTGCATGAGCGTGACCCCGGTTTGGGTGTCTCCGGCCAGGATCGCGCGCTGGATGGGGGCCGCCCCGCGCCAACGGGGCAACAGAGATGCGTGGATGTTCACGCACCCCAGGCGCGGTGTGTCCAGCACGGTTTGCGGAAGGATCAGCCCATAGGCGGCCACAACGGCCACGTCCAAGTCCAGGGCGGCGAAGACCTCCCGATCCTTGGCGTCGCGGAAGGTCACGGGATGATGGACCTCAATGCCCAGCCGGTCGGCGGCCTGATGCACCGCAGAGGTTTTGAGCTTCATGCCGCGGGAGGCGTGGCGAGGCGGCTGTGTGTAGACCGCCACCACCTCATGGGGTCCCTTTGCCAGGGCATGCAGGGCGGGCACAGAGAAGTCAGGCGTGCCCATATAGGCAACCCGCAGGGGGCTTTGGGTCATGGGGCAAGCGTCCTCAGGGTCTTTGCTTGGGGGGGGCTGGCTCCGCGTCTGGGCGGGGGGCCTTGGTTCTGTGTCCTGCGTTAGTCGTCGGCCGCCTCGCGGGCCCGCTTCCTGACCCGGCGTACAATCATGTCGCGCTTGAGTTTAGAGATATGGTCGATGAACAGGACACCGTTCAGGTGGTCGATTTCATGTTGCAGACAAACCGACAGCAGGCCGTCTGCCTCCAGGGTCTTCACCTGACCCGTTTCATCCAGATAGCGGACCGTGACTTCGGCGTGGCGTTCAACATCCGCCTTTTGATCGGGGATCGAAAGGCAGCCCTCGCTGCCCTTGGATCGCAGGTCGGAGGCTGAGACGATTTCGGGATTGACCATCCTCATGGGGGCCACGGAGCCGGGGTCGTCCCGCTGATCCACGTCCACCACAATAATCCGCTCGCTGACACCGATCTGGGGGGCAGCAAGGCCGATCCCCTCCGCGCCGTACATGGTCTCCAGCATATCGTCCATCAGCCGACGCACGCGGTCGTCCACCGCCGCCACGGGTTTGGCCACCTCGCGAAGGACGGGATCAGGAATGATGCGGATGGGGAGACGCGCCATCAGCGGAGCCCTCTGTCAGGAAGTCAGTCGGTCAGGAAGTCAGTCGGTCAGGAAGTCAGTCGGTCAGGATGTCTGTCGGTGTGGCTGCTCATACGCGGCCATGGCGGCAACGGGGTCGATGTCCAGCGGCACCGGCGCCCGTGGGATAGCACCGACGATCGGATCGGTGGCCACGATCTCATCATAGCCCAGATCGCGGATGTATTTCTCCAGGTCTGGAAAAACAAGTTGGGCCAACTGGCCACCGCGCTTGCCCCTTTTGGTATCGCCCCAGAGGTCATGGAGCCAGAGATAATCGCCAGGGCGCTGGCGGACCCAACTCTCCAGCAGGCGCATCAAGACCTGGGTGACAATGGCCGCATCCCGGCGGCGGTCTCCTGTCGCAGGGTCAGGGATAGCGGGATAGAGGCTCAGCCGCAGGCGCCCGCCCTCCAGGCGTTCGGTCCGGGCGGGATAAAGCGGCGATCGAGTGGCCAAGCTGAGCCGAGCGATGGCAGTGGGGACCTGCACAGGCCGCCCGAAGAAAAGGTAGAGCAGATCCTCGGCATAGCGGACGTCGAACATGGTGCCGATCCGTCCGCCCTGGCGCAGCACCCGCAGTTGCGCCAGGGCGGCATCGTCTCGCTTCTCGATCTGGCCCACAACATTGCTGCCCCGCGCCCGGCGCAGGATGGTGGCGGCGGCCTTGATGTTGGGCTCCCGCCCCACCGCGGTGAAGGGCACGCCCCCCACTTTGGCGATGGCGGTCTGCGCCTCCCAGTTGCCCAGATGGGCGGAAACGAACATGAGGGGTCTGTTGAACTGCAACTCAGGGACGCGGGCCAATCCCCCTTCCATCTCGCACAGATCTTCCAGATGGTGCAGATGGGTGTACTCGCCCAGGGTTCTGCCTAGGTTGGACCAGCTTTGCCGTGCCACCTGCTCCACCCAGGGGGCAGGGCGATCCGGGAAGGCGCGCTGGATGCGGGCCAGCATCTGCCGGTGCTTCTTGCGGGCGAAAAGCGGCAGGCGCCGCCCCATCCATCCGCCGAAGGCCGAGGCCCCCTTCAGCCCCAGCAGCCCCACGCCATGGAACAGCCCGTGGATCAGGGCAGCGGAGGCGCCGTCGCTCAGAAAGTGCAGGATGGATCGCTGGCTCATGGCATCACCCGCGCCAACAGGGCATCCACGGTTGAGGCCGGGTTCAGGGTGGCTGTCACAGGCAGGGCCGTGACCCCGGCGGCAACAGCCTCGGGCAGGCGCACGGCGTCCTTCTCGGTGGTGATCAGGCGGGCACCCAGGCGCTGGGCCAGGGCCAGAAGGTCGGTCATCTCTCGGTCGGTGTAGGGGTGATGGTCAGCGAACCGCCGCACGGCGGCCAAAGGCAAGCCCAGGGTGCGCAGGGTATCGAACAGTTTTTCCGGGCGAGCAATGCCCGCGAAGGCCACCCAGGGCCCAGTTCCGGCGTCTGGCGGCAAAACCGAGACATCCGCTTGGACGGTGGCCGAGAGCGCCGGGAGATCGGGGGGCAGCCTTTCGCTCACCGCTGGGCGCGGTGGCCCTGATATCACCAGCGCATCGGCCCGCGCCAATCCGGCGGCCACCGGCTCCCGCAGGGGGCCGGCCGGCAGACACAACTGATTGCCGAAACCCCAATGTCCATCCACCACCACCAGGGTGAGGTCCCGGTACACGCTGGGGTCCTGGTGGCCATCGTCCAGCACCAGATGGGTCAGCTCTGGGCCCAGGGCTGCCAAGGCGGCCACGGCCTGTGCCCGGCGAGGC
>CAZCBM010000092.1:0-11844 GCA_964496805.1 uncultured Rhodospirillales bacterium | reverse complement strand
GCGAAGACGCGCTGAGCATCAGCCTCAGCCGACCGGCCAGTCCGACGCTCACCGGTCTGCGAGGGAGCCGGCTGGTGATCCTGAACCCCCCGTGGCCACTGGCCGAGCAAATGCGCGACGCGCTCCCGGTGGTGGCCGCAGCCCTGGACCCGGCGGCGGGGTACGAAGCGACAGTTCAACCCGGCATCGAGCATAGGACGCCGTAGGGGCAACGCCACGGAGGGGATCATCCGAGCGACCACCAATGAGCAATAGCAGGGGTGCCGATCCCGGATCGGTGTTCCTCGCTTAAGGCCGCGAGCGTGGGCGGAGCGTGCACAGATCCGGCGCGGCGCGGATCAGGAGGGCCCGGAAAGCACGCCTTTCCCCAGACTCAGGCCGGGCGCCCCAGGCCGGCTCACAGCAGGATGCTGATGACCGCGAAGAAATGCAGGATCGTGGCCAGCAGAACGAAGCCATGCCAGATGGCCAGCCGAAACGGGATGGTCCGCGCGCTGAGGAAGATCGGCACGCCCACCGTGTAGAACAGGCCGCCCGCAAACAACAGCCCCAGGGTGGGGAAGAGAGGGAGGGCCGCCACCACGGCATCCAGCCCCAACAAGAATGACCATCCCAACCCCAAATAGAGAAGGATCGACAACCCCTCGAACTTGCGCGGCAGGAATAGCTTCATGGCCACGCCGGCGGCCGCCACCATCCACAGACCGGCCACGAACCCAGGGCCAAACGGCCCCCCCACCTTCAACAGGGCAAACGGCGTGTAGGTGCCTGCAATCATGACGAAGATCGCTGCATGATCCAGGCGCCGCAGCCACTCGCTGAAGCGGGAACTCTCCGAAAGGTTATAGAGCGCACTGAACAGCAGGCTGCTGGCCATGCCGATGCCATAGAGGCTGAGGGAGACCGACGCCAATGCCTCCCCCCGCCAAGCCGCGAAGGCCAGCAGGATGACACAGGCCAGCAGGGCGAAGGCGACCCCAGCCAACAGCACAAACCGATCCGCCTTCCGTTCCCGCGGCGTTTCGTGCTTGGGCGTTGCCGCAAGGCGGGCCGCGACGGAGGGAAGGCGAATCGTCATGGGCTGGGCACGGCGGGGCAGGAGGGGAAGGGTTGGCCAAAGCCAACCCGGGACAGGATCTGTCAGCGACACCATACCGACCCTGCCGATGGGTCTCAACCGCTCCCCGGTGACCCATCCGGTTTCACAATGTCACGGCTGCGTTAGCAACCATCGTCGCAGCAAAACCGCTGCGCCGGGCGCGGCCCGCCGAAGAATGGGCGGCTTCGGTCAGCCAGGATAGCCATCGGCGCACCAAGCCCGGACCATGCAGGGGGCGCTATAGCGCGTTGCGCCAAGGTGGAGTCAGCACCAACCCCACGCCCCCTCCTGGCGTGCCTTTGGCCGGCCACCCATGGCGATGATACTCCCGTGGGTGGCCGGCTGGGGGCGTGGGGTGGTCAAGGTCGGTGGGACAGGCGCGAGCGCCCTGGGGCTCAGTTCCCTTCCTGCAAGCGGATGCGCCCCTCGACACTGGGGGAGACCGTGCCGGCGCGGCGCAGATAGTCAATCACTGCGTCCACCATCAACTGGCCCATGCGCTCATCCTGCTGGCGCGGTGCTTCCCCGAACATGGTGTAGCCATCGCCGCCGCGGGCCAGAAAGTCATTGGTCACCAGGGTATAGCGCCCCTCCTCGTCCACCGGCGTGCCGGCAATCCGCAGGCGCTTGACCCGCTGGCCATCGGCGGCCGTCCGGTCGATCACCACGTCCATGCCGGCAATCTGGGGAAAGCGCCCCGTGAGCGTGGCCAGTCCGCCCGTGCCATGATCCAAGGCGGCGATCAGCTCCCGTCCGCTCAGCTCCAGCACCACCAGCTTGTTGCCAAAGGGCATTTCCTCGACAAGGTCGCGGGCCGTCAGGGCGCTGCCGGGGGGATAGACCCGATCAGCGCGGATGCCGCCGCCATTGGTCAGCGCCACCTGGGCCCCGGTTGCGGCCCGCATCGCGTCGGCCACCAGGTTGCCAAACGCGGCCTCACCGCCGCGCACAGTGGCACGGCGGGTATCCAGGGCGGTCGCCGTGGTTCCCACAACCTGTCCCAGCGCCTGATCCAGGCGGGCCGCCAGTTCCCCTTCCCACTGACTCAGCAGCGGATCGCCTGCAATGGCCACGGTATCGATGGGCCGGAAACTGGGGATGAAGGATACATCCCGGGATCCATCGGCGTCAGTCGCCACCGTGATCGACAGATCGGTGGCGGTGACCGTTTCCCCCTGGGCACCGCTCTCCACCATGGCCGTCCGCCCGTCCCAGAACGTCAGCAAGTGATGGTCATCACCGGTAAGGATAATGTCGGCCACGCGGCTCTGCACCAATTGATAGTCTTCCAGGGCGTCTAGGTGGGCCAGAGCAATGATCAAATCGGCCCCTTCCGCGCGCAACGCGTCGGCCACCGGCCGGGCGCGGGGGATTGGCGGATGGATCACCAGATCACCGGGGCTGGAGGTCATCATGGCCCGAGTGGTGGTGAGCCCGATCACCCCAAACGTCACCCCCTCAGCCTCGATCAGCAGCCGGTCCACCGTCCCTGGCAGCGGCCGGCCTTCGGCATCCGTGACGTTGGTGGACACAACCGGGAAGGTCGCTTCAGACAGGCGCGCCAACAGCGCCTCCGCCCCAAAATCGAACTCATGGTTGCCCGGAACGAAGGCCTGCACGGGCAGGTCGTTCAGCCCCTCGATCATGTGCGCGCCCTGGTCAAAGCTGGACAGCAGGGAGGGGCTGATGGCATCGCCCGCGTGGAACAGCAGGACGGTGCGGCCGGCCTTCTCTTCCTCCCGCACCACACCGGCCACCTTGGCAAGGCCTCCGCGCCCGGCTTCAGCCGTTGCCCGGTCCAAATCGTTGACGCTCAACAGCGTCAGATCCACGGTTTGGGTGTCCTGCGCCGCAGCGGGCAGGCTCAGCCACAGGGCCGTCAGGGCGACTGTCAGGGGGCGACGCATGGGGGAACTCCTCCGGGGGCGATCCAAAAACAGAACGGGTCTTCGGCACGAACACGCAAGCGCCTCTGGGATGGCGTCCGATGGTCGGTGGTCAGCGCCGGGTGATCCCACCGACAGGCAGAGGGACCACACAACAGTGCATGGTCAGCATCATGGGCGCCGTCCGGCTCTCCCGCAGCCCCCGGTGCCATGGCACCGCAGTGGGGGCCAAGTGTGGAGGGGCCAGGCAACGCTTGGGCGAAGGAGTGCGGCAGCGATCCCAGCGCGTCAAGAGCGGCGTTTGCGAAGAGGGCGGTGGCAAGTGGGGAGGTGGCGGGAGGGGCGGTGACGCCTTCCCAGCGGCAATGCTGACATCAGCCACCACAAATGCCCCAGGGGATCACCGCAAACAGCAGGGAGGGGAGATCACTGGCCAGAGGCAGGGTAGGAGGGATCCCCCAAATGTGCGGCGCCCACCGGCGGCACCGTCGAACGCCATCTCTGCATAGCCCATAGAGGAAGGCTTTGACGGCTGTGTCTTCAGAACGAAATGGGGTGCCTTAGATCAGCAGGTTCATGCTGAGGCCGCCCGCGCCGGCCGCACCGGCCAGCAACTGGGTCTGCCAGCCGCCGCCCCCACCGCCGCCGAACCCGCCGGCCTGCTGGGTCTTCAGGTCCGCCTGGATCAGGTAGCGCTGGACGAAGCTGTCCAGCTTCTTCGGGTCGCTCATATCACTGATCTTGAACCCGTTTTCCACCAATTCCTTCTGCTTCTCAACCGATTGAAAGACAATCTGTTGCGGCAGGCCCAGCGCTGTCGTTACCACGTCCCGCAGGATCTTGTCGCCCAGGACCTGGAAGGTGTCCGTCAACCCCTCGATCTTGCGCTTGAAATACTCTGCCTGGCGAAGTGCTGGGTTGGTTTCCCCCAACGACTTCTCCCACTCGTTGGTGATGTATTTTTCTTTCAGTTCGTCCTGGAAAACTGTCAGCTGAAGGCGGCCCAAACCACGCTCATTGAGCTGCAGGTCAGTGGCGATTTCCTTGAACCGCGGGTCGATCAGCTTGTTAACGAGGCTGGCGCTATCGCTGGGATCCTCGCTCAAGACCTTCTTCATGCGGCCCATCAGATCCAACTCGCCATCCATGCCATAGGCGGACAGGACATAGGCCATGGCGCGACGGTCGGAGAACAGCTCCTCCGGGTCCTCCATTTCCTCGATGACCTTGTTGAAGTACTCAACCTCGCGCTGAACCTGTGGCGTCTCACCATAGGCTTGCCGCCGCTCCGCCTGCTGGGTGCGGTAAGACTGATAGGTATCGAAGGCGGGCGCCGACGGGCCGGCAGCGCCTCCACCACCAAACAAGTTAATCATGACCTCATCCTCCGACTTCTGTCCTGGCCATGAAATCAGGGCTTTGACGGGAGTTCTTCATAGGTGAGACTAGGATCCATCCGATTACCAAAACCTTAACGGCCTCACCGGCCCTTAAACCAATCGCGCAGGCGCCTGAGCCGAGAGAGCCCGCATTGGGCAGCAGGTAAGCACGATCAGCGCCGCGGCTGGCCTACAGGAAGTTGGACAGGCTCAACTGACGGGTGCTGCTGATCACCTGATAAGTGGCCTGCAATTGGGCCTCCGTGGCGTTCAGTTCCGTCACCGTAGCGGCCATATCCACGTTCTCGATACTGTCGATCTCCCGCGCGAAGACAGTCTCCATGCTGTTGAAGCGGCCCTGGATATCCTCCAGCAGCGCCTGATCCGTCCCAACCTGTGCCAACATGCGGTTGACCCCATCGGTCCCGCTCTGCAGGTCCTGAAGGGCCCCATCGATCAGGGTGAAGAAACCCGCCTCGTTGGCTGGGTCAAATTCCGTTGTGGCGGCGATGTAGAGACCACTGAACAGGTCCACCAGCGCCTGATCATCCCCGCGGGTGCTCAGGCTGATGTCCAGGTCCTCGTCCACCCGCACCTGGGGATAGACACCGGCCGTGGTATCCCCTTGGTAGTAGTTGGTGGTGGTGGCAAAATATGCCTGGATGGTGGTCAGACGCCCTGCCGCGTTGGCGTCCGTATAGCCGGTGGTCTGGGCATCAACTGCCGCAAAGGGACCGGCAGTGGGCAGAATCGGCACGGTGCCCGTGTTGATCCCGCTGAACAGATAGCGTCCCTGGATTTTGGTGTTGAGCAGGGTCCGCACCCGCTCGATCTCGCCCACCGCCTCCTGCTGGATCAGCGCGGTGTCCACTTCCCCCCCATTGCGCAATCCCAACAAGTCGTTGCGCACATTCTGGGCAATGTCGACGATCTCCCGCAGGACATTCTCGGAGGTTTCCAGCCGCACCTGCGCCTGGGCGATGTTGGTGCGGTAATGCTCGAAGCTGCTGATGCGGGTCCGAAGGTCGATGGTTACCCGCGACTCCTCCCGCAGTCCGCTGAAGCGGGTGGAGACCTTTTCGCTGCTGACCTGATCATACAACGTCACCAGGCGCGCCTGGATGGTGTTGACGTTGCCTTTCAGCAGGCTGTTCTGGGCAAAGGTGGTGACGCGCATGGTCCCGACCCCTCTCTACAAAATAAATGTTCAAGATGATCAGACGTTGTTCAGCAGTTCATCGAACATCTGCTGTACGCTCTGGATCACGCGCGACGATGCGCTATAGGCTTGCTCCAGCGTGATGAGGCTGGCCAGTTGCTCATCTGTATTCACCCCGACTTCGTTGGCGAAATCTGTTTCCAGCGTGGTGCGCAGGGTGAGTTGGAACTCCACATCAACATTCAGATCGGAAAGCACCGTGCCCTGGAAACTGGTGATGGAGATGGCGTAGTCCCGCAGGGAGGCGGAGGCCACGAGGTTGGAGTTGATGCTGAGGCCCGGCCCCAGCCCGGTGGTGCGGAAACTGCGGGACCCGTCATTCAGGTTATCCAGCACTGCCTGCACAATGGTGGTGTTGCCGGGATTGGGATCCTCCGTCGCCACCACGGTGCCGTCACGAACCCGCCACGGCTCGTCCTTCACGGACTGGTTGACCTCGATCCGCCCCGCCAAGCCCACTGCCGCCAGGCCCGGCGGGTTGGGAAACGGCTGGTTGGCCGGCCGAGAGTCGACGAACAGGGCAAGGCCCTGGGCCTCAAAGCCGTTGATCAGGCTGGCGCTGAACTCGTCGATCTGCGCCTGCGCCAGGGGCAGGATTTCATCCCGGACCTCGAAATGCCCTTTGATCCGCCCCCCCAGCACATTGTTGGTGATGTCCACCCCCGCAATGGTGAGACCCTCCAGATTGGGGGCCAGGGAAGGCGACGGTGTCGGGTTGGTGTAGACGCTGTCCGCGCTCACCTGCTGGCTGTTGAAGCTGAGCGGCCGCGGCGTCTCATCCAGCAGTGAGTAGCCATTGCCGACATTCAGATAGATCTTGTTGCTGGACGTGCGGATGACATCCACGTCGATGTATTCGTTGAGCGCCGTCACCAGGCGATCGCGCTCGTCCTCCAGGTCGGGGGCGGAACCATCCTGAGCCGACACGCGGCTGATTTGCGTGTTCAGGGCATCAACTCGGACAACCAACTGGTTGATCTGATCCACATCATTCTTGATCGCATCCTCGGCATTCTGGCGCATGACACCGATGTCGTTGGACAGGCCGTTGAGGGTCCGGGCCAGGATGTCAGCCTCTGCGATGACCGATTGTTGCAAGGCGGAGCTTTCCGGCGTGGCCTGCAAATTGATGAATCGGTCCATCATGTTTTGGAAGCGCGAGCCCAGGCTGACCTCGTCCCCCACCCGGCCCAGCGCCACATCCAGGCGCTGAAGGGCGCTGGCCTTGGCATCCTGGCGGGCGTGGGTGCTGATTTGCAGGTTGGTCTGGGTTTGCAGGTCGCGGGCCACGCGGCGCTGCAGGTCCAAGGCCGTGACCCCAGCCCCCTGCCCGTCCACGATCAGCGCCGTGGTGGGCAGCGACTTCTCGCTGTAGCCGGGGGTATTGGCGTTGGCGATGTTGCGGGACACGACATCAATGCTGCGCTGATGAAGCTGCAGGGCGGACGTGCTGGAGAACAAGGCGCTGGTGAGGCTCATGGGGACGTCCCCTCCTCTAAGAGATCAGGCATCAGTCACATGCCTTCCCCCTTGCAAGTCCCGGGCCAACGGGCTCAGAAGCTTGAAGTTTAGGCACCTCTGACGCCGCCGATGCCCTCCCCCCCCAGCCTTCTGTGGCCAGAGGGTCGCGCCCGCCCCCCGCGCATTGTCGCGGTTCGGGGCCAGATATCACTATGCCCTTGTATTTGGGTTTTTCGGGGACTAGCAGGGGACGTCCAAGCCGTGTCTTGGCGGCAGCGGTATGCTTTGCCGTGTTGGTGCCCCCACCACCTCAACCGCGCGCCACACCCCCCTGACGGGACCTTGTTGGTGTGAGGAGGAAGTGGATCCGGGGCATCACCGTGGAGAAGTGGGCCTCAATCAGGGCCCCCGCATAAGTCAGAAAATACAACCAAGAACTCCAACCTTCTTTCTTTGAGGAAACGCGCGATGTCTGACCCGGACAAACAGTCCAGCGATGCCTATTGGGCCGCGAATATCCGCCTCGTGATCATTTGCCTTGTGATCTGGTTCATTGCCTCCTTTGGCATGGCCATCCTTCTGCGCCCGGTACTTGAAGGCGTGACGATCGGCGGCACCGACCTCGGCTTCTTTATGGCACAGCAAGGCTCGATCTACGTCTTCCTGTTCCTGATCTTCTTCTACGCGTTCCGCATGAACGCGCTGGATAAGAAGTTCAACGTCAACGAATAAGTCGTCGCTCAGCGACACACCCCTGAACATGGGAGGATTGGTCCGTGGACCAGACAACCCTCAATTACATTATTGTGGGCGCCACCTTTGCGCTCTACATCGGCATCGCTGTGTGGGCCCGTGCCGGCACTACCGGTGAATTCTACGCAGCCGGTCGCGGCGTGCACCCGGTCACCAACGGGATGGCAACGGCTGCTGACTGGATGTCCGCTGCCTCGTTCATCTCCATGGCCGGCCTGATCGCCTTCGTCGGCTATGACAACTCCACCTTCCTGATGGGCTGGACCGGCGGTTATGTGCTGCTGGCCATGCTGCTGGCCCCGTACCTGCGGAAGTTCGGCAAGTACACCGTGCCGGAATTCATCGGTGACCGCTTCTACTCCACCACCGCACGGATGGTGGCGGTGATCTGCCTGATCGTGGCGTCGGTGACGTACGTTATTGGTCAGATGACCGGTGTTGGCGTTGCCTTCTCCCGCTTCCTTGAGGTGGAGCGTGACACCGGCCTGTTCATCGGTGCTGGCATCGTGTTCCTGTATGCCGTCTTGGGCGGCATGAAGGGCATCACCTACACTCAGGTGGCTCAGTACCTGGTGCTGATCACGGCCTACACCATCCCGGCGGTGTTCATCAGCCTCAATCTGACCGGCATTCCGCTGCCGCAGATCGGCCTGTTCAGCGAGTTGTCCGCTGAAGAGGGCGTGACCGTGCTGCAGAAGCTGGACCAGGTGGTCGCCGATCTGGGCTTCAACAGCTACACCGGGCACCACACCTCCACCTTCAACATGGTGCTGTTCACCTTGTCGCTGATGATCGGGACGGCCGGTCTGCCCCACGTCATCATCCGCTTCTTCACCGTGCCGAAGGTGGCCGACGCCCGTTGGTCCGCTGGCTGGGCGCTGGTGTTCATCGCGCTGTTGTACACTGTGGCCCCGGCCGTGGGTGGCATGGCTCGCTTGAACATCGTGGACACGATCAGCCCCAATGGCATCGGCCTGAACGAACAGGGTGAGGTGATCCCGAACCTGGCCTATGACGAGCGTCCGGAATGGATGCAGAAGTGGGAAGTCACGGGCCTGCTTGCATTCGAAGACAAGAACGGCGACGGCCAGATCCAGTTCTACAACGACAAGAACGCTGACTTCACGGCCACTGCTGAGAGCTACGGCTGGGCCGGCAACGAGTTGACCGTCAACCGGGACATCCTGGTGCTAGCCAACCCGGAAATCGCCAACCTGCCGGGCTGGGTCATCGCCTTGGTGGCTGCCGGTGGTCTCGCCGCCGCGCTGTCCACCGCCGCTGGTCTGCTGCTCGCCATCGCCTCTGCCATCTCCCACGACCTGATCAAGAGCGTGTTGGCCCCCAACATCTCTGAAAAGGGTGAGTTGCTGGCAGCGCGTATCGCCATGGCAGTGGCCATCGGTGTCGCCACCTATCTGGGTCTCAACCCACCAGGGTTTGCGGCACAAACCGTGGCGTTGGCCTTCGGTCTGGCGGCAGCCTCCCTGTTCCCGGCCCTGATGATGGGGATCTTCTCCAAGAAGATTAACAATGTCGGCGCCGTGCTGGGTATGCTGGCGGGCTTGCTCTGCACCGTCCTCTACATCTTCACCTACCTGGGCTTCTTCTTCGTCAAGGAGTGGGCGCTGATGGAGAACGTGGCCGACAACTACCTGTTCGGCATCCCCCCGGCATCGTTCGGTGCGATTGGGGCGCTGATCAACTTCATCGTCGCCTTCGTCGTCTCCGGCGCCACGAAGGCCCCGCCGAAAGAGATCCAGGACCTGGTGGAAAGCGTCCGCGTGCCGAAAGGGGCCGGTGCTGCCACGGGCCACTGATCCGGCCTGACCGCCAACCGGCCGAGGCCTCACCGGATGTCGCGCACACCAGACGGCGCGCGACATTCCGGGGCCTTCCCGGCCCGGCGACAATCCTTCACTTTGACAGAGCCCGGCCCGAGCCGGGCTCTGTTGCGTTGTGGGGCAGGCCTCGTCCGTCCCCGCGCGCCAGCCCCCTGCGAGAGGTGCTCGCCCGATGCCCGCCACTGCCCCTGACGCCCCGTCCGCAGCCGCGGTCCCTGCCACGCCCATCGATCTGAGCCCGGACCAAATCCGGTTTCAGGATTTTACGGCCCTGACCACGCCCTTCACCCTGCTCAGCGCGCAAGACAGAGACCGCCTGACCCTGGCCGTGCACCGGCGCACCGTGCCCGACGGAACGATCATCCTGGACTTCGGCCAGCAGGTGGAGACGGTGCAACTGATCCACAGCGGCGCTGTGGACGTGATCACCCGCCAGGGCTTTCAACTGGCCCGCGTCGTCCCAGGGGGACTGACCGGCGCCAAGGCACAACTCACCAACGGGATCGCCAAGCATCAAAGCATTGCCGTTGGGGAAACCAGCCTGTTCGAGATGCCGGGGGCACTGTTCCGCGCCATCGCGGAGGCCAACCCAGAGTTTCAGCGCCATTTCGCAGCGGCCGCCATCGGCCAGGCCGCGGTGGGCGACCGGTCCCCCGCCCGCCCCTCAGGCGGGACCGGCGAAGGCTTGCTGGCCCAGTCCATCCAGCATCTGATGAGCCCCAATCCCGCCACCATCGGTCCCGACGCGCCGGCCAGCGAGGCCGCCCGGATCATGCGTGATCGCGATATCAGTTGCCTGCTGGTGGTGGACGCGGATCAGCGGCTGGTGGGTCTGGTGACCACCGGCGACATGACCGATCGCATTGTCGCCGATGGGGCCGATGGCACCACCCCGGTGGGGCAGATCATGACCCCAACGCCGATCACCTTGACGGGGGACGCGCTGGGCTTCGATGTCCTGGTCCCCATGACCGAGAAGGGCCTGGGGCACCTGCCCATTGTCGACGAGGCTCATCGCCCCATCGGGATCCTCACCCGCACCAATCTGGTGCGCCAACAATCGGGATCGGCCCTCTATCTGGTGGCAGACCTTGCCCACCGGGACAGCATCGAAGGCATGGCCAAGGTCACCGCCCGGCTGCCAGCCCTGCTGACCCAACTGGTGGGAGCAGGCGTGCCGCCGCATCAGATCGGGCGCATCATGACCAGCGTCACCGACGCCCTGACCCGCCGGCTGATTGCACTGGCCGAGGCTGAGATCGGCCCGGCCCCGGTGGCCTGGTGCTGGGCCGCTTGCGGCAGCCAGGGCCGGGAGGAGCAGACCGGTGTCAGCGACCAGGACACCGCCCTGATCCTGGGCAACGACTTCAACAAGGCGGAGCATGGCGCCTGGGCCGAGGCCCTGGCCCGGTTCGTCAGCGATGGGCTGAACGCCTGTGGCTTCATCTATTGCCCGGGGGAGATGATGGCCATCACTCCCCGGTGGCGTCAGCCGGTGAGCGTCTGGCGCAGCTATTTCGACAAATGGATTGATCAGCCGGACCCCATGGCGCAGATGCTGGCCAGCGTGATGTTCGATCTGAGGCCCATCGCCGGCGACACAAGTCTGTTCAGCGCCTTGCAGGCGGACACGCTGCAACGCGCTAGCGAGAACAGCATCTTCCGCGCCCACATGGCCTCCAACGCGCTGACCCACACACCGCCGCTGACCCTGTTTGGGGGGTTGTCCGTTGCCCGCAGCGGTGAGCACAAAAACACCATCGACCTCAAGCACAACGGCGTGGTGCCCATTGTGGACCTCGCCCGCTTCTATGCCTTGGAAGCCCAACTGACGCCCGTGAACACCCGGGAGCGGCTGAATGCCGCCATCGAAGCGGGGGCGGTCAGCCGCAGTGGCGGCCGGGACCTGTTGGATGCATTCGATCTGATCTCCAGCTTGCGGCTGGAGCATCAGGCAGCCCGCATTCGTTCTGGCCTGAAGGCCGACAACTTCCTCAACCCCACGACCCTGTCGGACCTGGAGCGCGCCCACCTGAAGGATGCGTTCTATGCCATTAAGACCTTGCAGTCGGCCCTGGGACAGAGCCGGGGGGCGGTGCGCTGACCAGCCCCGGGAGGGGGAAGGACCAGCAAGCGCCTGTCAACGCGCCCCCCTGAGGAAGGGGGCGCGCCCCTCCACGTCGGCTTCAACGATCCCGCCGAACGC
>CAZCBM010000091.1:0-11895 GCA_964496805.1 uncultured Rhodospirillales bacterium | reverse complement strand
TGGTCAACACCCTGGTGCTGGCGGTGGGGGTCAGCCTGGGGACGTTGGCGTTGGGGGTGGGGTCTGCTTGGCTGGTGGTGAGTTATCGCTTCCCCAGTCGACGGCTGTTGGATGTGTTGCTGGTGCTGCCGCTGGCCATCCCCGCCTATGTGATGGCCTATGCCTACACAGACCTGCTGGATCATGCGGGATGGGTGCAGTCCACCCTGAGGGCTGTCATGGGCTGGGGACCGCGGGAGTATTGGTTTCCGGAGATCCGGTCCACCGGCGGCGCTGTCGCCATGCTGAGCTTGGTGCTCTATCCCTATGTCTATCTGCTGGCGCGCGCGTCTTTGTTGGCCCAGGCAGCGACGGCGGCAGAAGCCGCCCGGACCCTGGGTCGCTCGCAGATGGGGGCGCTGGTCCGGGTCAGTCTGCCTCTGGCGCGACCGGCCATTGCCACCGGTGTTGCGTTGGCGCTGATGGAGACTCTGGCCGATTACGGTACGGTCAGCTACTTCGGGGTGCACACCTTCACCACGGGGATCTATCGGGCGTATTTCAGCCAGGGGGACGCCATCGCCGCGGCCAAACTGGCCGCCAGCCTGCTGGCTTTCGTCGCGCTGTTGTTAGCCCTGGAGCGTCGGCAGCGGGGCAAGGCCCGCTATGACCAGCGGCGTGGACGCTTCCTGACGCCGTCGGTGCCCCGGCTGCGGGGCTGGCGCGCAATCGCAGCCGTTCTGGCCTGCGCCCTGCCGGTGGGTTTGGGCTTTGCCCTGCCGTTCCTGCTGCTGATCGCCATGGCCGTGGATGTCTGGACGCCGGCACGGGGCGCCACGCTGGTGGATTTGGCCACCAACAGCTTTACCCTGGCCAGCCTCGGCGCCCTCCTGACCGTCGCGGCCGCCCTGTGCCTTGCCTATGCCGTTCGCAGCCATGGCAGTTGGATCACCCGTGTGTCGGCCCGGTTGGCGACCCTGGGATACGCCACCCCGGGCAGCATTATCGCCATAGGCATCTTGGTGCCCTTGACCACGCTGGACCGGGGCGTTCGCGATGTGCTGCTGGCAACCACGGGGTATGATGTGGGGCTGCTGCTCACGGGCTCGCTGGCGGCGATGCTGTTTGCCTATATGGTGCGGTTTCTGGCCGTGGCGTTGTTCAGTGTGGAAAGTGCCCTGTCGTCAGTGACGCCCAGCATGGATGAGGCGGCGCGAACCCTGGGTCAGACTCGGGGCGGCACGCTGCTTCGGGTGCACCTGCCGTTGATACGGGGGGGGCTCCTCACGGCCCTGCTGATTGTGTTCGTGGACATCATGAAGGAATTGCCCGCAAGCCTGATGCTTCGGCGGTTCAACTTTGACACCCTGGCCATCCAGGCGCACCATTTTGCTGCCGATGAGCGCCTGGCTCAGGCGGCCTTGCCGTCCTTGGCCATCGTGCTGGTGGGCTTGGTGCCAGTGGTTCTTCTGAATGCCCGGGTGCGTCGCAAGGGCTGATGCAGGCAACGCCGTTCGTGGCTTGGGCAAGACTATGCATCAGAGAAGATGGTAACCAACAAAGGGCCACCAACCGCAGGCTCGGGGCAGCGCTTGGCTGCGTGTTCCGAGAATCCCCAAAATAAGGGGCTTTCGGCCCAGATCGGCCCGCTTGCAGGATGGTGCGGTCGAGAAGACTCGAACTTCCACGGGTTTTACCCCACAGCGACCTCAACGCTGCGCGTCTACCAATTCCGCCACGACCGCACGGGCATCCTTGCAAGGCTGCTGGGTAGCACCGCCGGCTGACAGGATCAAGAAGCGGCAACAGCCTGGACCTGCATGACACCGCCGGCGACCCGCAAAAAAAAATAGCGAGCCCCCCAGGGCTCGCCATTGGTGTACCGTATCCAAGGGCTCTAGCTAACGCTTGGCGCTGCTGACAGCAGTGGGCACAGAGTCGGGATCGGTGCCCCGGCTGTCGGGTCCTGGTGGACGCTGTCCGGCGCAACCCTTTGAGCCGCCGTGATCGCGGCTCACTCGACCTCAATACTGATGTCGATGCTCTCCAAGGTGCGCTCCGGTCCCATCATCGGCAACATCGCCAGCGGCAGACCCGCATCGCTCTTGCTGGTGACCGTGATGGTCATCTTGCCCGGATCAGCCCAGAAGCGCGCGAACTGGGCGATGAAGGCATGCAACGAGGCGCTTTCTTCGCGGGCCATGCTGCGACCCAAATCCTCCAGCATTTCCCAAAGGCCCAAGTGCATCTCAGGGTACAGGCCCAGACGCTCCGCAGCGCCCAAGTCCTCCAGCTCCATGGTCAGCGATTGCAACCCCATGTTCGTGGCCACTGCCATGCCATACTGCGGGTTGGCCGCAACGGCCGGGTTGTTCATGCCCTCCCAAATAGACGCGTTGGGGATGACAAAGCGGGTTGTGAAGTTGATCCGGGCCATGTCCTCCACCGTGAGGGACATTTCGCTCAGCTCAACGGCTTGATCTTCCTGGCTAACCGTGGCGCGCACGGCGCCATGGGCTGCCAATTCAAGCGGTGCGTCTTCTTCCCCCGCCAACAGGTAGACGAGGTCCTGGATTTCGGTCTCGGCGCTGAGGAAGACCGTCTGCGGCAGGGTGGCTTCCAGGCCCACCAAGTCCATGGTGGCGGTGGCTGCCATTGGGTCGAGGCTTTGGCGCTCGCCGATAACGCTGAACCGCTCCAGATCAACGGAGAAGCTGGCCATGCGTTCGTCGGCGTCAAAGCCGTAGTCGTCGCGGTTCTGGACCAGCATGTCCACCGATACCCCTTCCAGGACCACCCCGGTGTTAGCGGGATACGCCCCAGCCATCATGGGGGGGGTGAAGCCCAGCATCATCGCCAGCGGGGGAACCGGGTCCACGTTGATGATCTCAAAGCTGTCGATGTGGCCTTGGATGGTACCGTTGCGGGCGGACGCAAAGACGCCAGCAACATCCGTCATGGCAACGCTGAAAAACCGCTTCCGGTCGATGCTCAGCGAAACCTCGCCGGCGGTAATGCGGGCCGCCTCCCGCCCACCGCCGCTGCTCAGTTGCAGGTCCTGAAGGCTGATCGACGTGAAAACGCCCTCCAGCAGGAGCGCCGCTGGATCGTGGGGAAGATTCATCATCAAGCGGCCCTGGGGATTAACCCCGAAGAACAAGCCCGCATTGAAGTCATTGAGTTCCAGGGCACCCGCATAGATGACGCCCTTACGGCTGCCAAAGCTCACCTCCTCGGCCCGCAGGCTGCCAACAAAGATTGGGGCACCGTCGGCGTCCAGGTCCATCCCCTCAAGCTCCAGGGAGCCGATGAGCAAGGCACCCTCAGCCACAAGACGCAGGTTGGTGACGGTGGTGCCGTCAACACTGTCCCATGTCACTTGGGCGGGAACATTGGCGGCCAACTGGTCCAGCCAAGCCTCAATGGCAGCGGTCTGATCCTGGGCATGGGCCGCGGGTGCAAGAGCCAGGGCGGCGGCGACGGCAGTCAGAGGCAGTCTGGACGGACGGGCCATGGGTGTCCTCCTCCGGTGGGGTCTGTCGGTGGGGTCTATCGGCGGGGTCGGTATGGGCAATTGCGCCGGCGCTTGTATAGCGTGGCGGCGCAGCTTTGCCCGCAGACTTAGGCATCAATTTGATCAACGATGCCCCTGGTTCGCCCAAAAAGGGTCGAGCGCTTTGGTCTCAGGCCCGGGGTTTCGGCTTGGGCGGGGTCGGCGGGGGCAGGCTGACCAAGCAGGCAGGATCGGGGAAAGGGGTCAACGGGGCATCGGTGTCCCGCAAGATCGCCAGGCTGGTTTCGATATCCCCCTGGGGAAGGTTCTCCAGAACAGACTCTGGATAGTCCCACCATCGACTTTCCAGCATCTTGGCCTTGGTGGCGTCGTCAAACCGGTCCTTGATCGGGCGAGCCGGGTTGCCTGCCACCACCGTGTAGGGCTCCACCGATTTGGTCACCACCGCACCGGCACCAATGACCGCTCCATGCCCGATCTCGGCGCCGTTGATGATGAGGGCACAGGCGCCGACCCAGACGTCATGGCCAAGACGGATCAGTCTGCCGTTTGCAGGGTCGGCCAGTTTGGTTGTATTGACGGGGGGGCGGTTCTTGAAAAAAGATGATGTGGAGAATTGCGACATCTCATGATGACCGCCGCCAATGTTTACGCCTCGCCCCAGGGAGCAGTAGCGGCCTATTTCCAAACCTCCGCGAATGTACCCGCCGACAACATAGCTGTGCCGGCCGATCACGACGCCCCTGGATACTTCCACCCGTCCCAGGATCACTGGAGGCTCGAACTTAAACGGGACAACGGGCCTTAGGTCGGTGAAGTATTTCAGACCCAACTCATGGGACATAACGCTCATGGGGGGTACCTCAGGCGGGCCGGTTGGATGGACGGACGTGGGATTGGGTGTCTCGGGGAAACACCCAACCGCTACCAAGATCATCTTAGGCGCACAGTTGGCAAACCGCGTCGAGCTTGCCGCGGTCAAGGGTGCGCCGGCGGCCCAAGGGCGCAGGCCACCGCGGATCGAGCGCCTATACGATGCCGGGGCGTCGCAGCACAAGAGGAGGCTGGAGCCTTGGACTGTAAAGGGGACACGTCACGAAGGGGGTCATCCGTGCCCCCTGCTGGAGGGCGGCGCCTCCTGAGCGGACCCTCATGATAGGAGCCTCATGAGCGGAGCCTGCGTTACTGGGGTTTGCGGGGGGGCAGCGGCGCTGGAGGCCGAGGATCAAGCGCCATCTGGGCGTCCAACTCCTCCGGCGGCAGCACATCCAGTAGGTCGGGTTCGTCTGGCAGTGCCAGTTCCGCCAGCGGATCTGTCAGGGGGATCGTGCCCCCCACCGGCTGATCGGGGCTGAGCACGACCATCCCCAGCGTGTAGCTGGCCAGCGGGGTGATGGCCACCAGCAGCGATAGCCCCCACGCGAACATCCCCACCCGCGCCCGCTTCGGGCTGCGACCCAACCATAGGCGCAGCCGCACCCGTTGCCAGCCCCGCACCAGCGCCTGATGGGTCAGGGCCAACACGCCCCCGGCCACCAAAGACCAACTGAGAGAATTGTTTTGCACCCATCCCCGGACATCCTGGTCGGTCACCCCCAGATCCCGCCGGGCTTGCCATAGGCAGACGGCCACCGTCCCGGCGATCAGGCCCGTGGCAATGACCTGAGCTGGGATCTTGGCGCTCTGCGGCCCCATGCGCCGCAAGACCAACTGGGCCAGCTTCAGCAGCCGTGTGCCGAAACCAGTGGACAGCGCGCCGTTGGTGACGCGGGGCCAATCCGGTGCGGGGGGGGCGGCGCGGCCTTCGGCAGCATGGGCAAGGCATTGTTGACCCAAAGGGATATCCCGCAGCCACTGCAACGCCTCCCGAACGCGCCGCGCGGGCGCATTCAGGGGTTTGAGGGCCGCTTCCAAATTGGCCACATCGGGCTGCAACCATTCCTCCAGCGTGGCCCGATGCCAGGCCAGTTCCCCGGTCTGCCCGATCAGGGCGGACTGCCCGCGGATGGGATCGCCGCCAGCGTCGCCCAGGACATATTCTACCGTCAGCAGCGGTAGGGCCACATGCCACCGGGCGAGCCGCCAAGACTCGCTGGTGCGGGGCGCCGGTACTTCCGTCACCTCAAGGGCGTTGCGGACCAAAAGAGGGAGGTCCCGCAGCCGCTCCGCCAGGGGTTCGGGGAGTTGAGCCGGCACCTCCACCTCATTCTGACGCAGCAGCTGCACATGGGCGCGCACGCCCTGCACAAAGGCGCCTTCCCCCTGGCAGCGAGGGCAGGTGAGGCGCCCATGGCCGCCGCAGGTGCGGCACGCCACCATGCCGTCGCCGCCGCAGGTGTCGCAGGTGGTGCGACCTGACCCATCACAGCGCCCGCACCGCACCCAGGTGAGGGCCTCCGGCCCGGCTTGGGGTGATTGCACCGGGGGGCCGTCCATCAGCGCAGAGACACCGGCCGGGCTCTTGGTCATGGTGAGGCGGCCTTGGCCCTCGCAGGTGGGGCACCCAACCGTCCCCCCGGCGCAGGCACTGTTGGAGCAGGCCAGGGCGCCTGTCTCCCGACAGCCGGTACAGGGGATGGCCCCTCCGCCATGGCAGGCGCTACAGGTCAGCATGCTCACCTGTAGCCCGGCGGCACTCCAGATGCGCCGCTGATCGTCCTCGGCCCCCAATTCCGGGCCGGGGATTTCCCCCCGGCCACCGCTCATCAACGCCGTCCAACTGCGGTTCAACTCGGCCTGGGCGGCCTTGCGGCAGGCCTCCAGCGAGGGTTGTTCCGTGATTTGGGCGGGCCCGATTCCCTCCGGCAGGCTCTCGATCGGCTCCAACTCGGGGATCAGTTCCAGCACCTGGGTCACCGTGACCTCAAGGCGACGGCGGGTGAGCCTCAGTTCGGTGGGGTAGGGGGCTTCGCGGCCCAAATGACGGACAAGATCGCGGCGGATCGCTTCCACCGCTTGGGTGGCAGAGGGTCCATCGTCGGGGGGCTGGGGTGAAACGACCGCGGGGTCATGGTCCCGGTGCGCGCTGACCGGCGGAGCGCCGCGCAGGGATGGGCCCGGTGGGGAGGCGCCCCGGTCCTGCTTGCTCTCCCGCTTGCGAAGCAGGGTGTTCAGCATGGGGGCCTCACACCACGATGTTCAGGTAGGTGCCCCGTGGCGCGTTGGGGTCCAGCTTGGCCTGGTCAAGGCTGGCGTCGTCCAGGTTCAGGCGGTTGTCTTCCGCTGTTGACAGGCGCCGGCCGCCACGCTCGGCAACATCCGCGCTTGCCTGGGGCGCCTGGTTCTTGCGGATGGCCTCCAGTTCCTGCGCCATGGTGCGCGGCGCGGTGCGGCCCTGATTGACCTCGACGCTTTGGCCCTGTTGAGCGGTCTGACGCGAGGGGGCGGGGCGGACAGCGCTGTTGGTCAGACCCAAAAGGGCAGAGAGAGAAGTGGGATCTGGCAGGCCGGCCATGGCACGCACTCCCAGGGAGAAGGATTGAGGGCTTTTTAAGAAAATGCCCGCGAGGGGCTTAACGACGTCTTACCAACCGCTCAAACACCATACACTCAGCGGTGATCTGGCAACCAGTGATTAAGGGGGTCAGCGAAGGCTAATGCGTGATCCGGGGCGCCTTGCGAGCCCCACTGTTCCGTATTCAGCGTTGAGGGTTGGCCCGTGCCGCTCGATACCCATACCCTTCAGGAATTGCGTCACCTGGCCCAGGATGCCAGCCGAGTGGGTCGGGGACGACTCTCTCGGCGCCTGCGAGGGCTGCTTACCCACGACGAGCCTGAGGTGTCGGAAGCCGCCTTTGCCATCATGGTTGAACTGCTGCCGGCCATGGCGCTGGAGGATCGGCAGGCGGTTCTGGCCGGAGTCTGCGACGGCGCGTTAGGGGTCAAGCTCCATGCACCGCTGATGCAGGCGGGCGATCTGGTGGCCTGCAGCTATGTTCAGGCGGCGCCACGGCTGCCGGTGGGGCTGTGGGACCGGGTGCTGAACGAGGGCGATGAGGCGCTGAAGGTGGCGCTGGCGGGCCGGGCCGATCTCGGTGATAGCCAGGTGGCGCGTCTGGTGGCAAGCCAATCCACGCCCGTCCTCACGGCTTTGCTGTGCAATCGCCATGTCCGCTTCACGCCGGAAATCCTGGAGCGTCTGGGTCAGATGGCGGTGACCCGCCCGCTGCTGCAGACGCCCCTTATCGATCACGCACAGTTTGAGATTGAGGGGGCGGCACGCCTGTATTGGTGGCTGGACCATGGTGGCCGCGACCGGCTTGCTGCGCGCTTTGCGTTGCAAGGACCGCTGCTGGCCCGGGCTCTGGTGGCTCAACTGGAGCCAATGCTCCGCCGGGCACAGAGCATGGGGCCTCAAGCCTGCGCGGATCTGGCGGCGGACCTGCACGAGGCGGAGGTGCGCTCCGATGTGGTGCTGCGCACCATGATGGACATCCTGGGACCAGCATCGGTGGCGCCTGGCTCGCCCTTGCGCGCCTGGCTGAAGCTTAGTCTCAAGCTGGGATCAGAGGCTGTGGCCTTCCTTCTGTCCCCGCCGGGTGCAGACCGGCTGGGCATTGTGGGGGCCGTCCTGGGATGGCAGGGGGAGCAGGTGGAGGCCTTGCGGGCTCTGGTGGTTCCCGATGATGATGGAGACAAGGGCGAGCCCGATGAGGCGGCGCCCAGCATAGCCACGCCAGGCGTCAGCCCTCAGCGCGCCCGCCAGATCCTGGACCAATGGTCGCGAGTCCCTGCCAGTCTGCACCAGGGCTATGGGTTGGAGGGTTGATTTCGGTCCGATACTCTGGCCCAACTGACTGATCTTGTCGGATTTTGTCATATAAAGGTCAGTTATGACGCCAGTGGAGAAGACGGCTGAACGGGAAACGGCAGCCATTGTATGGGATACGCAGCGCACGGCCTGGGCAGCGCCACAGGGCAGGGCGCCCCGCGCCATCCTGGTGCTGACCCATGGCGCGTTCTCCACGGCGGAGATCTGGTCCTACCGTCTGATGCCGGCACTGGCCGAGGCTGGCTATGTCAGTGTGGCCCCAACCTTTGCCCGCCGTGATCGTTGGGGACGGGTCCAAGGTCTGCGCGCTTTCGCCAGCCAAGTGGCAGACGTGGCGGAGGAGGCGCGGCAGCGCTATCCCAACCTGCCCTTGATCTTGGTGGGCCACTCCTTGGGCACCATCATCGTGCAGCAGCTTTGGCATAGCCTGGGCGCGGCAGCCCAGATCCTATTGGCACCCGTGCCGCCGGAAGGTTTGTGGTTCTGCTCATGGCGTCTTGGCCTGCTGAACCCCCGTCTCAGTTGGACCTTGTCGGCGGCCAGCGTTGGTATCATTCCGTCGGAGCAAATGACCCGGGCCGCGCTCTTCGGGCCCCAGGCTGACCCCCGCCTAGTGAGCGAGGTCCACAGCGGTTTTGTGTCAGAGAGCCTGACGGCGCTGATGGAGGGG
This sequence comes from uncultured Rhodospirillales bacterium, assembly GCA_964496805.1. Taxonomy (GTDB): domain Bacteria; phylum Pseudomonadota; class Alphaproteobacteria; order CAZCBM01; family CAZCBM01; genus CAZCBM01. The sequence goes on along the minus strand of CAZCBM010000091.1, from coordinate 2,961 downwards.
CAGGTGCCGCAACTGTATCGACGGGCCGGAAAGACGGTTGGGTGCCCGATTCTGGTGATGGGTGCCAATGGGGACCGGATCATCCCGCCCGATGCCGTGGGGCGTGCTGCGCTCTACCATGGCGTCAGGGCACAAATGCTGGATAATGCCGGCCATGCAATGATGGTGGATACCCGCTGGCCGGATGTGCTCGCCGCCATGCTGGACTGGCTGGACACCCACGACTTGGGTCTGGCTGAAGACACGCCGGCATTGGCGCTGGCGGCGGAATGAGGCCCCTCAGCCTCGGCTGAACACACCGAAATGGGTGTGAGGCGCATGGCGTCCGAGGGGGCGCAACCCGTATGCCCCCTGTGCCTCGGGTCGCAGGAAAGGGCGTTTTGTCCCTAGAGAGCGCGTCCCTGCGAGATAGGGTCTGCACCAGCCCCCCACTCCAAACTGGCTGCCCGCACCCGAGCATCCATTGCGATGATACTCCCGTGAGTGTTCGGGTGGGGGCGTGGGGTGGTCAAGGTAGGTGGGACGCGCCCTAGGCTGCGACGCGCGCAATGCCTTCCTGATTGACGAAGCCGCTGCGGTCGCTGGCCATGGCGGCCACCGTGTCCAAGTCATAGAAGCGGCAGGCCTCCATCAGCAGGCGGCACTCAAACCACATGTCACCATCCGTCAGCGGCATGAACAGGTCGGCCATGTTGTCCACCCCCAGCCGGACCGGGATCTCGTGCGCCAGCAGGGTGCGCAGCGGGGCGATGGAATTGTGAATGGGGGCCAGTTTGTCCAGGGGTTTCATACTCAGGGCCGCTGAGGGGCAGATGGTGACGCTGATTCCTGCGTCCCGCATCAGACGTGCCACCCGGTCTTGATCCCGTTGGGCCTTGGCGCCCAAGCTGATGGCGTGAATGGCGTTCACCCGCCCTTCCAGCCCATGTTCAATCGACTTGCGGGCGAGCAATTCACATTCGTCCTCGTCGGGATTGTTCTCCTGATCCACATGGATATCCAGTGGCTTGCCCAGATCCTTGGCAATCCCCATCAGGACATCCAGGTGCTTTTCTGGCGTCGGCCGGTCCCGGGAGGGCAAGCCGCCGATCACGTCCGCCAGGGCGCAGGCCTGCTCGAACACCGCCCGGCTCTCTGGGTCCAGGACACCGGACAGGGGTTGGATTCCCACCTCCAGATAAATCTGGTTGCGGAACCTCTCCCGCACCTCCAGCAGCGCCTGGATCGGCAACAGACCCGTTGTCGCTGAGGCGTCCACATGGGTGCGGCACGCCCGAACCCCTTGATTGATCATGGTCTTGACGCATCGGGTGATGCGGCGGACCAAGTCACGGTGGGTATAGGTCTCCTGCAAATACTGGTAGAGTTTCCACTTCTTTTGCATGTCCACCTCCCCCACCATCAGGTCATCGATATTGATGAGGTAGGCTTTGTCGAAGTGGGCATGGTAATTGGCGAAGCCTCCCCGCTCCAGGATCAGATCGTGGAAGGCCTCCTTCAGGTCCCAGGGGCGCCCAGGCGGCTCCCGGTCCCCCAACTCCCGGGTCTCTCGGGTGCGGGCCACCATGCGCTGAATGGCCAGTTCCGCCACGGGCACTTCAGTGAACAGGGGGATTTCGTTCTCGATGGACAGTTTGCGGATCAGCCGATAATCGCTGGCCTCGTCATAGTCATTGTCGCCCCGCACGATGTTGATCACCATGTCGAACTGATCGGTCTGCAAGAATGAATTGATGTTGGGCTCGCGCTCCTCACTGACCTTGTAGAGTTCTTGGTTGGGGATACCGTGTTCCTTCAGGAAGGCGCTGGTGCCGGCGGTGCAATAGAGGTTGACCCCCAAGTCCGCCAGGGCGGTCATGCTGGGCAGCATCCGGACTTTGTCGTCTGCCGTCCCGGCGCTGATCAGCACGTTCTTGCGCCCCTTGCGCCCGCGCAGTTTGATGTTGAACTGGCGCAGCGCGAGGCTGTCGTCATGGCCGGGACGGGGTGGGGTCTGGGGCGTCTGGTCGGTCATGGATCAAGCGCTTTCAACAGCGGAGGAAGGACAGCAAAGGAAGGACAGCAAAGCAAGGGCAGCGGCGGGCCGGCCAAAGGCAGGCCGGGTGGTGCAGGCAGGGCAAGGGCAGGACGTCAGTGGATGACCCGGAAGCTGGGCGTGTAGCGCAGCCGCGCATAGTGACCCCCGATGATACAGGCCAGCACCAGGAAGATCACGGCCTGGGCCGCCAACACCAGCCCCTGATCCCCCAGCGTGTCCAGGGCTCCGGGGGCCTGTCCCTGCGTGGCAAGGCCATGCATTGTGGTGCTGATATAGTCGGCCAGTAGCAGCACCCCCACAGCCATCACCATGTTGACCAGGGCATAGTGGTGTTCGGTGATCCCCGGTCGCTGCCAAAAGGACAGGGCATCCTTCACTGGTGCCCCTTCGGCGGCCACCAGGATCGCAGCCATCCACAGCCGGACGAACAGGCCCAGCAGGCCCATCATCACGAACAGGCCCAACAGCGGCCACAGCATCCCACCCTGCGCGCGACCGCTCTCCCAACCATATTGCAGCACCACCTCTGCAAACAGGCCCAGCAAGGCAGCGCCCACAACCAGCGGTGCCAGCGAGGGCAACCGGCCCAGGAAGCGCGCAAACAGCCCCGCAGGTCGGGAGAGTTCGCCTGTGGTGAGTGCGCTGAACGCACAGCCGACCCAGGCCACCAGCAACAGCAGCGTGGCGCTGAGCCCCGCGGCCACCACAAGATGCAAGAACAGCCGCCCCAGATCCGGCCAGACGAAGCGGCGCATGACGGTCACGAGGCCCTGATCCCACAGCAGCAGTTGAACCACTGCCATGGGCACCATCAGCAGCAGGGTTCCCAGCAACAGATACCCCCAGGTGCCCCGGCTGCGCTGCCATGCCAGACGCAGGGCGGTGGGGCTGCGCTTGGGCAGAGTGGGCGGAGCACCCCCCGG
>CAZCBM010000090.1:6299-12157 GCA_964496805.1 uncultured Rhodospirillales bacterium | reverse complement strand
GTGAGAAATGCGGGCTAGCCGCCGCCTTGGGGTTGGCGTACGCACCCGCACCCCTGTGGGGGTGATGTTCGCACCCGCCTCCAGGTGGGTCCGCCCGACAGCAAGCGAGGCCGGCTGCCTCTGACCGATGCGGGCGGAGAGGACGGTGGGTTGGGCGTGGGTTGGGAACGGCGGGCAGCCCTACTCTGCCGCGCGGGCCAGGGCGGCCATATGCCCGGTTTTGACCCACAGGCGCACACCTTCCGGCCCAGACCAAAGGGTGTCGCTGGCCCCTGCCGGCAAGCGATGCCACGACCAGGGACCCAGGGAGTGCCCATCCACGGTCATCGCGCCTTTCAGGACAAACAATTCCTGGCCGCCCAGGAGCGCAGTGACCGGAATCTTCTGCTCTGCTTCCACTTCCAGCAAAAACACAGACTCGGCGCCAAAGCTGTACAAAGGCAGCAGGCGGGTGAAGGGTGACACCCCATTCTCCCAGGTCGCACCGTCCGTGTTCACCACCACGCGTTCGGTATCTGCGGGGTCGAACTGGCGCAACTTGACCAGGATGGTACAGCCGCCGTCGCTGCGCGGCGTATGGGCAGACCCCGGCGGATTGCGCACATAGCTGCCGGCGGGAAAGTCCCCAGTCTCGTCACTGAACACGCCTTCCAGCACCAGAAACTCTTCCCCCATATCATGGGTATGGGCGCTGAAATGGCTGCCGGCGGCATAGCGGACGATGGAGGTGGCGCGGGCAACTTCGTCCCCGATGCGGTCCAGCATGATCCGGTCCACACCCGGCAAGGGGGAGGCCACCCAGGCCTGATCGTCAAAGATCACCGTCGCTGGCAGCGAAAAGTCAGCATTGATGTGCATCGGCAAGACCCTTGTTCAGTCCACTCTCAGCCCAGACCTTAACCTGGAGGCGGCGATTCCCCAACCCATGATTACTATGCGCCTTAACATATTAGGCGGATCAATCGGGCAAGGCCAAAGCGAAAATTTTTGCAACGCAACATGGGCGCGCGGGGCGGCCTTCAGGGGCGGGCGCGCAAGAACGCGGCAAGGGCGGTCCACAGCGCCTCTGGTGCGCGTTGGCTGGCCACCATGCCGGTATGGCCAAAGGGGACGGGCAGCAGCGTTGCGTCGGGCAGGGCTGTGGCCAGGGCAGCGGCGCTCTGCGGGGGCACCAACTTATCTTTCTGTGCGGCGACAATCAGGCTCGGCAGGGGTGAGTCCGCCGGGGTCACGGGATGCCCGGCCACCCGCCAGCGCCCGTGCAGTGGGGTGTTGGCGCCATACCAGTCCCCAAAGCACACCTGCGCAACCGCCAGGGGCAGGTCCACGGCGTCATTGGTCCAGTCCTCCAGCGCGATGAAGCGCTCCGCTTGGGTGCCGCCGGGGAGGCGGGCGAGGCTGCGCAGTTTGCCCGGGCCGATCATCGGGTCCATCCGCAGGAACAGGGCGCGCACCAGCGGGCCGGGCATGCGGCCGATGCCATTCAGCAAGGGCAGCAGGGCCATCATTCCCTCGGACAACGCCTGATGGAGGGCGCCGCCATGGCCATCCACATGGAAGTCCCAAGGCGCGGCCAAGCTGACAAAACGGCTCCCCTCAGCCTTCAGCAACGGGTCGCGACCGATCCAGCCCAAGGCCAGCAGGGCGCCCATGCAATAGCCCAAGATATGGACCGGTCGGCCGGGACGTGCCCGACGAAGGGCTGTCACCGCGCCGCCAACGCCCTCCAGGATGGCCTGATCCAGGGTGAGGGGGGAGCCCGGATGGCACAAATCCCCCCAATCCAGCAAATGCAGATGCAGGCCTTGTTCGGCCAGATGGTGAATCAGGCTAAAGCCGGGCAGGAGGTGGACAAGCCGGGTGCGGTTGACCAGGGAGGGCACCACCAGCACTGAGGGGCCGTCGGGATCGGGGCCGGGGAGATGGTGAAGGCGGATAGTGCCGTGGGACCAAAGAACGGGGCCGGGTTCGGCGGCTGCGGTCACAGGCGCCTTAAGGTAGCTTGTGGCCCCAGCGATCGCCTCACTCAGGCGCTGTTGAACCTCCAGCGCGATGCTGATCGCCAGCGGGCCGCTCATTCCCGGCAGGGGAGGCGGCGTCGGCAGGGGGAGAGCCTGCTCCAGTAGGCTTTGGGCCTGGGCCATCCAAGCCGTCTGCCCGTTCTGCAAGCTGCCGCTCCAGAGCCTGCAGTCGCTGCCCCAGGCTGGAAATGCGGGCAAGGAACTGCCCCAGATCACCTGCGCCAGCGCCAGATGGCTCAGGACCGTCTGCTGACGCGCGGTGCGAATCCGGGCGGTCAGTGCTGCCGCCGGCTCCATCAGCTCTTCCCCCATGGTGGCCTGGATTGGGCCCGCCCTGATGTGGCCAGCCTGGGTTTGGCCAACTCTGGACCAGGGCTGCGCCGGCCTTGGCCATTTGGGCCAGGCTCTGGGCGAGGGCCGGATCGGTGGCCAGGCACTGCCATTGTTGCTCCCACAGGTCCAGAAAGGCGGCGGCGGCATCCCCAAGCCCCGGGCCAAGCCCCCGGGTCGTCCCCGGGGCGCCCTCGTCTGGACCGGTCGCGGAGTCGTGACGATCCTGGGAAGAGGGTGACATGGTGTCCGGGGGGTCGGGGTGAGGGGAGGGGGGCCTGCCGCGGTGCGGTAACGGAGGGGTCGGTCTCCTGGCTCCATACCAAGCGCGCCCCTGCGGTGCAAATGCTCAGCGGTGGGTGTTTGCGGGACCGGCCGAGAGGATCAGCCGCCGGGACGGGCCATGGTGCGATCAACCCTGTATCATTCTTCTGGGTCTGCTGAACATTTGAGCGGCAATCCTGTTGCACTGCCGAAAAGGCACGTTACTAAGTGGCGGGGCAGGTGTTCGCCCTCAGGCGCATGCGCCCGGTTGGCTGCATCGTTTGCCCTCAGACGGATCTTGCCCTAATATAGAGCATAGAGAGGACTGCAAGGTTGCGGACTCGTCTGGGCCCGCCCCTTTTGCGCTTGCCCCTCTGGGCCTTCTCACTTTGGGAATTCTCCCTCTGCGCCTGCCCCCCCTGCGCCTGGACGCAAGACACCCTTTTTCAGCTTTAGGACCTCGCGCGATGTCTGACAAGTCCAATGACACGGCCGGCAAGATCACCATCAAAAAATACGCCAATCGACGGCTCTATAATACTGACAGCAGCCGTTATGTGACGCTTGAGGCGCTCTGCCAAATGGTGAAGGACGGCATAGATTTTGTCGTTATCGACGCGAAGGCGGGTCAGGATATCACTCGCAGTGTCCTCACGCAGATCATTGTCGAGGAAGAGGGGAAGGGCGAGAACCTTCTGCCCACCAGCTTTCTGCGATCGCTGATCGCCATGTATGGGAACAACATGCAGTGGTTGGTCCCGCAATATTTAGACTACATGATGCGGGCCTTGATGCAGAACCAGGAAGACATGCAGAAGCAGTTTTCCAAAGCGTTCGGAAATTTTTTCCCTTTCGCTAATCCCATGGCCATGGGGCGCCAGAACATGCAAGCCATGGAAAACGCCATGCGGATGTTTAACCCCTTCATTGCCGCTGGTGCGGCGAATGGCGGTGAAGGCGCTGACGGCGGGGCTGCATCTCAGTCAAAGGCCATGACTGAGGAAGAAATGCTTGCTGAGTTCGAGCGACAGGCTGAAGAACTGAAGGCCCGTATCCGGGCCAGCAAGGGCGAGTGAGGCTGTAGGAAACCCTTGCTGCCGGTGGCGCGAGGCTTGTGTTAGCGAATGCATACTACTTTGCGGGATGGGATTTGATTTTGGCAATCACCTTTTCCCTCGGGGTTATTGCCTGACTAATTTACTGTGTTATTTCTGGATGGCATTTCCGTTATCCTTTGAAGCCAGCCCATGGGGTGGCGTTCGGTGGGTGCGGCCCTCCCCGCGTCCGCTCGTTTCCGGCTGCGCCCCGCTGGCGCCTCTGGACCCTGAGGACACGGGTGCGATACGGCACGCCTCGGACGGCAAGGGGTAACGCCCAACTCAGCGCAACGGTACCCCTCATGGACCGCCTCAATGCCATGGCCATTTTCGTCGCCGTGGCGGACCAGGGCAGCTTCACCGGAGCTGCCAGCCAGTTGGGCCTCTCCAAGGCCCAGGTCAGCAAACAAATCCAAGCCCTGGAGCACCATGTCGGTGTGCGCTTGCTCAATCGCACCACCCGCCGTCTGCACCTGACGGAACTGGGGCAGCGCTATGTCGAGGATTGCCGGCGGATCCTGGCCGAGATTGATGCCACGGAGGCCCTACTGTCCGAAGGGATGGCCCGTCCCCGCGGGCTCGTCCGGCTGACTTTGCCGGCCACCCTGGCGGAAATGCACCTGGTGCAGCATTTCCCGCGGCTGTTGACCTACTATCCCGACATCCGTCTGGACCTGGATATGAACGACCGGCTGCGGAACCTGGTGGAGTCGGGCTTTGATCTGGCCCTGAGAGTGGGCCATCCGGAGGACAGCAGCTTGATCGCCAAGACGCTGGCCACCACGGCGCGGGTGATTGTCGCCTCCCCAGCCTATTTGGCGGCTCATGGGACGCCGACGCACCCTGATCAATTGGCTCAGCACGCCGTGGTCAATTTCAGCTTTCTCGAGCGCGCCCGGGAATGGCGGCTGCGTGATCCAAGCAGCGGTGAGGATCTGATCCCCCGTTTGGCACCGGGACGCTTCCGTGCCAACAATGGGCCAGCGCTGCTGGCGGCCGTCCGCCAAGGGGCAGGCATTCTCTGCGTGCCGGATTTCATCGCCGCGCCGGCCATCGCAGCGGGCGAGGTGGTGTGTATCCTGCGGGAGTATTGCCCACCACCGGTACCGGTGCAGGTGCTCTATCCCCCCGGCCGGATGCTCACCGCCGCCCAGCGCGTGGTGCTGGAGTTTCTGACAGAGCTTCTGCGCCCTGTCCCCTGGTCATTGCCAGTGATGGAGGAGCCGGGGAAACCACAGCAGAGCTAAGGGGCGATCCCAAATCGGTATCCACTGCCGGAGCCTGAAGGCCCAGGGGCTTGCGGCAAATCAGGAGTCGCGGTCGCCTTCTCAGGGGCGGCACCGACCAACAGCCTCCCGCACGGCCCTTCCGGCCGTGTCCCCATCGCCGGCCTGGGGTGGTCAAGGTAGGTGGGACGCACTCTAGCCCCCTTGGGGGGGGCGGTGATTGGACCCTATTCCGCGGCCTGGGCGGGGATCGCCTGAGGCATGCTCAGGTCCATACCCTGCAGGGCTTCGGGCATCGGGCCACCGGTGGCCCAATCCAGCAGTTCCACCGTGTGGACCAGCGGCACCTGGGTGCCGGTGCGGATTTGGGTCAGGCATCCGATGTTGCCGGTGGCGATCAACTGGGGTTGGGTGGCCTCCAGATTGGTGACCTTCCGCTCCAGGAGTTGGCCTGCGATCTTGGGCTGCATGATGTTGTAGACCCCTGCCGACCCACAGCACAGATGCCCCTCAGCCGGGGATAGAACCGTAAACCCGGCCTGATCCAGCAGCATCTTCGGCAGGTCGGTGATCTGCTGGCCATGCTGCATGCTGCAGGCAGAGTGATAGGCCACCCGCAGGGCAGGGCGGTCGGACGGGGTGGGGAAGGTGGGGGCCAGTTGGGCCAGCAACTCGGTGATGTCCAGGGTCATGGCGCTGATGGCCTCGGCCTTGTCGGCCCAGTCGGAGTCCGTGCGCAGCATGAACCCATAGTCTTTCACCTGGGTGCCGCAGCCGCTGGCGTTAATGACCACGGCGTCCAAGCCCTCGCCCTCCTTCTCCTGCCACCAGGCCTTGATGTTGGCGATGGCCTGGGCGTGGCTGGGGTCCACCTTGCCCATGTGATGCACCAGCGCGCCACAGCAGCCAGCGCCCTTGGC
>CAZCBM010000090.1:0-6289 GCA_964496805.1 uncultured Rhodospirillales bacterium | reverse complement strand
CCACCACCTCACAGCCCAGCCGGGTGAGCAGCCGGATGGTGGCCGCGTTGATCGCCGGTGCCAGCACCTGCTGCGCGCACCCGGCAAGCAGGGCGACCCGCTTCTTGCGCTCGCCCACCGCGGGATGGACCTGCGGGCGACCGCTGTCGTCGGCCTTGGGCAGGTGTTTAGGAGCCAGGTTGAGCATGGCGCCGATCCGGCCGGGGAAGAGGCGCCGGAAGGGGCGGGCCAGTTGCGCGCCCTTCATGGCCAGTCGGAAGCGGCCGGGATAGGGCAGGATCATGGCCAGGACAGAGCGCAGCCCGCGCTCAATCAAGGGGCGCTTATAGGTCTGCTCCACATGGGCGCGGGCGTGATCCACCAAGTGCTGATAGTGCACGCCGGAGGGGCACGTGGTCATGCAGGACAGGCAGGATAGGCAGCGATCGATGTGCTTCACGACCTCCTTGGTGGCCGGCTTGTCGTTCTCCAGCATGTCTTTGATCAGATAGATCCGGCCCCGCGGGCTATCGAGTTCGTCCCCCAGCAAGACGAAGGTGGGGCAGGTGGCGGTGCAGAAACCGCAGTGCACGCATTTGCGGAGAATCTTTTCGGACGCGGCGATATCGGGGTCCTGAAGCTGATCCGGACTGAAGTTGGTCTGCATGGCTCACCGGGCTTAAAGGCGGCGGTGCCGGCAAGAGGCACCGCAGGGGGGCGATTGTCGGGGCGGGCGGAGGAGGGGAACCTTCACCGAAGCCACCACCCTAACGCAGATGGGGGAGCGGCGCGCCGCGCGAACGCGCGCATTCCGCCCGCTGGAACGGACGCGGCACCAGCCTGGCCGACAATGCGGTGCAGGGCCAGGGGAGGCCGCGGCCGTGGCCGTGGCGCGTCGCTCATCCATCCCCAGCCTTGCGGAAACCAAAGGGCGAGGCGCCCCGTTGGTGGTCATCCACCACCAAGCGGAAGTTCAGTGGTGGGTGAGCGCGCTGATTGCAGTCCAGGCGTTCACACAGCCGACAGTTGGTGCCAATGGGAATGGCGCCGCCTCGGCCTTTGAGATCATAGCCGTCGGCATAGGCAATCTGGCCCGCGTGGCTGATGTCGCAGCCCACGGCCAGGGCAAACTGTTGGGCGGGCTGGCCCGGGGTGGCCGCCGGGCTGGTGGTGGTGAAGGCGATGGAGAAATAGGCGGTGCCGTCCGGCATCTCCCCCAGTTGGGTGTGAACAGCGCCCGGCTGGCGCAGGGCGTCATAGACCACCCAACGGGGGCAGGAGCCGCCCAGGCGGGTGAACGTCACGCCCCTGGCGCTGAAGCGCTTGGAGATGTTGCCGGCCTTGTCCACCCGGATCAGAAAGAACGGTACGCCCTTGGCGCCAGGCCGTGCCAGGGTGGTGAGGCGATGGCAGACCTGCTCCAGCGAGCAATCGAATCGCCGCGCCAGCACTTCCACGTCGTAGCGCAGGGTCCGTGCTGCCTCCAGAAAAGGCTCATAGGACATCAGAATGGCGCCGGCGACATAGTTGGCGAGGCCAAACCGGGCGAGGCGCTGGCTCTCCTCACTGCGGAAATCCTGGCGCTTGACGATCCGGTCGATGCTCTCCCCCATCTCCAGCAGCGCCACCTGCACCAGGGCCTGGAAACTGCGCGCGGTGGGCAGCAGCATCTCGGAGAGCAGGATGCGGCGCCCGTGCCGGTCGAAGCGCCGAAGCAGGCCGCCCATGACGTCGCGGGGATAGACCTTCACCCCCAGGTTCAGGTGACGTTGCAGCAGTGCCGGCAGGTGGGTGGTGGCGTCCCCGGGAGCCAATCCCCAACTGCTGATCAACGACTCCGCGGCGGCCTCCAGTTCCGGGAAGTGGTTGTCGTGGGCCATAAAGAAGTCCCGCACCTCCTCCACAGGGAAGGCGCGGTGGCGGCTGGTTGCGGCGTCACTCTCGATGGACGGGGCCAGCGCGGCCCCGGGGTCGCCGGTGCTGACCGCCTCCGCCAGCGCCCGTGCCTCTTCCTGACTGGCCTGATAGGCGCGGAACAGGGTGAGGAAGGCCCGCGCGGCGGAGGGCGCATCGCTGACCAAGGCGCGCAATTCCCGGTCCGGCACCTCATGGCCCTCGAACACCATGTCCGCCAGGATGCCCCGCAGTTTGGTCAGGTTTTGGGCGTCCTCGTCTTCCGCAAAGCTTTGTAGGTCAACGTCAAACACCTGCCCCAGTTTCAGCAGGAAAGGCACGGTCACCGGGCGCTGGTTGCGCTCGATCAGGTTCAGGTAGCTGGGGGAGATACCCAGCGCGGCGGCCATATCCGCCTGGGTGAGGCCCTGCTCCCCGCGCAGGCGGCGAACCTTGTGGCCCAGAAGGGCTTTCTGATCCAGGGACATGGGTGGAGGGCTCCCTCTGCTGCCGGATTGGGCATATTGACAAATTTACAGACTGACCATTTGCAACAGACCAATCCTTTACATCAAGACCCTATTCCGTTTGCCCAGGTTAAGTGCTTGTGACACCAAGGGCCGTCCCCGTGGCGCAGGCAGCCTGCTGCGATCGCGAAACACAGTTTACAAATTCCAATCTGTCTCAGTCGAAAGAACCGACCCATGGCTCCCCTGGACAACCAGAACGACCCGATGCTCACCCGCTTTGAGGGCGTGAAGCGCGACTACACCCCGGAAGAGGTGGAAAAGCTGCGCGGCAGCCTGAAAATCGAATACACGCTGGCCCGTCACGGGGCTGAAAAGCTGTGGCGCAAGCTGAACACGCTGCCCTACATCCACAGCCTGGGCACCTTCACCGGCATGCAGGCCGTCCAGATGGCCAAGGCCGGTCTGGAAGCCATCTACATGAGCGGGTGGCAGGTTGCCGCCGACGCCAACCTGTCCGGTCAGACCTACCCGGACCAGAGCCTGTATCCGGCCAACAGCGTGCCGCAACTGGTCAAGCGCATCAACAATGCCCTGCAGCGCGCCGACCAGATCCAGCACCTGGAAGGTAAGGGCGACACCGACTACTACCTGCCGATCGTGGCAGATGCCGAAGCCGGCTTCGGTGGCAACCTGAACGCCTTTGAGCTGATGAAGGCCATGATCGAGGCTGGCGCCGCGGGCGTCCACTTCGAAGACCAGCTGGCCAGCGAGAAGAAGTGCGGCCACCTGGGGGGCAAGGTTCTGGTTCCCACCAGCCAGTTCATCCGCACCCTAAACGCCGCCCGCTTGGCCGCCGATGTCTGTGACGTGCCCACCGTGATCTGCGCCCGCACCGACGCCGAAAGCGCCCGCCTGATCACCAGCGACGTTGATGAGAGGGATCACCGCTTCATCGAGCCGGACAGCCGCACCTCTGAGGGCTTCTATCGCCTGAAGGAAGGTACCGGCCTGGAGCATTGCATCGCCCGTGGTCTGGCCTATGCCCCTTATGCCGACCTGATCTGGTGGGAAACCAGCAAGCCCAATCTGGACGAGGCCCGAGCCTTCGCCGAAGCGGTGAAGAAGGAATACCCGAACCAGATGCTGGCCTACAACTGCTCCCCCAGCTTCAACTGGCGCGCCAACCTGGACGATGCGGACATCGCCCGTTTCCAGCGGGAAATCGGCGCCATGGGCTACAAGTATCAGTTCGTGACCCTGGCCAGCTTCCACAACACCAACTACCACACCTTCAACTTGGCGCGGCAGTACAAGGAGCGCGGCATGGCGGCCTATGCCGAGCTGCAGGCGGCCGAGTTCGCGGCGGCCGATCAGGGCTTCACCTGCGTCAAGCACCAGCGCGAAGTGGGCACCGGCTACTTTGATGCTGTCGCCAACACCATCAGCCAGGGCCAGAGCAGCACCACGGCCATGGGTGAGAGCACCGAGACCGACCAATTCCATTGAAAGTCCCGGCAACCCGTGCCGGTCGTGCTCAGCTGGGGCGCGCGCTGGTGCTGGACGGCCTGAACTGAACGGGCCTACATCGGCGAACACCGATTTGGCCTGGGTGCCAGGTCCATAGGGAGCCGGTGGCCGCCGGGATGATCCCCTTAGGGGGTAATCCTTCCGCGTCCTGCGCTGTAAGGCCTAAACCAAACGCACGGCACCGCCCCTGATCCCAGGGGCGGTGTTGTTTCTTGCGGGAAGGGGGGAAGATCCCGTCGGCCCCTTGTCCGCCGAGCGTGAGCTCAGTCTTCTACAGAGCGTGAGCTCCGTCTGCACAGAGCGTGAGCTCTGTCTCTACAGAGCGTGAGCCGCGTTCCAACAGCGTGTCAGGCCCTTTCTCGCAAAGGATCAGACCGTGGCAACCAGGCCGCCGTCCACCCGGATCTGGCTGCCTGTGATATAGGCCGCTGGCTGGGAACACAAAAAGGCCGCTGTGGCGCCGAACTCTGCCGGCGTGCCCAGCCGGCGCGCGGGAATACGGCCGATGGCCTGCGCCCGCGCCTCCTCCGCTGTGATCCCCTGACGCTGAGCGGCGGCGGCATCCAGCCGGGCGACCCGATCAGTATCGATGCGCCCCGGCAGCAGCATGTTGGCGGTGACCCCGTCCGCCGCCACCTCGGTGGCCAGCGTCTTGGTGAACCCCACCAGGGCCGCGCGCAGGGTGTTGGACAGGGCCAAGTTGGGGATCGGTTGCTGGGTCCCGCTGCTTGCGATGGTCAGCACCCGGCCCCATCCCCGCTGGCGCATGCCGGGCACCAGGGCATTGGTGATTTGGATCAGGCTGGCAACCATGGCCTGGAACTGCGCGTCCAAGACCTCCGGCGTGATGGCTGCTGTGGTGCCGGGCGGCGGACCGCCGGAATTGTTGACCAGAATATCCACCGGCTGTCCGGCCAGGTGGCCCACAGCCGAGGCGACTGACGCTGGCTCCGCCAGGTCCAGAACCAGCGGATCCGCCGTCAGGCCCGCCTGGGTAAGGGTCTGGACAAAGGCCCCGGTGCGGTCCGCATCCCGTCCACAGGCGATGACTGTCGCCCCCTCCTGCGCCAATGCACGGGCACAGGCCCCGCCCAAGCCCCCTGTCACCCCCATCACCACGGCCAAGCGGCCTGAAACACCCAAATCCACGGCACGTCTCCTGCACGAGTACACACGAAAGCTCTGATATAGGCTGGCCGGTCAGGGCGACGAGTGTGCCCACAGCAGCAGGCACAGGACCAGGACCAGACCGCCGACTCCCAAGGGGAGCCACGCCGGGGAGGCGCCATGGAGGTCCCCTCGGCTGCCCTCATGACGGCCCCTATGGCGGCCCCTCTGGCGGTCTGAGCGCGGAGGCGAGCGCCCCGAAGAGGCGGTGGCCATGGAGACATGACGCGGCTGCAATCGGGTCTCTCCCTGGGTGGCTGCCGCCACCAAGGCCTGGGAGAGATGGTGCTGCAACCACAGGGGGTTGCCATCGGCAGCGTCAGCCAACGCGATCACCGCAGAGGCCGGCAGGCGCTGCGCCACGGTGGAGGGGTCCTCGGCCACGCGGGTCAGCCAAAGCACCAGCAACCGGGCAGCATCCGCCTGGGATAGCGGCGGCAGGGTCAGCGGCACTTCCACTTCCAGTTGTTGGGCAAACAGGGGATCGGGGGCCCCCGGCCCCGGTGCCAGAGGGCGCGCCTCGGGGGTTCCTTGTTCCGTTACCAACAGGCTGACCGGCGCCCGATCTGGCCCCGGCATGGCCATCGAGTCCCGCAAGCGCACCATCAGGCGCGGCGCCAACGGGCTGTTGGCGTCCACGATCACCAGGACCGGCCGCCGCCGAGCGACCAACACCTCCAGCGCGCGGGTCAAGTCCTGGGGCGAGGTCTGCTCATCCTCCTCCAGCAGGCGGGACAGGGCGAGGCTGGCGCGGCGGACGCTGGGGGAGTCGGCGGCGGAGGGAAGAAGGGCGGTGGGATGGGCGACACAGGTCACCTTGTTGGCCTGCGTTCGGGCCAAAATGCCCAAAAACGTCGATTTGCCCATGCCCTGGGGGGCGATCAGGCGCATCAAATGGGGGCGCTGTTCAATCTGAGCGGCCAAGTGACGGCACAGGCCCACCCAGACCTCCGGCAAGATGGGGCTGAGCTGAGCCGGTGCCGGCACTGGCCACTGGCGCAGTCCGAGGCTCTGGCACAGGGAGGCTGCCTCCGCTGGGGGGCTTGGCGGGTAGGGAGATGGCATGGGCGATGCCATCACTGCGGCGGGGGCAGCGGCACCCGCAGCGGCTGCCCGATCACAGGCGAGGCCTCAGACGGCTGGCGGGCAGGGCCCTGGGTTGCGATGCCCCGGGCTGCCAGGCGCGCCAACACGGCCGCCACCCGCGGATCCTGGGCGGGCAAGCGGGCCAGCATGGCGCGCGCCGTGGGCTG
>CAZCBM010000089.1:0-12247 GCA_964496805.1 uncultured Rhodospirillales bacterium | reverse complement strand
TGGTGGTCGCTCGGATGATCCCCTCCGTGGCGTTGCCACTTCGGGGTCCTATGCTCTAGCCTCTTCCCTCCCCAGCCTTTTTAGGCCGGCCACCCACGGGCGTCTGATCACAGGGGAGGGCCAGGAGAGGGAGCGGGCCGGCGGTGGCTCCTTTGCCGCGCAAAGGACTCTACGCGCAGCCGGGAGCCAACGTTGCGGCCGGAGGGTTGCGCGGCCTCAGGGGCCGATCAGGGGTGTCGTTGCCGCGACGGTTCGGCGATCCTTCTCCCCGGAGCGGGATTGTCCCGTCCGGGGAGGGGAAGCTGTTTGGATCAGGACAGCGCCATGACGGCGCGCTTGGCCAGGACCCCCACCAAGTGGGCGCGATAGGCGCCAGTGCCGTGGATATCGGTGAGCATCTCATCCGGGTCCACGCTCAGCCCGTCCAGGGCAGCGGTGGTGAAGGAACCGGCCAGCGCTGCTTCCATGGCGGGTACGCGGAACACCCCCTCGGAGCCGGCACCGGTCACGGCGAGACGGACCGAGTCGCCAAACACCGCCAAGAACACGCCGGTCAGGGCGTAGCGGGAGGCCGGTTGATCGAACTTCATGTACACAGCCTTGGTTGGCCGCGGGAAACTGATCTTGGTGATCAACTCATCCTCAGCCAGCGCGGTGGTGAACATGCCCTGGAAGAAATCCTCGGCGCTGAGGGTGCGGCTGCTGGTGTGCACCGTGGCGCCCAGGCCCAGCACGGCCCCCGGATAATCGGCGGCAGGATCGTTGTTGGCGACCGAGCCCCCCAGTGTGCCGGCATTGCGGACCTGAGGGTCGCCGATGCCGCCGGCCAGCGCAGCCAAGGCCGGGATGGCAGCAGCGACGTCAGCGTTGGCGGCCACATCGGCATGGGTGGTCATGGCGCCGATGGTGACAGCCTCGGCGGTCACCTCGATGCCCTTCAACTCGTTCACCTGGGAGAGGTCAACCAGCCGCTCCGGGGCAGCCAGACGCTGCTTGAGGGTGGGGATCATGGTCTGGCCACCGGCCAGGGCTTTGATGTCGTCGCCGCCGCTCATGGCGGTGACGGCGTCGGCCAGGGTGCCAGGGCGGACAATTTGGAAACTGTTGATCATGGCCCGAGGGCTCCTTCTTATCGGGAGAGTGGGCTTGCCGGGAGAGGGGGCTTGCCAGGAGAATTGGCGGGGATAGGGGCGAGCCACCACCGTCTTTGGGGGGCTCGCCCGATCGCCGGGTTACATCGCCGGGTCACTCTGCGGCCATGGCCGGCTTGGCGTCCTGGATTGCTTGCCACACCCGCAGCGGGGTGGCCGGCATCTCAACATGGGTGACACCCAGATCCTTCAGGGCGTCGATGATGCCGTTGATGATCGCCGGCGGGCTGCCGATGGCGCCCGCTTCCCCGCAGCCCTTGGCCCCCAAGGGGTTGTGGGTGCAGACCGTGCCCTTGTGGCCAACGCCAAAGCTCGGCAAGTCATCGGCCCGAGGCATGGCATAGTCCATGAAGCTGCCCGTGATCAGCTGGCCCGTCTCATCGAACACCACCCCTTCCAGCAGGGCTTGCCCAATACCCTGGGCAAGGCCGCCATGGACTTGGCCCTCAACGATCATCGGGTTCATGATGTTGCCGAAATCGTCAGTGGCGGTGAACTTGTCCACAGTCACCCGACCCGTATCCGTGTCCACTTCCACTTCAGCGATATAGACACCACTGGGGTAGGTGAAGTTCTTGGGGTCATAGAAGGCGGTTTCTTCCAGTCCCGGTTCCAATTCTTCGATGGGATACTGGTGCGGAACGTAGGCGGCCAGAGCCACCTCACCAAAGGCCTTGGATTTGTCGGTGCCTTTGACGGTGAACTTGCCGTCGGTGAACTCGATGTCCTCGGCGGCGGCCTCCAGCAGGTGGGCGGCAATTTTGGTACCCTTGGTGATCACCTTGTCCAGGGCATTGACCAGGGCGGAACCGCCCACGGCCAGGGAGCGTGAGCCATAGGTGCCCATGCCGAAGGGGATTTTGTCCGTGTCACCATGGACAATCTCGATGGCGTTGATGTCGATACCCAGGCGATCGGCCACCATCTGGGCATAGACGGTCTCGTGCCCCTGACCATGGCTATGACAGCCGGTGAGCACGCTGACGCTGCCGGTGGGGTTTACCCGAACGGTGGCCGCCTCATACAGGCCGGCACGGGCGCCCAACTGACCCACAAGGTTGGACGGAGCGATGCCGCACGCCTCGATATAGGCACTGAACCCGATGCCGCGCTTCAGCCCCTTGGCTTCCGTGGCCGCCTTGCGGGCGGCAAACCCGTCATAGTCGGCATTGACCAGGGCCGCATCCATCAGGGCCGGGAAGTTGCCGCTGTCGTAAATCACCGCCACAGGCGTGTGATAGGGGAACTGGTCCGGCTGGATAAAGTTGCGGCGACGGATTTCCACATCGCTCAGGCCCAATTCACGGGCAGCTTGGCTGATGGCCCGCTCCAGAACATAGGTGGCCTCCGGCCGGCCAGCGCCGCGATAGGCGTCCACCGGCGTGGTGGTGGTGAACAGCGCCTTCACATTGCAGTAGATGGCGGGCGTCTGGTACTGGCCTGCCAGCAGCGTGGCATACAGCCAGGTGGGGATGGAGGGGGCGAAGGTGGACAAATAGGCGCCCATATTGGCCGTGGTATTCACCCGCAGGCCGACGATCTTGGCGTCGGCGTCGAAGCCCATCTCCACCTCGGTGATATGGTCCCGGCCGTGGGCATCGGTGATGAAGCTCTCGGTGCGCTCGGCCGTCCATTTCACTGGCCGTCCAACCTTCTTGGCAGCCCAGGTGACGAACGCCTCCTCGGCATAGTGATAGATTTTCGAGCCAAAGCCGCCGCCCACGTCAGGGGCATAGACCCGCAATTTGTGCTCTGGAATGCCCAGAACGAAGGCGCCCATCAGCAGACGGATGACGTGAGGGTTCTGGCTGGTGGTGATCAGCGTGTGTTCGCCGGTGGCCCGATCAAACTCCCCGATGGCAGCGCGAGGCTCCATGGCGTTGGGCACGAGCCGGTTGTTCAGCAGCTTGAGGCGGGTGATGTGGGCGGCACCGGACAGGGCGGCATCCGTGGCGTCCTTGTCCCCCAGTTCCCAGTCGTAGCATAGGTTGTCTGGCGCTTCGTCATGGACGGTGGTGGCATTGTTCAGCGCGGTGGCGAGATCGGCCACGGCCGGCAAGTCGCCATATTGGATGTCCACCAATTCGGCCGCGTCCTTGGCCTGGTTCACGGTCTCCGCCAAAATGGCCACAACCGGGTCCCCCACATGGCGGACTTTGCCGGCGGCCAGCACCGGGTGCTTGGGCTCCTTCATCGGGTCGCCGTTGCGGTCGGTGATTTCCCAACCGCAGGGCACGCCCCCCACCCCATCGGCGTCCAGCGCCTCGTGGGTGAAGACAGCGACGACGCCAGGGGCAGCTTCGGCTGCGCTAACGTCGATCTTGTCCAGGGTGGCATGAGCGACGGGGCTGCGCACGAAAAACACATGGCACTGGCGGGGGCGGTTGATGTCATCGGTATAGGTGCCGATACCGCGCAGAAAGCGCTCGTCTTCCAGGCGCTTGACGGGTTGGCCGATGGTTGCCTCGGTCATGGGGGTCTCTCCCTTCAGAAATTTCTGATTGTATTGTCCATGGTCCGCCGGGCTGACGCGGGGCGGACAGCTACCCGTGGCTTATTCAGCGGCCTGGGCGGGGGCCTGACGCATCATGTCGGCGGCCAGACGAACGGCCTTGACGATGTTGTGGTAGCCGGTGCAGCGGCAGATGTTGCCTTCAAGCCATTCCCTGACGTCCTGCTCGCTGGGGTCGGGATTGCGACGCAGCAGGTCAGCGGCACTCATCACCATGCCGGGGGTGCAAAACCCGCATTGCAGGCCGTGGGCCTCCTTAAAGGCCACCTGCAGGGCATGCATCTCCCCATCGCCGGCCAGTCCTTCGATGGTGGTGATGTCGCTGCCTTCGGCTTGGGCAGCCAGCATGGTGCAGGCCTTGCGGCTGACGCCGTCCACGTGAACGACGCAGGCGCCGCACTGGCTGGTGTCACAGCCCACATGGGTCCCGGTGAGGCCCAATTCGGACCGCAGCAGGTCTGTCAGCAGGGCCGTGGGCTCCATGGTCACCGTGGTCGGTTTGCCATTGACGGTGAGGGAGACTGAAATCATGGAAGGCGTCCTCCGATCGTCCGGCCCCTGCCGGCAGAGCCCTTTTTGGGGGCCGGGGGGCGCGGCTTATTATTATCAGGTCATGTTGGTCGACCATGCGACCTGCTCAGCGTAATCCAAGCATCATGGTCAACACAAGAGGCCAACGCCACCGGAGCGGTGCCGGCATGCGGATCGGGCCCAATAGATAAGATGCAAGATAAACCGTATATTTTTCAGCAGGTTATCAAATGATGGACGAAGTCTTTTCTTAACGGGCAACTCTTAACGCTGGTGGGGTGTCGCATCATCCGCAGGCCTCAGCGGTCTGCCCCAGCCACGAGAACGGGGCGCCCATGTCTACAGCAGTTTCCAACCGTCACGATGTCGCGAGCCCTGCTCCCCTGGACGTGGAGGCCGCTGCCACAGGCACCTTGCTGGCGCCGGAGCGGCGGCGCGGGCGCATCGCCCATCTGCGGGCGCAGGTGGCCGGTCTGCTGCCGCGCTTGAGGTTTGCGGTGGTCCATGGGGGCGACGGCGCCCAACCAGGCGCGGTGCTGCAACAAAGCTACAAGGTTCGCAGTTGGAAGAGCTATGAGACCGTGGCGCAGGATATCGCCCAGGCGCTGCAGCGGCTGGGGGCCCGGGATGTGCAGGTCCTGCCGGAGGACATGCGCCTGATCAGCAGCCTTAAGGACAAAGGCATCGACTTTGTGTGGCTGAACACCGGGGGCGTCCAGGGCATGGCTCCCCTGGCCCATGGCGCGGCGATGATGGAAATGCTGGGCCTACCCTATGTTGGGCATGATCCGCTGACGGCCGCGCTCCTGGACTGCAAGGTGACCTTCAAGCGGGCGATGATGGGGGCTGGCTTGCCCACCGCACCGTTTGCCACCCTGCGCCCGGATGCCCTGCGGGCCGAGCCGGACCCGGGCAAGCATGCGGGCGTCCAGCGGGCCTTTGCCGATTACTCTGGACCGTTCATCGTCAAACCCACCTGCGGCCGCGCCTCCCTGCATGTCACCTTTGTGGAGGATCGCGCCGCCCTCAAGCCAGCCGTGTGGGATGTGCTGCAGGCCAGCCAGAACACGGTTCTGGTGGAGAAATATTTGGGCGGCCGGGAATTCTGCATCGCTGCCTGTGGTCCGGTGGTTGCCCGCGAGGGGCACCTGGATGCGCTGGATCAACCCTTCACCTTTGCGGCGGTGGAGCGGGTGCTCGACCAGGATGAGCCCATCTTCACCAGCATGGATAAGCGCCCGATCACCGCCGATCGTGTGCGGCCCCTGGATCCGGTTCGGGACCATGTTCAGGCCCGCGCGTTGCACGCCCTGGGCCGGGCCGTGGCGCTGGAACTCGGTCTGCAAAGCCTGGTGCGGCTGGACGTGCGCGCGGACAGCCAGGGGCGGCTGCACCTGCTGGAAGCCAATCCCAAGCCTGACCTGAAGGCGCCGACGCCAGAGGGTGTCACCAATCTGATCATCCAGGGCTTGGCCGCGGAGGGCATGGGCTATGACGACCTGATCTTGTCCCTGCTGGCCGGCCACATCGACCTGACCCTGCGCCAGAACCGCGGTCAGTCCCACCCCCTGCTGCAGGTGTTGGCCCAGTCCACCCCTGCCCTCAGCGCCTGACAGGAGCTTGACGCCGATGACTGTTTCCCCATCCGCTGCTGCCCCGATCATGGCCACGGACGCGCCCGCCGACGCCCGCAAGCCCGCCGCAGCTTATCCCCTGTCCCGCCGGATTGCCGATGCCATTACCATGTTCGTGGTGATGTGGCTGTCCATGCTGCTGCTGCTGTTTGTGGCCTTCAGCGAAGGCAAGCGCACCTTTGAGCGGTTCCAGGGCGACAAGTTGGTGGGGCAGGTACAGATCGTGCAGACGGCCATGGAGGGCTTTTTGCGCTCAGGTCTGCCGCTGGAACAGTTCGTCGGCTTCCGCACCCTGGCGCAACCGCTACTGACCTCCGACGAGGCGCTGTCCAGCCTGGCGGTGTACGACCTGACCGGCCGCTCGGTCTTCACCGCAGGCAACCGCGCAACCCTGGAGTCGCTGCCGGCAGCCCACGAGCCCGGACCTGAGGTGATCGACGATCAGCCGGCCCACCGGCTGGAGATTGTTGGCACCCAGTACCGGGTCGTCGTTCCCCTGGCAGACAAGTTTGAGACGGTGGGCCATCTGGCCCTGACCATGCCCACCGATGCCGTGACCCAGCGCACCGAGGCCCTGTTTGAAGTGCTGCTCAAGGGCTCCGTCATTCCGGCGGCAGCCTTTGCGCTGCTGATCCTGGTGTTTGGCCACCGCATGGATACCGCGCGCCTGCCCTGGCCTCATATCAGTTTTGCGCTGATCTTTTTGGTGGCCGCGGGGGCTGTGGTGACGACGTTGGTGGGTTTGTATGCCGAGGGGGCGCAGTCCAAATCCCGCGCGCTGGCGGAGAGCCTGGGGCAGCGGTTGCATGATCTTGTCGCCTACAACATCCAACTCTCGGAGATCGACGGCCTGGATCATATGTTCGCCAGCTATGTTCGCGATAATGCGGATCTGAGCGCCGCGGTCCTGATCGTTGATGGCGAGGTATCGATTCACACCGATCCGGCGGCCATTGGCTGGCCCTGGGAGGCAAACCCCGGCCACTACACCTTTGTGGTGGACCTGACCGGGCAGGATGCTGCGCGCAGCATTCAGGTGGCGGTGGAAATGCCGGGCGACGTGGTGACCAGCCGCATTTTGCGCAGCATCAAGAACTTTGGTGCCTTGTTCCTGGCCTGCGCCTTCATGGCCAACATGTTCTTCCAGGTGGGCGGCTCGGTGCGCCGCGGGCAGGGTGTGGCGGCCAGCCAGGAGGCGCTGGATCAGACACAGGCCCCTGGCTTTGGCGCCCCGTGGCTGCTGGACTATGTTAAGCCGGTCTTCTTCCTGGGCGTTCTGGCGGAACATCTGAGCTACTCCTTCTTGCCGGACTTCGTCGCCCGTGCGGCCGAGGCCGCCGGCATGGCGGAAAGCTGGGCGTCTGCCCCGTTCCTGGCCTTCTATGGCATGTTTGCCCTGATGCTGATCCCGGCTGGGCACTTGGCCCAGCGCTGGGGGCCGAAGCCGCTGATGGTGATTGGCTTGAGCCTGGCCGGTGGCGGTTTGCTGCTGATGAGCACGGCGGCGGATTTCTGGACCCTGGTGGGCGCCCGTGTCCTCAGTGGTACCGGTCAAGGCCTGCTGTTCATCGGTGTTCAGAGCTATCTGCTGGCCGTGAGTGGGCGGGCCAACAAGACCCGGGCTGCGGCCATCATCGTGTTCGGCTTCCAGGGCGGCATGATCGCTGGCATGGCCATCGGCAGTTTGATTGTCGGTGCTGCGGGCCCGCAGAGCGTGTTCCTGATGGGTGCCGGCATTGGGGGGGTGGCTGCCCTGTATGCCCTGCTGATGGTGCCCGTGGTGGGCGGCCAGGCCCTGGCCCGGGCCTCCGGCGAGGCTGCCAAGGGCATCGTCAGCGGTCTGAAAACGGCCATCTGCTGCGGGCGCTTCCTGACCACGATGCTCTCCATCGGGATCCCAGCCAAGGCGGTGCTGACCGGCATCATCAGCTTTGCCCTGCCACTGCTGCTGGCCCGGGCCGCCTACCCGCAGGAGGACATCGGCCAGATGATCATGGTCTATGCCATCGCGGTGGTGGCCAGCTCTGCCCTGGTGGCGCCGCTGGTGGACAAGATCGGCGATGCCCGCATCGTCTTGTTCAAGGGGGCCACCATTTCCGCCATTGGGTTGGGCCTGATCACCTGTGGCGGCCTGTTCGCCGACGAACTCACCGTTCGCTACGGCGATGCCGCCAGCACCCTGATGATGCTCACCGGCATTCTGATCACGGGCCTGGCCCATGGGCTGATCAATGCCCCGGTGGTGACCTACATCGCCGACAGCGAGTTGGCCAACCGCATCGGCCCGTCAACCGCCACCGCCACCTATCGCTTTATGGAGCGTCTGGGGCATGTGGCGGGGCCGTTGATCGCCAGCCATCTGTTCTTGCTGGTGCAGGATGACTGGATGGCCATCGGAATCGTGGCCGGGGCCAGCCTGCTGCTGGGTCTGCTGTTCTTGGCAGGCAGCCCGCCCTCCGGCCATCGCCGGGACCAAGGGTCGGCGACGCCAGCCCCCGCGCCGGCAATCCGCCCTGTCGCCCCTGCCGTCACTGTCCATGCCACCCCTGGCAACGACGCCACCGTCCTGCGCCCGGCCTGAGCCGCCGACCCTGCCGTCTGACGCCAAAAGGAAATCAGAGCTATGAGCCTTCACCTGATCAGCCTGCGTTCACTGGGCCTGTTCCTGGCCCTCCTGAGCCTGGGGGCGGTATGCCTGTCCCGCCCCGCCGCCGCCGAGGTCCTGCCCGCTTGGTTCGGCGTTGAGGAGAGCGTCCATGAGGCATGGACGGTGCGTCGGGACCCTGTTCACCCGGACCACCGGGTTCAGGTCTACCGCCGCACGGGGGCGGGCATCGCTGCCCCGCGGGTGGCACCGGATCACCGGGTGATGCTGTTCTACACCCGTCGCTCCAGCGCCTATGATGTGGCGGTGACCAAAATGCTCAGCATGTTCCAGGCACGGGACATCCGGGTGGAGGTGACCGCGGTGTTCACCGACAACGGCAACAGTGCCGGGGAGGAGGCGCTGCGCTGGGCCGAGGCGCGGGGGATCGACCTGGTCTTCTCCATGGGGTCGCAAGCCACGGCGTGGCTGTGGAACAATTATCGCTTTGGGGCCATCCCGGTGGTCAGCGTCACCGCCAAGGACCCGGTCCAACTGGGCCAAGTGAAGGACTATGATCAGGGCAGCGGCACCAACTTTGCCTTCACCAGCCTCAACATGCCGGTGGATGCTCAATTGGCCTATGTTCTGGAACTCAAGCCCGATCTGAAGAACTTGGCCATCCTGGTGGATGCCAACAACATCTCCGCGATGGAGACCCAAGCCCGCCCCATGGAGGAGGCTGCCCGGTCCCGCGGCATCCAGGTCCTGATGCTGGAAGTGCAAAACGCTGATGCTGCCCCGCAGGAACTGGAGGCGCTGGTCAGCCGTGCCGTCCCGGCCATGCGCCGCAATGACCCCACCCTGGACAACAGCCTGTTCTGGATCACGGGGTCCACGGCTGTCTTCCGCGAGATTGCCACCATCAACCAGCATAGTGACCGGGTGCCGGTCCTGAGCGTTGTTCCGGAAGTTGTCCAGGAAGGCGACGACAGCGCGGTGCTCAGCGTGGGCGTCAGCTTCCAGTCCAACGCCCATCTGGCCACCCTTTACGGCCTTAAGATCCTCAGTGGGGAGCAGGAGGCCGCCAGCCTGCCCGTGGGGTTGGTGAGCCCGCCGGACATTGCCATCAACTTCCGCAAGGCCCGCCAGATTGGCCTGAAGATCCCCTTCAGCTTCTTTGAGGGCGCCAGCACCATCTACGACTATGATGGCAATCCCGCGCGCCTGATGGGCGAACAAAACCTCTGACGCCGCGGGCGGCTTGGCCGGCGCAGGTGCGTGGGGAGAGCGATCAGGCGAAGCCGGCGTAGCTTTCGCGGTAAAGGGCCAGGGCGTCCGCCTCGCTCACCTCTCGCGGGTTGTTTTGCAGCAGGCGCTGCTGCTTGAACGCATCGCGGGCCAGGATCTCCAGCTTGCTTTCCTCCACGCCCACCTGGGCCAGGCTGGTTTCCAGGCCCAGATCTTTGGTCAAGCTGGCGAGGCTGGTGATTAGGTCCTGGGTCATGGCCTGAGCGCCGCTGGGTTGGATGGCGGGATCGATGATCGGTGCGATCTCAGCGTAGAGTGGTGCGGCCACCGGGGCGTTGAACGCCATCACAGGGGTCAGCATCAGCGTGTTCGAAAGCCCATGGGTGATGTGATAGTGCCCGCCCAGCGGGTAGGCGAGGGCATGCACCGCCCCCACAGGGGCATTGGCGAACGCCTGGCCCGCCAGCATGGATCCCAGGAGCATGGCCCCCCGGGCCTCCCGATTGGTGCCGTTATGCACCGCCTCCCGAATATTGGCGCCCATCAGCCTTAGGGCCTCCCGCGCCAGGGCATCGCTCAGCGGGTTTTTCTTGATACGGCTGGTATAGGCCTCAATGGCGTGGACCATGGCGTCGATGCCCGTGGCAGCGGTCATCTTCGGTGGCAGGCCCAAGGTCAGTTCCGGGTCCAGCAGAGCCAGGTCGGGCAGCAATTGGGGGGAGACCACCCCCATCTTCTGATCGCTGGGCAGGGTCAGGATGGCAATGGGGGTGACTTCGCTGCCTGTACCGGCAGTGGTGGGGACCTGGATCAGCGGCAGCCGCTCCCCTTTGGCAAGGCCAACGCCATAGATGTCGGCCAACTCCTGGGGGCTCTTCAGCATCAGGGCGATCAGTTTTGCCACATCCATGCTGGAACCGCCGCCAAAGCCCACGACCAGATCGCAGCCCTCCGTCTTGGCCATGGCCACGGCATCCGCCACCAGGTGCTCCGGCGGGTCGGCCACCACCTTGTCGAAGATGGTGCAGCCCAGCCCGGCCTTGGCGAGGATGTCATGGGCCCTCTGCGGGAAGCCAAGCGCGCCCAAACCGGTGTCCGTGACCAAAAACACATGGCTGCCGCCCAGCGCCAGCGCATGGGTCCCCAATTGCTCCAGCGCGCCATCTGCGAACACGATGGATTTGGTGGTGGCAAAGGAGAAATCGGGGATGGTGGTCATGGGGCGTGCCTCCGGCGGGATGTTTTTTGATACGGTGGCACCGTTTGCGTCGGCGGATGGACTGCACGCCGCCTTCGGTGCTGCAACGCTTGAGCGCGATCCCCTTCTTGCCGAGGGGATGGACCAGGCTGATCGGCCAACGCTACAGCAGTGGACACCGGTTTGGAATCGGTGCCCTTGCTGTCGCTTCATGGTGGTCGCTCGGATGATCCCCGCCGTGGCGTTGCCACGGCGGGGGCCTACGCTCCATGGTCCTGCACAGCAAGTGACGAGCCTGGGCCACGCCTGTCAATGGTGTCTGACAAGGGCGCCCAACAACAGGGGCTGCGACAGGCCTCGACAACAGGGGCCGACACGAGCCTTGGGCACAGGGGCGCGGGGCCTCCGGGCGTCCCTACAGCAGGAGACACCGGTTTGGAATCGGTGCCCTTGCTGTCGCTTTCTGGTGGTCGCTCGGATGATCCCCTCCGAGGCGTTGCCAATTTGGGGTCCTATGCTCTGGCGCGCGTTTCGGTGAGATAGAGTCCACGCCAGCCCCGCACCCCCACCCGGCCACCCATTGGTACGATACTGGCGTGGGTGGCCGGGTGGGGGCGCGGGGTGGTCAAGGTAGATGGGACGCGCTCTGGCGCCTGGCCCATGAGAGCGTTGCCCGCGATGGACCCTCTCCAGCCCAGAAGCTGACACGGTCAGCGTCATCGCAAATCGCTCTATTCGCGGGGCACCGGTCGGTTTTCCACCGCCTCGCCGGCTTGCCCCAGACGGGCCAGAGGGATGTCATCCCGGTAGAGGCTCAGCGCGCCTGCATCCGGGGCGGTGATGGTCATGCCCTCCTGCCAGGGCAGGCTCAGGCTGCTGCCCAGGGTCAGGTTCTCCCGCGCCACCTCCGTGCCTTCAGCATCGCGGATGGTGACCTCCATGGCCTTGAAACTGATCAGCACCAGGGTTGGTTCGGTGTCAGCCGGCTCCACCGGGGCAGCGATCACCGTTTCGGCCAGCACTTGGTCGGTGACATCCTCCAGGGGCAGCAACTGGTCATCGAACTGGATGGTGGCCAAGGCAGGCCCGGTATCTTCCACGCCGGGCAGGGCGGGGGCCGGGTCCAGGGGCGCCAGATCGGTGATGGAGACCGGGGGCGATGCCGGCGTCTCCACTGCCTCCACGGCAGCCTGGAGCGTGTCCGCCAGCGGGTTTTCCGCGGGAAGCGCGTCGGCCATGCCGTCCTGAATATCCTCCACCCCCGCCACCACGGACGACAGCAGGTCGTCCAGGCCGCTGCTGTCCCCATGCCGCGCCGGTGGCGAGCGGGGGGAGGGGCCGCCCCCGGTGATCAAGGCCAACAGGGCATCTTGCGAGGGGGACGCG
>CAZCBM010000088.1:0-12372 GCA_964496805.1 uncultured Rhodospirillales bacterium | reverse complement strand
GGGCCTCGGCCTCCCGGCGGGAGCAAACCCCCGCCCGGGCCAGCCGCTTGGCCACCCGCATGCCTGCGGCCTCGGGATCAGTCTTGTCGGATTTGGGGGCCATGGGGTCTCGCTTTGCCTGGGGATCCTTGGATATACCGCACCGTCAGCATTGGCGACATTGCCCAAATCCGCCAACGGTCCAAGGGGTCAACGGTGGATACGCCAAACAGGTGCTGTGTTTCCAACGATTGAGGCACCGCGGTAAGGTCAGCCCGATGACAGCGTCCTCACCGCCCCCTAGCCCGACCGACCCCATGCGCCTGGCCCTGGACGCCGCGCAAGCCGCCGCCGTGCGCCAGGAGGTCCCCGTGGGGGCGGTGATCTGGGACCCCGCCACCGACCGCGCCTTGACCGTGGCGGGGAATCGCACGCGGGAGCAGCAGGATATCAGCGCCCATGCTGAGTTGCTGGCCATTCGGGCCGCAGCGACGATGCTGGGGCAGACGCGGCTGACCGGCCTGGACCTTTATGTGACCCTGGAGCCCTGTGCCATGTGTGCCGGCGCCATCGCGGCGGCGCGCCTGCGGCGGGTCTATGTTGGGGCACTGGACCCCAAGAGCGGCGGGGTCTGGCACGGTGCCCGTGTCTTGGACCATCCCCAGGCTCACCATCGCCCGGCCCTGATCCATGGGCTTTATGGGCAGGAGGCCCAGGCGCTCCTCCGCGCCTTCTTCACCGCCCGGCGCCGGGAGTCCGGCCGGGATTAGCGCCTTTTCCGATCAGCCTGACCCATCCCACTCCCCTATTCATAGTTGGGCAACTCTGGGGTCAACGACGGATAGCGCCTCTGCCAATGCAACCGACCACGGGGATTATAGCTCAGGAGCAAGCCCTCATAGGTGTCGATCTTCCCCCGCGGACAGGGCCAATCGGTCCGATTGTAGCCTGATGACTGGATTTCCGTCGGTGCCAAGCAGTAGGCCCCTGTGCTGATTGCAAAGGCCTGCATGAAAGCATCGCCATTGCCACGGGTCACATTGGCCTCTCTCAAGGCGCTATAGTCCCCCGACGACGGATCAGCCGGCATCACGCGGGCCACCAGGCAGCCGGTGAACCAGATCTTGCTGACCTTTCCCCTAAGACCTCGCCACGGGCCCAGGGTGTTGACGTTCAGACCCGTGCCCAACAGCAGGGATCCGGGGAGGCCGTGGGTGTTCACCACCAATTCCTGGATGGCTCCACCGTCCTGCCGCTCACAGATCGACAGGACACTATCGACAATCGCCTGCTGACTGTCATCGGCATGGACCGCGATATCGTGGTCCATGTAATAGAGGATGGGACTTCGATCATCGTTGAGCACAACACTAGGCGAAGCAATGGTAATCATGGCGGAGGGGCTCCCACAACGGTCGGCACCAGAGGGCTCTTACCCGGCGCAGACATAAAACAGCGTCATGACCCCAAGCTGCTGCGTCAGACAGGCGGTACGGCGACTTCTCTGCGGCAACTGCGTGAAAACCAAGGCATTTCCACCCTAAATCCAGGGCGGGAACGCCACGATTGCTGTCATTCTCCGGGACTTGCCATCAATTCACTGATGCCAAAGCTCAACAAGCCAAGGCTGACCACGGTCATGACAATGCCGGTCAGAATTTCCACCCACCGCCAGCGCTCCGGTCGCGCCAGCACGGGGGCCAGAGCACGGGCCAGATAGCCCAACCCGAAGAAAAACAACGCTGAACCCAAGCTGGCTCCGGCCC
This sequence comes from uncultured Rhodospirillales bacterium, assembly GCA_964496805.1. GTDB lineage: Bacteria > Pseudomonadota > Alphaproteobacteria > CAZCBM01 > CAZCBM01 > CAZCBM01. The sequence continues at coordinate 10,627 of CAZCBM010000088.1, read as the reverse complement.
ACAGGGCCACATGCTGGTCAGTGGGGTATCGCGCTGATAGGCCGCCGAACAGCAACAACGTGTCCAGATAGACGTGGGGATTGAGGAAGGTAAAGGCGAGGCAGGTGCGCAACGCCACGCCCAGGCTCTGGGCCTGCGCCCCGTCCCCCAGAGCCGCTTCCAGAGCCGTGGGCTGGAACGCCGCCGCGAAACGGGTCCACGCGTACCAGGCCAGAAATACCGCCCCGGCCAGGGCCATGGCAGGACCAAGGCCCGGAATGGCCTCAATCGCCTGGCCAACGCCCCCAATGCCCAAAGCAAACAGCAACATATCGGCACCGGTGCAGACCAGACAGATGGCCAGCACATGCCGGCGCAGCAGGCCCTGGCGCAACACATAGGCGTTCTGGGGGCCAATGGCGACAATCAGCGACAGGCTGACCGCAAGCCCTTCAATGAAAGCCAGCATTCAAACCCGTCCAGCAATACGGGCGGTGCGGGGGCCCTGCCTCATGGCCGACTGGCACAGGCATAGGCGTCTTGGTAGGCCACCTGCATGACGGTGAGCAGCGGGAAGTCCTCCACCGCCTGAACGTCTTGGGGCTCCGTCTTGCCGACAAACAACCGGGCCACGAAGCCATCCAACACGCTGAGCGCCTCCTGACGGGTGGGGCGGCGGTTGTCCCCCTCAAAGCACAGGTTGGCCTCCCCGCCGCGGGCACGCCGCACAGCCATTTCCTGGGCATAGATCCCATCCGACAGGCCGCTGACATAAGCGCCGATCAGGGCATTGGCCCGGTCGTCCAGGCTCTCCCGCACCCCGACATAATTGCCCACCGTGACCACCTGCTGATACTCCAGGGCGGACTGAGCCTGCACCGTGGATGATCCGATCAACAGGGTTCCAACGCCCATGCCCAACGCCATCAGGCTGGCGCGCAGACGGCTCAAACCCGGCGCCCCAAACGGCCATTCAACGCGGCTCAGCAGTGGTGGACGCATGGGCAGTCTCCCCCAAGGCAACGGTCTGCACCGCCGGCAGGCGCGCGGTGCGGGATCGGCGACGATGCCGCCACCCTTCCACGGTGTAGATCATCAGCGCAACCCAGATGCACGCAAACATGATCTGCCGATCCGGCGTGAACGGCTCCGCATACCAAAACACAGCGATCAGAAAGCTGATCGACGGGGCCACATACTGCACCAATCCCATCGTGGCCAGGGTCAATCGGCGACCAGCGGCGGAGTGCAGTGCCAGCGGCACGGTGGTCACCAACCCAGCGGCCATCATCAACCCCACCCCTTCCAAGCCCAGGGTGCCAAGTACCCCTTCCCCCCGCACCTCAAACCACAGGATCGTCCCCAGCGCCAACGGACACAACAGCATCACCTCCGCCAGCAGTCCGGTCATGGCTGGCAGGTCGGCGCGCTTCCTCAAGAGGGCGTAGAGGCCAAAGGTCACTGCGATGACCAAACTGGGCCAGGGCAAATCACCAGTTTCGATCAAGACCCAAGCGATGCCGGCGGCGGCCAGCAGCACGGCCACCGCCTGAGCCGGACGCAAGCGCTCCCCCAGCACCACCATGCCCAGCACCACAAGGACCAGCGGGTTGATGTAGTAGCCGAGGCTGGTGGCCAGGATGTTCCCTTCGGAAATGGCCCACAGGAAGATCGACCAGTTGGTGGCGATGAAGAGGGTTGTGGCCACCAGGGTAAGGGCGGTGCGGCGCTCACGCAACAAGCCCACCACCTTGGCAAGGCTGGGAGCAGCCGGATGGCTGGCCCCCAGGATACGACCCAGAAGCACCAAACCCACCGCCGCCCAAAGGGTGCGGTGGGCCATCACCTGCCACACGGAGATCCCGTCCAACTGTTTGAAAAACAGCGGCGACAAGCCCCAGATGGTGAAGGCCATCAGGGCCAGGAAAACGCCGGTGTCGGTCCGCGCCTGAGGGTCATCCGGGCGCGGAGCCGGCATGGGTCAGTCCCTTAATCTTCCTTGGCTGCCTTCGTCGACAGCAGAGGTCGACTTCCTACAGCATGGGACACCAATATGGAATGGGCGTCCCTGCTATAGACTTCTGGTGGTCGCTCGGATGATCCCCTCCGTGGCGTTGCCACGACGGGGTCCTACGCTCTTGGTCGGCCGTGTGGGCGTCAGCGCGGCTGGACGTTCACGCCTTTGGTGTTGAGCACTTCCATCAGCTCGCCCGTTTCGTACATCTCACGAACGATATCGCACCCCCCAACGAACTCACCCTTGACGTAGAGCTGCGGGATGGTGGGCCACTGCGTGAAGTCCTTGACGCCCTGGCGCAGGTCAGGGTCTTGCAGAACGTCAATGTCCTTGTAAGACACACCCAGATTATAGAGAACCTGGGCGACCGCAGCGGAGAAACCGCACTGCGGGAAGTCGGCTGAGCCCTTCATGAACAGCACAACGTCGTTGCTGGACACTTCGTCCTTGATGCGATCGGCAGCGGTGGTCATCGTTTGACGCCCCTGAAAACAGATAAAGAGGAGGAGGGAGCGAGGTTCAGGCGTCGGCCGGTGCAGCCGTCTGCAACGCCAAAGCGTGCAGTTGGCCACCCATCCGACCCTCCAGCGCGGCATAGACCATCTGGTGCTGTTGCACCCGGGTCTTGCCCTTGAACGCCGGGGAAATCACCGTTGCGGCATAATGGTCACCGTCCCCGCGCAGATCATCGATCCGAACCTCTGCATCCGGAATGTTCTTCTTGATGAGCTGTTCGATTTCGCTGGCGTCCATGGCCATGGCCATACCTTTCCCGTTCCCAGGTCACTGAGGCGCGGCAAGCGCCTCACGTCCTGGCATATTGCGCCCGCACCGATCCTGGTCAAGCGAAACCAGACCAATTTGGTCTGGAAAGGGCCAAGCGCGCCGTTATTCGGCCATCACCTGCTGCCGGGCCGTGGCGAAGAACTCATCCAGCTTGTGCCGCAGCCCCAGATCGTCCACCGGCTTGCCGGCGTCCTGCAGATCGGCAGCAGCCTTGCGCATCATGTCCTCCGTACCAGCCTCTTCCAGGTTGGCACGAACCATGCTGGCCGCGTACTCGCGCACTTGTTCAGCATCAAGGCCCAACTCGGCACCCACATATTCGCCGAACATGCGGGCTTGGCGCGCGTCGATCTTGAAGCGCAGTTCCTCGTCATGCTGGTACTTGCGCTCAAAGGCGTCTTCGCGGTCTTTGAAGGTGCTCATGGCCTTTCCTCCTGCCGGTGATCCGCCGGCCTGCGGTCTGGGTGAAGCGGCAAGGGCCGCCATCCATTCTTCTTTCCTTTTTGACGTAATCGGATCAGCCCTCATACTCAAGCGGTAGAAGCGTCCCATGTGCAGCGTTATCGTCCTTAGGCGCCCAAATCATCCCTGGCCGGTCATTCTCGCAGGCAATCGGGATGAGTTGCGTACCCGTGCTTGGCAACCCCCGGCCCGACATTGGCCCGACAGGCCGGATGTGGTGGCGGGCCTGGATGAGGCAGCCGGTGGCAGCTGGCTGGGGGTGAATGATGCCGGCGTCATCGCGGTTGTTCTCAACCGCCTGGGCACCCTGGGCCCGTCTGCTGGCAAACGCTCCCGGGGGGAGTTGGTCCTGGAGGCGCTGGACCACGCCAACGCCGCCGATGCGGCCGACGCCCTGAGCCACCTGGATCCCGTGGCCTACCGCCCCTTTAACCTGGTGATCGCGGACAATCGCAACGCATATGTTTTGCTGCATCGATCGGAGACCGAGGCTCTTGAACTCCAGGACCTGCCGCCAGGGCTGAGTATGGTGACCGCCCGGGACCCCAATGACGCGGGGTCCCCACGGATCGCCCGCTACCGCAAGTTGTTTGAGTCAGCACAGCCCCCGGACCCGGTCACTGGCGACCTGGGGGACTGGCAAGCGCTCTTGGCAGCCACTGACAGCGACTCAGGCGAACCCTCCGGCGCCATGAAGATCACCGGCATGGGCGACTTTGCCACCACCTCCAGCGCGGTGTTGGCGCTGCCCGCCCCGGCCTGGCCCCCGGCCAAAGCGGTATTTCTGTTCGCCCCGGGCCCACCCGGAGATGTTCGCCACGACATCATAGCGACTTAGACTTCCCGCTTGACAGCGTGACACATTCTTTCGTCCCAGCGCGCCTTTCCACAGGCTCAGTTGCTGCCAATCGCGGTTCTCCCCAGAGTCCTCCCCAGACTGTGGATAAGTATCGCGCCCCGGGGACAATCGGAGCCCAGGTGAAATGGCTCTTGCGGGCGAGTGCTTCAGGGGGCAGGCTTGGGGCTGATAGGGCCCCAACCTGCGGCAGACCCCGATGGATGATGTGTTTGGCCAAGGGGCCGTGCCCGGCCCCGAGAGCCCCCCTGCTGAGAGCGTTGCCACCGCCCCCTACAATGTGGAGGCGGAGCAAGCGCTGCTGGGCAATCTGCTGTACGACAACCGCACCTTCGAGCAGGTGGAGGACCTGCTTCAGCCACAGTTCTTCTACCTAGAGGCGCATCAGGCCATCTTCACGGCGATCCAACGCCTGCGGGAGAGCCAGCAATTGGCAGACCCCACCACCTTGAAGGCCTTTTTCGATTCCGACGAGAAACTCAAGGGCGTGGGGGGGGCACGGTATCTTCGCGATCTGGCGGAGAACATCGTCAGCCTAGCCAACACCCGCGACTACGCGCTGCGGATTCGGGACCTATACCTGCGCCGGGAATTGATGGGGGTCTTTGACACCGCCCGACACGATGCTGCCACGCCGTCTGTGGACCAAGACGCCATCAAGATCATTGAGCGCACCGAGCAAGACCTGTTCGGGCTCGCCACCTTTGGCGAAAGCGAGAAATCCGCCGTGGCCTTGGCCAAGGCGATGACCGACGCGATCAAGACCGCCCAGGCCGCGTTTGACCGCCAGTCGGAGGTGACGGGGGTCACCACCGGTTTTCGGGACCTGGACCGCAAGCTGGGCGGCCTGCATGGCTCCGACCTGATCATTCTCGCCGGTCGCCCCTCCATGGGTAAGACCGCCCTGGCCACCAACATGGCCCTGAACGCCGCGCGCGCCTTTCACCGCACCAATGGGATGGACGGGGCGCCAACGGTGTTCTTCAGCCTGGAGATGTCAGCCGAGCAGTTGGGCAACCGTATTCTGGCCGACCTCGCCTCCATCGCCTCTGACCGGATGCGTCGCGGCGACCTGGAGCCCGATGACTTCCCCAAATTCGCCGCCGCCCTGCGAGACATGCAAAAGGTGCCGCTGTTCATCGATGACACCGCCAGCCTGTCGATCTCCGCGCTGCGAACCCGGGCACGGCGGCTCAAGCGCAGCCATGATATTGGCCTGATTATCGTTGACTATCTTCAATTGATGAGCGGCAGTAGTTCCCGCTCGTCAGAGAACCGAGTGCTGGAGATCAGTGAAATCACCCGCGGCATGAAAATCCTTGCCAAAGACCTTGATGTCCCAGTCATTGCGCTATCGCAGCTTTCGCGAAAGGTGGAAGACCGCGAAGACAAGCGCCCCCAACTGGCTGACCTGCGGGAATCTGGCTCGATCGAGCAGGACGCTGACGTTGTCATGTTCGTCTACCGCGACGAATACTATATGGAGCGAGCAGAGCCTAAGCGCCGAGACAACGAAACCCAGGAAAAATTCGAGGAACGCTACGAGATTTGGCAACAGACCTTCGCAGACGTGAAGAATACCGCCGAAGTCATCCTGGCGAAGCAGCGTCACGGCCCCATCGGCCCGGTGCGCATGTATTTCGACGGTACCTACACCCGCTTTGGCAATCTGGACGAAGTGCATGACCCACGGTGACGCCCCTTCGTCCAGTCGCCCGCCGACGGCAAGCGCCCTGCCGGCGGCCGGTGTGCCTGCCCGCCTGTTGATTGATCCCAACGCCATCGCCCGCAACTGGCAGCGTTGCTGGCAGGCGGTGGCCCCGGGCGAGGCCGCGGCGGTGGTCAAGGCCAATGGCTATGGGCTGGGGCTGGGCGTGGTGGTGCCGGCTCTGTGGGAAGCGGGGGCCCGCGCCTTCTTTGTGGCAACGGCAGCGGAGGGCGTGGCCATGACCGACCATGTCCCTCGTGGAACCCTGATCCATGTCCTGAACGGGCCGGCCGGGCTTGCGCCGGAGCATCTGGCGGCCGGGCTCCGGCCAGTTCTCAATCAACCGGCCGATGTCGCCTGGTGGCGGGCCCATGGGGCACCGGGCAGCACCTGGCTGCACCTGGACAGCGGCATGGCCCGCTTGGGCTTTCAGCCAGAAGATGATGCGGAGTTGAAGGGGGCCGACCTCACCGGCCTGGGCGTAATGACCCATTTCACCAACGCCGACGATCCCTCCAGCCCCGCCACAGCCCAACAGGTGAAACAAACCCTGGACCGCACGGCGGCGCTGGAGCAGGCCAGCGGGCAGCCCTTGCGGCGCCTCTCCCTGGCCAACTCGGGGGGATGCTTCCATCGCGATGTCCCGCGGACCCACGGCCCTGCCCGGCTGACGGCACGCCCTGGCTGCGCGCTCTATGGGGTCAACCCTGCCCCCGGCCAGCCTAGCCCCGTGGAGCCCGTGATCCGCGTGGAGGCGGACATTCTGCAGGTGCGCGAGGTCAAGGCGGGCCAGCCCGTGGGCTATGGCGCGAGCTTTATTGCCGATCATCCCATGCGCCTGGCAACACTGGCCATTGGATATGCCGACGGCTATCTGCGCTGCCTGGGCAACCAAGCGGTGGTGGGTTTTCACCTGCCCGATGGCAGCCGCTTGCCGGCCCCCGTGGTGGGTCGCGTGAGCATGGACTTGACCATCGTAGATGTGACCAGCATCCCGGAGAGCCTGGCCCACCCCGGCGCCAGCGCCACGATCCTGGACGATGTCTACACCGTGAATGACGCGGCTGCGGACGCTGGAACCATTGGCTATGAGATCCTCACCCGCCTGGGCAGCCGCTTTGCGCGGCGAGTGCAGCCCAACCTCTATGGCGCCCCCTGAAGAGCCTGCCGGATGACAGACCCCTATTCTTCGATCCTTGACGCCGTCCGCTGGACGCAGGACGGCCTTGTGGCTGCCATCGCTCAGGATGTCGCCACCGGCGAAGTCCTGATGATGGCGTGGATGAACCGCGAGAGCCTGGCAGAAACCCTCCGGAGTGGTCGCGCCGTCTATTGGTCCCGCTCCCGCAAGAGCCTGTGGCGAAAGGGAGATACCTCCGGCCACACCCAAACCATTGTGCAGGTCCGGGTGGACTGCGATGGGGACACACTGCTCCTCGTGGTGGAGCAGGTGGGAGCGGCCTGCCATACCGGGGCGCGCACCTGCTTCTATCGCACGGTGGAAGGTGCGGCCCTTGCGACACGGGATGAGGGCTTCCGGCCGATGCCGGAATAAGTTCGGCATAGAGGAGGAGATCGGCCATGCTGAAGCACGCCATGAGGGTTGGGGGTTGGAGTTGCTTTATCCCGCTGGGTGTGGCGGCCATCTTGCTGACCGTTGCTTACACCTTGGCCGTCAAAGCTGAACGCCTGGAACGGGAGGGGGTCGACAGCATTGCCACAGTGCTGGACAAGTCCACCCGAACCACACGGCGGCAATCCAGCAGCGGCGGCAGCCGCACCACCACGACCTATCTGATCGACGTGACGATCCAACTTCAGGATGGCACACCCTTTCGGGATGAGGCCGGTATTTCCGAGAGTGATTGGGACGTGATCCAGGTGGGACAGACCCTGCCAGTGCGCTACGTCCCCGATGATCCAGAACTGAACTCACTGACCAACGGCAGCCGGTCTGATGGCGTCCTGGTCCTATCACTCCTCGGGGGCGTGGCGGGCATCATAGGATTGGGCCTTGGCACGTACTTCGTGCGCCGTGGTAGTCGCCTGGCCCAGGTGGCCACCCGGGGGACCACAACCCAGGGGCAGATCATCGACTTGGTCCACCGCCAAAAGGCCAGCAGCTACTTCACCTTTCGGTTCACGGACGGTGCTGGCAAAGAGCGTGAGGGGAAAAGCTTCACAGGCAGCCGTAAGCGCTTCAACGGTATGGCCGAGGGTCAACCCATCTCGGTACGCTACGATCCACGCCAGCCGGAGCAAAGCTTTTGGGTCCGGGACTTGGGGTTACCCGATTGATCGGCACCGCGGTTTCTCCGCCTTCGCACGGGACAAGGCGGGCTGGAGGCTGAATTGCCCCCTCCCTGCCATATCCTTGCCATGGACGCGGGGCCATAGCTGATAGGGTGTTTTCCCGCCCTCTATCCTGGGGGTGTTCACGTCCAACGTCAGGTGCCCCCGATGTCCCGTCTGCTTCCGGTATTTGCCGCCCTTGCCCTGGGCTTTGCCGCCCTGGTTACCTCCGCCGCCACCGCCAGTACGGCGAAGGCCGACAGCTATTGGGACCACAATGGCTCGCTGATGCGCCTGTCCGCCCGCGGCAACCAGCGCTTTTTCTACTATCAGGCGCCCCGTGACGGCATGCGCCGCGCCGGTGTTTCCCCGGGCACCCTGCTGTTCAACGGGGTCAAGGACGGGCTGAGCTATCGCGGCACCGCCCGTGTGTTCTCGCGCCACTGCAATGCACCGCTGGAATACTTCGTCGAAGGCCCCGTGGCCCCAGACAGCGCCTGGATCCGCCTCTACGGCCAGAGGGAAGTCTATGGGGCCGGCTGTGTCCCCACCGGGCGCTATGTGACGGACGAGTTGATTTTCAATTACCGCTACAGCGATTGAAGCGTCACCGTCAGAACGAACGGGCCGTGGCCTGTCACAGGGAGGGCAACACGCTGCGCGTAGAGCCCTCCCGAAGTGTTTGCGTGGCTGATAGAGCGTAGGACCCCAGAGTGGCAACGCCACGGAGGGGATCATCCGAGCGACCCCAAGAAAGCGATAGCATAGGCGCCGATTTCAAATCGGCGTCCGCTGCTGTAGCGACGCGCAAACGCATCTGAGAGCAACGTCGTCGCACCGTCGATAGCGCTTGGCGACACACCGGACACGCTCATCCGCAGACAGGCGCGCACCACAGCCCCGTTGCGTTGAGCTTCGGGGTAGATGCGTTTGACCGGCTGTGACGCTATTCTGGTGCAAACGCCAAAAAGGAACACAAGCGGATGCAGCGCTAGATCATTGATTATCAATGGTGCTGCTGGAGAGAATTGAACTCTCGACCTCTCCCTTACCAAGGGAGTGCTCTACCTCTGAGCTACAGCAGCGAGGGAAGGGGCTTTGGGATCCGGTGAGGCGCCATTTTCATACACGAAGAGCGATCACGGGATCATCCAGCCGAAAGCGGGCGGCGCACAAGGCAGCCCGCCTTCATCCCCGCTGTATGGCAGGCGTCCCTTCCCGCGTCAAGCGCCAGGATGAAAGCAACGGACGCCCCTCCTACAGCAGTGGACACCGATTTGGTATCGTTGCCCCCGCTGTCGTTTATGGGTGGTCGCTCGGATGATCCCCTCCGCGGCGTTGCCCCCTGGCATGGGCCATGGAAGGCGACGACCAATGGCAAGACCGATGACAAAAAAGAGCCTGACCCAGGCAGGTCAGGCTCGTCTTCGGTGCTGTCTGGAGCCCCCTGCGGACAGGCTGGCCTCGCCTCGGTTTCCTGCCTCCTGCTCCCTTAAGCCGCCACCGACCGATGGGCAGGCGCGAAAAGCAGAGCAGGAAAGAGCCGCCCCCTTTGCCTGGGCAAAGGGATGTCAGGCGCCAAAGGCGTTAGGCCCTGAGGCCCTGAGGCCCCGAGGCCCCGAGGCCTGCCGTGGCATCAGTTTTTGGACTTGTCCACCAGCGCGCCCTTTTTGATCCAGGGCATCATGTCCCGCAGACGCTCGCCCACTTCCTCGATGTTGTGCTCCGCTTCCAACCGGCGGCGGGACTTAAAGCCTGCCTGGTTGACGCGGTTTTCCAGCATCCAATCGCGCACAAACTCGCCGGACTGGATCTCATAGAGGACCTTCTTCATCTCAGCCTTGGTCTCGTCGGTGACGATCCGCGGCCCGCGGGTGTAATCGCCATACTCCGCAGTGTTGGAGATGGAATAGCGCATGTTGGCCAGACCGCCCTCATAGATCAGGTCGACGATCAGCTTCACTTCATGCAAGCACTCGAAATAGGCCATTTCCGGAGCGTAGCCGGCCTCGGTCAGGGTCTCATAACCAGCCTTGATCAAGGCGGTCAGTCCACCGCACAGGACCGCCTGTTCCCCGAACAGGTCCGTCTCGCACTCTTCACGGAAGCTGGTCTCAATGATCCCGGCGCGGCCACCGCCCACCGCACTGGCATAGCTCAGCGCGATGTCATGGGCGCTGCCGGTGGGGTTCTGGTGGATCGCCACCAGGCAAGGCACGCCGCCGCCGCGCTGATATTCGCTGCGGACGGTATGACCGGGGCCCTTGGGGGCCACCATGAACACGTCCAGGTCGGCCCGCGGCTCGATCAGGTTGAAGTGGATGTTCAGGCCATGGGCGAAGGCGATGGCGCTGTCCTGCTTCAGGTTGGCGTGCAGATGCTGGGCATACAGGTCGCCCTGGATCTCATCCGGGGTCAGAATCATGTGGACATCACCCCAGGCCGCGGCCTCTGCGGGGGTCATGACCTTGAATCCGGCAGCCTCGGCCTTGGCCGCAGTGGCGGAGCCGGCACGCAGCGCGATGGT
>CAZCBM010000087.1:0-12373 GCA_964496805.1 uncultured Rhodospirillales bacterium | reverse complement strand
GGCCCTGTGGCCGGTGCCGGGTGCGGTGGCCTTGTCCACGCTGGAGGCACCCGCCCCGCCCTGGTTGGTCCTGTGGGCCCTGCTCACTGCGCTGTTCTACGCTTGGCGCAGTTTGGGGACGATGGACGCACGGGCATGGCTGAGCCTGGTGGCCGCCTCAGCTTGGCCGCTGCTGTGGTGTCTTGCTGGCCCGCAGGGTGCCCCCCTCGCCGCACCGCAAACGCCTGCCCCCCAAACCGCTGCCATGGCTGCCCTGATGGCCCTGGGTCTGGGGGTCCCCCTGGGGGGCGCCAGCCTGGTGATCGACGCCATTGAGCGTCGCTTCGGGGCGGCGCACGGGGCCCGAGACCTGCATCTTGCCGCCGAGGCCCCGTGGCTCAGCGGCCTATTGATCGCAGCCGTGCTGGCCCTTGCGGCCCTGCCGGTGACGCCGGGCTTCTTCGTCCTATTGGCGCTGATCGCCGGGCACGGGGGCGGCCTGGTCCTGCCTCCGCTGCTGCTGCTGGCGACCTGGGTACTCTGGTCCTGGTCGGGCGCCCGGCTATTGGCCACTCTGCTGCCGGGCGGCCCACGACCGGTGGCACTGGGCCAAGACATCCCCGCCCCAAAGGCGGTGGCCTACGTCCTGTGCTTCCTCGCCCTGGGGCTCGCGGGGATTGTGACAGGAGGTGTGTTGGCATGAGCACTGATCTGGGTCGACGGCTCAACATCCGGGCGCGGGTCTATGTTGCCGGTCAGGTAGTGCCGTTCTTCTGGCCGATGAGGACCTTCATCAGCCGCAATCCCTTGCACGAACTGGAACATCTGCCCTTCCCGGAGGCCCTGGAGCGCGGCGCCACCCTGTTCCGGGCGAAAACCTTTCTGCCCCGTCGCGAGCAACAGGCGCTGTTGTCAGAAGGCCGGATCGACCGCGACGCCCTGCGCGCTGAGATCCGGCGCGCCGTCGCACCGGACCCCCATTTGCCCGGCATCGACCTGCCCCGCTGGACCGAGGCCCTGCTGACGGAGATCACAAAGCCCCTGTTCGCAGAACCGCAGAAGGCCAGCGCCGGGCAGATCCACCAGGCCCTTCAAGGGCGCCCCGTGACACCGGCGCCGGACCTGACCGCGGAGCAGGCGACAGCGCTGGCGCTGGCGGCCCTGCCGATGGACCGCCCCATGGAGGAGGTGGTGGATGCGCTGTTCGGCGGTGACTTGGCCAACCGTCTGGATCAGGAGGTGATTCGCGCCTGCCAGCATTTCTTTGACGAGGGCCAGTCGGTCTGGGACATGCCGGACAGGGATCAGGGCTTCTTTTGCGCCTGGCGCGCTGTGGCCGGGCGACGGGTGCGCCGCTTCCTGAACACCATCAAGGGGCTGGGGGGGGAGGGCGAGATCCCGCATCCTGAACGGGTCATCGACCAGGTGATGGGCGCGCTGGGCATTCCGCAGGAGACGTCCACCGCCTATTTCACCCGCACCTTGCTGCGCTTGCAGGGGTGGAGCGGGTTCATCCGGTGGCGGTCCTCCGCCAAGCGCTATCACTGGGCCAAGCGCCATCCAGGCGACTTGGTGGACCTGCTGGCGGTGCGCCTAGCCCTTAGCTGGCCCCTTCTGGAGGCCGAAGCCCGGCGGGGTCGCCCCACCACCCGGGCCGCCCTGGCGGACTGGGTGGCCGCTCACCCTTTTGAGGCCCTGCTGAGGCTGCGATTCTTCGCGGGTCAAGTGCCGGCAAAGCACATCCGCACCGTCGAGGCGGCATTGGCCCGCAGCAACAAGAGCGCCATTGAGGCCGCCTTCCATGACCAGATGCGAACCCGGCGCGCCCGACAGGCCGAGCATCTGGCACAAACACTCACCCACCTGGCGGTCACCGCTGGCCAACCCAATGCCGCACGGGAGATGGCGCCCGATGCGCTGGGACACCTGCTGGACCGGTTGACCGGGATCGAGGCTGCCGAGGGGATGATTTGGCTGCGCGCCGCCGAGGCACAGGAAATGCGCTGGCTGCTCAACGGCCTTTCCCTCACCCCACCAGCGCCCCGGGCCAAGCGCCCGTTTGTGCAGGCTGCCTTCTGCATTGATGTGAGGTCGGAGCGCATCCGCCGACATCTGGAAGCCGTTGGCGATTACCAGACCTTTGGGATCGCAGGTTTTTTTGGCGTCCCCCTGAGTCTGTTGGGCCTTGGCAAAGGCAGTGAACAGCATCTCTGCCCGGTTCTGCTGACCCCCCGCAACCTGGCGCTGGAGATGACCGCACAGGAGCGGATTACCGAAGCCACCCTGTCCATCCTGGAGCGGGCCGTTCACGAGTTGAAGGAAACGGTGCTCGCCCCCTTCGTGACGGTGGAGGCCATCGGCCTGTTGTTCGGCTTTGACATGGTGGGCAAGACCATCGCGCCGGAGGTCTATCACCGCCTGCGCCGACGCCTTCACCCCCACAAGCCCCATACCCACCTGATGATCGACAAGCTCACCCGTGAGCAGGCGGATTCTGTGGTGCGGGCGGTGCAACGGGCAGTGATCCTGGAGGCCGTGGCGCGGGAAACCAGGATCCTGCCCGAAGAACTGACGGATGATGACGTCCGCGCGCTGAGGGAAGCCGCCCTGGCCCATGAGGCACCGCCAGTGGCCCTGGCGGCCCGTCTGAAGCAGGACAGCGCGGGCCTGACGGCACTGGTGCAGCGCCTGCGCACCACCTACCGCATCACGCGATCCGTTGCCGAGATGCAGATGGAATATCTCGGCCGGGTGGGGTTCAGCCTGGATGAGCAAGTGGGCTTCGTGCACCAAGCGCTGGCCTCCATCGGCCTTACCCAGACCTTCTCCCGCTTTATCCTGTTGGTGGGACACGGCAGCACCTCGCAAAACAATCCCTATGAATCGGCCTTGGATTGCGGGGCCTGCGGTGGCGCTGATGGGATGACCAGCGCACGGGCGCTGGCCTTTATGGCCAACAAGGTCTCCGTGCGCCGGCGCCTGCGGGATCGGGGCATAGATATCCCGGAGGATGCCTGGTTCGTCCCAGCGCTGCACAACACCACCACCGATGACATTGCCCTGCACGATCTGGAACTGTTGCCCGCCTCCCACCTGGTCTATCTGGACCGGCTGCGCGCGGGGTTGGGATCGGCTGCGCGGCTGTGCGCACAGGAGCGTCAGGCCGCCTTGATGCACTGGTCGGAGCCGTCGCTGGACCCTAAACAGGCGTTGCGCCAGGCCCGGCACAATGCGTTTGACTGGTCGCAGGTGCGGCCCGAGTGGGGTCTTGCCCGCAACGCCCATTTTGTCATCGGCCGGCGCAATCTCACCGAGGCCATGGCCCTGGATGGACAGACCTTCCTGCACTCCTACGACTGGCGCTGTGACCCCAAGCGCCGCCTCTTGGAGAATATCCTGACCGGTCCCCTGATCGTCGCCCAGTGGATCAATCTGGAGTACTATTTTTCAACAGTCGATAATGAACGGTTCGGCAGCGGCTCCAAGATTTACCACAATGTTGTCGGTCATTTTGGGGTCATGAGGGGCAATCTCAGCGATTTGCGCACCGGACTTCCAGCGCAAACTGTGATGGCTGGGGGTCGCCCCTATCACCGTCCGCAACGGCTTATTACAGTGATCGAGGCGCCCATCAGCATGGCGCGCAAATCCATCGAAGCCGTGGTTGCCGTCAAACACTTGGTCCAAAATGGCTGGATCCGGGTCGCCGTGGCGGATCCCGAAACTGGCCGTCTCCACATTTACGACGAAACGAAATGGATCGAGCACGCAAGAGACAGAAGCACCCCCGCACCCGCTGACAAACAAGAGGTTCTTGCCCGATGAGCAAACTGCAACTAAATAGCGTCAAGAAGCTGGAATTTGTCATTGGTGGTCAGTATATCGGCTTCCTGACAGATTTTTTGGACCGTGCAGGCGTCAAGGGATACACTGTTTTTCACGGACTCTCCGGCAAAGGCAGCCAGGGATTCCATGAGGGGCATGTCATGTTCAATGACGATGACGTGCTGGTCATGCTCCTGGCTGCCGTTCCAGAGGAACTGGTGGAACCTATTTTGGAGGGCCTGGAACCCTTCTATGCGGAGCATTCGGGGGTTGTTTTTGTCTCCGACATCCAAGTGACGAGGCGCGTAAAATTCTCCGCCGAGCCAGGGGGGGAGTAACCGCCGCCGTCCCCTGCAGTTGGGGCCCCGATTCCAAGTCGGCGTCCACTGCTATCCTGTTGGTAGCGCCGGGGGGGAGAACCTGCGTTGGGGAGGACCAGTGTGGCGGGCCTTGGCCTGCTCCTGATAACCCGTTAAGACCTCTGCTTGTATGGTTCCCAGCGCCTGCTGCATCCGGTTCTGAAGGCCCCGCTTCCCGTGAACCCAAACAAAGCCTACAATTTCAGCAAAATGTCGCTCTTGCTGGTGGACGGCAGCAATTTCATGCGCGGCACCATTCGACAGATGTGCCGGACCTTTGGCTTTGCGGAGACCCTGGAGGCAAGCGACGGCAGCCAAGCACTTGAGGTCATGAAGCACAGCCATGTGGATCTGATCCTCTGCGACTGGATGACAGAACCCCTGGATGGGTTCGACTTCACCCGCCTGGTCCGCACCGCTGCCGACAGCCCAGACCCGTTCGTGCCGGTGATCATGCTCACAAGCCGCACGGAGAAGGAGAACGTCACCCGCGCCCGCGATGTGGGCGTGACGGAGTTTCTGGCCAAACCGCTCAGCGCCCAAACACTGCTGTCCCGCCTCGTCTATGTGTGTGAGCACCCCCGCACCTTCGTGCGGTGCCCTGGCTATTTCGGGCCGGACCGTCGCCGCAAAACAGACGAGAAATATAAGGGCCCAGACCGCCGCACGGGTAAGACCGTCGCCCTGGACGAGGAGACATCCCAGGATCAGCCCACAGCCAGCGGGTGGGGCCTGAGCGAGGAGGAAATGGCGGCCATCCTGGCAGAGGACCAGTGAGACCCGATCTCAAGCGCCCAGAATGACCCTACGGTGCGATGCGCAGCGGCGAAGGGGCCGCAGCCGCTTCCGGGGCGACCTGTCGATCCAATGAAGGCACCTGCGGGGGCCGAAAAGCCTTGTCCGATCAGGTCGGCCCTTCCCGCTCCCCCGCCGTGGCGTCGCCACTTTGGGATCCTACGCTCTGAGGGGGAGGGGGATCGGCCATCGCAGCGGTGCCGGCACACTCTCCGGTGGAAGCGCCGGGGCAGGCGAAGGCTCGCCCGCCGTCCGCGTCGGGAGGGGGCTTTCCGGCCCCATCAGCGGCCGCCGCCGGGCCGCCATGCGACTGGGGCTCAAGGGCAGACTGCTTAGGGGCAGACGGGGGCGTACGCGACCGGGCATGAGGCACCCTCCCTCGTGGCATCATCAACCGATAGCTGGGAGGCTCAGTCGAGGGCGTGAAAGAGTCGAGGCGTCAGTCAGGGGAAGACACGGGCGCCGGAACGACATCGCCCCCATCTCCCTGCGTTGTTTCGTCCGTCACGTCCGCTCCCCCATCCAAGTCGGCGCTATCCACAATGGTGAAGGGGGCAGTGCCCAAACGCTCCTCCAGCGGGGGCAAGGGCATGGTGGCATCCACCGGTGGGGGCGGGGTGCCGGACGCAGCATCGGCTTGCGCGAAGGCCGGCAGGGCCATGGCCAGCAACGCCGGCACCGCCAGCAGCGCCAACGCCGGGAGGATCAGCAGGGCAAGAACGGTCAACGACAGGGGCAGCACACGGGCCATGGTCGGGCTCCGGCGGGAGGACAATACCGGGCAGGACATGGTGACAGACTGACGCAGGACAAGGCCCGCGCCACAGCCTCGCCCCGACACGGTCACCCCACAAGGCCAGTTGTTCTCACAGCGCAGGACCCCAAAGTGGCAACGCCACGGTGGGGATCATCCGAGCGACCCCCAGTAAGTTACTGCAGGGGCCAAACGTCTACCGTCGGGTCAGATGAAGAACGGTCAGCCGGCCGCTGAAGCCTCAGGGGCTTGTGGGCGAGGCGGTCATCCGTCCTCACCGCCGTTGGCATGTCCGGCCCGTCGCAGGGGCACCACGTTTGCGGCCGGCGGCAGGTCCTGCTGGTGGGCAATCACGGGGCCTTCATCGGGCAACGCGCCCGGCAGCGTGATATACCCAGCCCTGGCCTCACCGCGGAGTTGCCGATCCAACCGTTCCACCCGCTGATAGAGTTCCAGCGAGCGAAGCATCAGGTCCTTCAATCGGTCCGACAGGAACGGTGCCTCCATCGGCCCTTCCTCAAGGCACAACCCCTGCCCCGCCAGGGTATAGCCCTGCTCCACCGCTTCCTCCGCCGTCATCTCCCCGGCGTGGACCGCCTTGCGGGCCAACAGCCAGCTCATGACATTGGTCAGTCGCGTGGTGACCCGCAGCGCTTCCATGGTCTGGGTCATCTTTTCCACCGCGTTCAGCCCGGTGCTGTCACGCTTCTTGGCGTGATAGGCATAGGCACGCGCCTCCTCCACCAGCGACAAGGCTTCCTGGTAGGTGCTCTCCAGCACGGTGATGGTGGATGTCACGGCGGGCCCCCTTTGGCGGCGAGGTCGGCAGGCAGGACAGGTGACCAGCGGGGTGGCGGGCAGTCAACCTGCAGATCATCAGGAGTCTAGCCCGACAAATCTCAAGAGGGGGTAAAGCCGCTGTATCGGCCCTGCCGGAGAAATTGCTCCCCTGAGCGATAGCGCTCCTCTTGAAGCGCTCAATCGGCCTGCATACCTAAGCGGTGTCGGGCGCCAAATAGGGTCCGACATGACGTCTGCAAGCGCCCCGGCCAGTTGGCGGGACGCACTTTGTGAACGCTTGAAAGTAAACGAGGTTGACCATGCGTGACTACGACTTTGCCCCCCTGCTGCGCTCCATGATCGGATTTGACCGGATGGCGCGCACGCTAACCCACTTCGGTGACAATACTGAAGCCTACCCGCCTTACAACATCGAGAAGGTGGGTGAGGACCAGTATCGGGTGACGCTGGCCGTGGCGGGCTTTACCCAGAATGACATCACCATCACCGCCCAGGATCAGGCGCTGACCATTGAAGGTAAGGTGGCTGAGCCGGAGCAGGAGCGGACCTTCCTGCACCGCGGCATCGCCGGGCGCGCGTTCAAGCGGGTCTTCCAACTGGCGGATTACATCCGCGTGGCCAACGCCACGTTGGAAAATGGCTTGTTGAGCGTGGACCTGGTGCGCGAGGTGCCGGAGCAGATGAAGCCCCGGACCATCGCCATCCACACCGGCCCCTCGCTGGAAGCGGCGGAATAACCAACCCGCCGTCAGCCTGCCTGCCTGCCCACCCAAGGGGCAACGGCCCCAACGCCTTCTTCAAGGGAGCCCCAGCGGGCTCCCTTTTTTGCTGTTGGGACCCCTGCGCATGGCAAAGGAGTCACCGCTCACCCCCGACCGGGCTCCCACACGGGGATCAAACCGCTGGGGGGACCGCCAGAATAATCAGAGGAGGGGCGGGGGGTTGGTGCTTACTCTATCTTGGCGCAACGCGACCTACAGCAGGGGACACCGATTTGGAAACTGCGCCTCTGCTGTTGCTAATTGGTGGTTGCTCGGATGATCCCCTCCGTGGCGTTGCCCCTTTGGGGTCCTACGCGCGAAGGCTCTGGCCCCTGCGCTTGGACCTGCCATTGCACTGCCGACCCTTGCCTGTGATATGGGATCGCTTCCGCCTGCCCCTTGTCCCCTTGATCCCCTGGAGGCGCGCCATGAGCAACGATGATCCGATGCAGGCCTTTGACGATCTGCCCACGGCCGAGGCAGACATTGCCGAGGATGGTTCCATCGTGCGCCGCGGTGAGACGGTCCGGCTGATCGAACGGTGGATCGACGATCGCGACATCGACGCGCTGCGAGCCTTCCTGGACGAAGCCTGGGAGGCGGACATCGCGTGGCTGCTGGAGCAGACCGACGCCGCCCACCGTCGGGATTTCCTGGAGGTTCTCCGCCCCTACTTCCGCAGCGAGATCCTCACCTTCCTCTCCCGGGATATGCTGCCGGAGGTGATGGCCAGCCTGCCCACGCCGGAACTGGCCACGATCCTACAGGATCTGGACTCCGACGACATTGTGGACGTGGTCCAGAAGTTGGAACCGGAGCAGCGGGACGAGGCGCTGCGCCTGGTCAGCCGGCAGATGCGGACCTTCGTCGAGGAGGGGCTGACCTTCCCTGACGAGAGCGCCGGACGCCTGATGCAGCGCGAGGTGGTGACGATGCCGCCCTTTTGGAGCGTCAGCCAGGCCCTGAGCTATCTGCGGGCGACACGGGATGAATTGCCCGAGCGGTTTGAGGATATCTATCTCCTGGATCCGCTGCGGCGGGTGTCGGGGTTGCTGCCGGCCACACGGCTGCTGCGCGCGCGCCCGGAGGTGCGGCTGGAGCACCTTGCCACCACGGACTTTATCGCCATCCCCTTTGACCGCGACCAGGAGGAGGTGGCCTATGATTTCCGCCGCCTGGGCCTGTCCTCTGCCCCGGTGGTGGATGCCGGCGGGCGACTGCTGGGGGTGATTACCCTGGATGACATCCTGTTCGTTATCGAGGAAGAGGCGCAGGAGGATATCCTGGCCCTGGGCGGGGTGAAGGCAGAACGGGAAAGCCTGGGCCGCAAGGCCTGGCAAACCACCCGCACCCGGTTCACTTGGTTGGCGCTCAACCTGCTGACCGCCATCCTGGCCAGCCTCGTCATCAGCCGATTTGAGGACGTGCTGGAGGCCGCCGTGGCGCTGGCCGTGCTGATGCCCATTGTTGCCAGCATGGGGGGCAATGCCGGGACCCAGACCCTGACCGTTGCGGTGCGCGCGTTGGCGACGAAGTCGCTGAGCAGCGCCAATGCCTTGCGAACCCTGACCAAGGAAGTGATCGTGGGCGCCATCAACGGTGTCGCTTTTGCGGTGCTGATGGGCATCATCACGCTGATTTGGTTCGGCAATGGCACCATCGCCCTGGTGATCGCGGTGGCCATGGTGGTGAACCTTGTCATTGCCACCTTCAGTGGCGTCCTGGTCCCGCTGGCCTTGGAACGCCTGAAGGTGGACCCGGCAGTGGCCAGCGCGGTGCTGTTGACCACCATCACCGATGTTGTGGGGTTCTTCGTGTTCCTGGGGCTGGCGGCGGCGCTCCTGCTGTAACCTTGGAAGCCGGCTGACGGTGGCAGTCACTGCCCGGGGGGGGCAGACACCGGAGCCTGTGCCATGCTGGCAGACCTTGACCTGAGGTCCACGGATGGGGGAAGCCCTGACCTGTGTCCCCCGCTCGTTTCCTTTTGCGCCGCCGCCCGCCCCTATGCGGTCACCGCCCGGAGCCCCTGATCGATGGCCTATGTCCCCGGAACCCTCTTGGCTGGAACCTATGTGGTGACGGATCTGATCGGGGCCGGTGGTTTTGGCTCCGTTTATCGTGCCACTCATCGCGACCCTGACCTGGACCCCCGGACCTTCGCCCTGAAGGTGATGGATCGGGTGGGCTCCAACGAGGCCATGCACCAGTTGGCCCGCCGGGAGGTGGCGCGCATGCTGCGCCTCAATCATCCGGGCATCGTGCGCTGCCATGGCGTGGCCGTGACGGAGGCAGGGGAACTCGCCCTGGTGATGGAGTTCGTCAAGGGTGTGGTGCTGAAGGAGCATGTGACCCCGCCCGGCCTTGCGCCGCGCCCCATGCGCCCGGTGGATGTCATCACCCTGGCGACC
The DNA here is from genome assembly GCA_964496805.1 of uncultured Rhodospirillales bacterium. Classification (GTDB taxonomy): domain Bacteria; phylum Pseudomonadota; class Alphaproteobacteria; order CAZCBM01; family CAZCBM01; genus CAZCBM01. The sequence continues at coordinate 2,691 of CAZCBM010000087.1, read as the reverse complement.
CCCGTGTTGTTGGCGCTGGAGGCCTGCCACAGCGCAGGTGTGGTGCATCGGGACATCGCACCGGATAACATCTTGCTGCGCCACGGCGATGCCGGGCAGCCGGTTCTGATTGATTTTGGCATTGCCAAGGACATGGACCCCAATGAGGCCACGGTGATCGGGGATCGGTTCGCTGGCAAGTTGGGCTATGTGGCGCCGGAGCAATTCGGCCTTTTCGGTCGTGAAATTGGCCCCTGGACGGACATCTACTCCACCGCCCTGGTGCTTGCCTTTGCGTTGACCGGGGAGAGCGTGCTGGCCAGCGACAGCCAGGCCGACGGTATCGAGAAGCGCCAGCGGCTCCCGGACCTGCGGTCCGTGCCGCCCTGGTTACAGGTGCCGCTACAGAAGGCGCTGGCGCCGGCGCCACAGGATCGGGTGCGCAGTGCCGCTGGCTTCCTGTCGCTGTTGCAGCAGGCCAGTGGCGCCGACGGACAGAGCCTGATGCGAACCGTCATCCTGGGCAGCAGCGGGGAAACCGTGTTCATCCCCGCTGGGGTTCCTCTGGCGGAGGGCACAGCCCTGGCCTCGCAACCCTCCCTGCGACCGCAGGGTGCCGCTCCGCCGGCGACGGCGCCAACGCGCAGCGACCGCCCCAGCCAGCAAGCCTCAGCCCCTCCCGGGGCATTGCCCCTGCGCAATGCCCCGGATGGACGCCGCCGGGCCTCCCGACCGTTGCCTCCCCCAGCGGACGAACCGTCAGGCAGCGCCCTGGGTCTGCTGCTCAAGGTAATCGTCGTGGTGGCGCTGCTGCTGGGCGCGGGGTATGGGCTTATTTATGTCGGGGCGGTGGAGGCGCCGCCGGCGCTGCGGGATGCCCTACAGCAAATGGGGCTGCCGTTGCCCGCGCCCGACGCCCCCGAGACAGCCCCCTGATAGACGCGGTCCCGCCGCCCTCTGACCCCAAGACGACTGAGAGAAACAGGCCCCCATGCTGGAAACCATTGACTGGGATCGCCACGGCGGCCGCCTGCCGGCGGTGGTGCAGGACGCGGACACCCTGCAAGTTTTGATGGTGGCACCGATGTCCGCCGCCGCCCTGGCCCGCACCCGGGAGACAGGTCTGGTGACCTTTGCCTCCCGCCTATCCGATGGCCTGTGGGTCAAGGGGGAGGAAAGCGGCAACGTCCTTCATCTGGTCAGCATCCAGGCCGACACCGATCAGGAGGCCCTGTTGGTGCGCGCCCGTCCGGCCGGTCCCGCCAGTCATCTGGGCGCCACCTCCACCTTCGGCTATGATCACGCGCCGGGCCTGGGCTTTCTTGCCTATCTGGAAACCGTGATTGAGGCCCGCAAAGCCGCTGATCCCAGCGAGAGCTATACCGCCCGCCTGCTGGCCAGGGGACCGCTGAAAGTCGCGCAGAAGGTGGGGGAGGAGGGCGTGGAGACCGCTCTGGCCGGTGTGGCGGAGGTGGATCGGTTGCCCGAGGAGGCGGCGGACCTGTTGTTTCATACCATGATGCTGCTGAGCCTGCGGGATCGCTCCCTGGCCGATGTGGTGGAGGTGCTGCGCGCCCGCCATCGCCCCACAGACCTGCCGGACGCATGAGCCTGCCAAACAGTCCCTCTGGCGTGGCCGTTGAGCACTGGTGTGCCCCATCTGACCCAGGCCCGTGGCATTGGTGCTTCCCCTCAGGCTTTTGGCTGGGCATAACAAGGGCCAGGATGGCCCGATCCCTGGTGGGACCCACGGATGGTCGATGAGGACAAGACGGTGTTTGAGCCCGCGCCGGTCGCTAGCGACCGGCTGCCGAAGGGCTATGTGCTCAACAACACCTTCCGCATCGTCCGCTGGCTGGCTTCCGGGGGCCTGGGGGAGGTCTATGAGGCCGAGCATGTGGACGAGGATCTCAAGCGCCGTTACGCGCTGAAGATGATCCGCCCGGAACGGCTGACGGAAGCCACCTTACGCCTGCTGACGGAGGAGAGCCGGGTGCTCTCCAAAGTTGTCCACCCGGCTGTGGTGCGCTCCCAGGACATTCAGCGCGATGGGGAGGGACGGCGGTTCCTGCCCATGGACTTTGTGGCCGGTCCCAAGCTCTCCGACCTGATCCGCACGCCAAAGCCCGGCACGCCGCTGCCAGTGGACCAAGTGGTGACGCTGGCCAAGCGCCTGATTGATGGTCTGTCGGCCTGTCATGCCCAGGGCGTGATTCACCGCGACCTCTCCTTGAACAATATTCTGCTGCCTGACAGTGACCCGGCCCGGGCGGTGATCATTGACTTCGGCATCGCCCGCCAAGTGGCCACGGAGGAGACCACGGACCCCGATGACGTGGGTCACTCGGTCATCGCCGGGCGATTTGCGGGCACCTACAGCTTCGCCGCGCCGGAGCAGTTCCCGGAGATCGGCGGGGAGGTGGATGGCCGCGCCGACATTTATTCCCTGGCCCTGGTCCTGGCGGCGGCCAGTGTCGGCAAGCCGCTCCCCATGGGGGCCATCAAGGATGAAGCCATTGTGGCCCGGCGTCAGATCCCAGATCTGACCAAGGTCCCCAAGCCCCTGCATCCCCTGCTGAAGGCCGCGCTTCACCCCGACCCGGACAATCGCCCGCAGAAGGTCGCCGACCTGCTGCCCTTGCTGCCAGGCGGGGTGCCAGCGAAGGCGGCCGCCGGTGGCGGTGGTGCCGGGAACAAGTGGGTCTGGGTGGT
>CAZCBM010000086.1:0-12686 GCA_964496805.1 uncultured Rhodospirillales bacterium | reverse complement strand
ACCCTGGGGACGCTGCTGCTGGCCGCGTGGCCCGTGGGCCTGGGGGCGCTGGGCATCTGGCTGCTGGTGGCGGTGCTCAGCCGCTATTCCTCCTTGGCGGCCCTGGTCTCGCTGGTGCTCAGCGTGGTGGCGGTGGGGCTGGTTTGGGGGGGATGGCTGCCCGCCCTGGTGGCGCTTTTGATGGTTGCCGTGGTGGTCTGGCGGCACCGTGGGAACATTCAGCGTCTGCTGGCGGGCACGGAAAGTCGGATCTCCCTGGGGGGCGGGGGCAGTGGTCCCAGCCCCGGCAACCCGCAATCGAGGCCGGATGATGCCGCGGGATGAGCGTCTGGCGTGGCTGCGCCTGATTCGCACCGAAAATGTGGGCCCGGTCACGTTCTGGCGCCTGCTGGAACGCTACCAGAGTGCCTCCGCCGCCCTGGATGCCCTGCCGGAGCTGGCGGCTCAGGGCGGTCGCAAACGCCCCCTTGTCGTACCCTCGCAAGCCCAGATCCTGGAGGAGGTGGCGGGCTTCGCCGCCGCCGGTGTGCATCTGGTGGCGGGCAGCGAGCCCCATTATCCCCAGGCGCTGAGGGCGGTTCCGGATGCCCCGCCCGTGCTGGCGGTGCGCGGACAGGTGGGCCTTCTGTCTGGCCCGTGTCTGGCACTGGTGGGCGCCCGCCATGCCAGCCTCGTGGGCCAACAGATGGCCACGAGGCTGGCGCGGGAGTTGAGCGAAGCCGGTTATGTGATCGTCTCCGGTCTGGCGCTGGGGGTCGATGCCGCCGCCCATCAGGCAGCGCTGGAGCGGGGCACGGTGGGCGTGGTGGCCGGGGGAGCGGACGTGGTCTACCCCCAGGAGAACGCCGATTTGTACGAGGCCATGGCCGGGCGCGGCGCCATCGTCAGTGAAATGCCGCTGGGCACCGTTCCCCGCGCCCAGCATTTTCCCCGCCGCAACCGCATCATTGCGGGGTTGAGCCAAGCCGTCTTGGTCATTGAGGCGGCGGCCCGCTCCGGCAGCCTGATCACGGTGCGCCACGCCCTGGACTATGGCCGCGAGGTGTTTGTTGTGCCGGGCTCGCCGGTGGATCCTCGTTCTGCCGGGGGCAACCGGCTGATCCGCGATGGGGCACGGCTGATCACCGGGGCGGAGGATGTAATCACGGATCTGGGGGCAGCTCCTTGGCCCGCGCCCCCTCCGGCGCAGGGCGCTCTCTGCGAGCCCATGCCCGCGGCCCCCGCTGTTGCGGCCCCGGTCGCCGACATTCCCCAGGCGCGATCCCGGATCCTTGAGTTGCTGGGGCCTGCGCCGGTGGGCATCGACGCGCTTATCCGGGCATCCGGTTTTCCGCCGGCGATCGTCAGCCAAGTCCTGGTGGAGTTGGACCTTGCGGGGCGCCTGGAGCGCCACGGCATCGCTCAGGTGGCCTTGCTGCCGGAGGAGGGCTGAGGGCACCGGCTTCGGCGGGTCAGACTGATCGGAAAATACTTTTGAGCCCGTCCCGCCTACCTTGACCGCCCCACGCCCCCACCCGGCCACCCACGGCAGTATCATCGCCATGGGGGGCCGGCCAAAGGGACGCCAGGAGGCGCCGTGGGGTTGGTGCTGACTGCGCCTTGGCGCAACGCGCTATAAAGAGGTCTCTGGCTCTCTGCGTTTGGGCCTGTGGCTCGCTTCCTCTGGGGCTCTGGGCCCCTGTTTTCTAAGCCAAAGCGGCAGGTCCTGTGGGACAGGGTGATCAAAGCCAACCCTGGACACGGGCCGCGGCTTCCCCCAAGTAAGGCCCCGCACGCCTTTCTGCCCCTTGCTGGAGCACCCCGCCCCGTGACTGGCCATGCCCTCGTGATTGTGGAATCGCCCGCCAAAGCGAAGACCATCAACAAATATCTGGGCAACAACTATACCGTCATCGCCAGCCTCGGCCACGTCCGGGACCTGCCGTCGAAGGATGGCAGCGTCTTGCCGGACGAGGATTTCCGCATGAGCTGGGAATTGTCCGAGAAGGGCAAGAAGCAGATGAGGGAGATTATTGCCGAGGCCAAGACCGCCGACCGCATCTTGCTGGCCACTGACCCCGACCGCGAAGGCGAGGCGATCAGCTGGCACGTCTGGGAGGTGCTGAAGGACAAGAAGCTGGGTGATCGCCCCGTGGATCGCATCACCTTCAACGAGATCACCAAGACTGCGGTCCAGACCGCCCTGAAGAACCCAAGGCGCATTGATGAGGCCCTGGTGCATGCCTATCTGGCGCGCCGCGCGCTGGATTACCTGGTGGGGTTCACGCTGTCGCCCGTTCTGTGGCGCAAGCTGCCCGGCTCCAAATCCGCGGGTCGGGTCCAGTCCGTCGCCCTGCGCCTGATTTGCGAGCGCGAACTGGAGATCGAGCGGTTCAAGCCCCAGGAATACTGGTCCCTGCCCACCATCCTGCATACTGAAGGCGGGGAGCCGGTGCCGGCCCGTCTGAGCATCGCCGATGGCCGGAAACTGGAGAGGCTGTCCATCAAGACTCAAGCTGAGGCCTCGGCGCTGGCGACCCGCATCCGTGGCCAAGGCTTCACGGTGGCGGACATCGAGGAGAAACAGGTCAAGCGCCGACCCCAGCCGCCGTTCATCACCTCCTCTTTGCAGATGGAGGCCTCCCGCCGCCTGGGTTACAGCGCCTCCCACACCATGCGCTGCGCCCAGGGGCTCTATGAGGCTGGCCTGATCACCTACATGCGGACAGATGGCACCAACCTGTCCGATGAGGCCATCCGGGAGGTCCGTGACCTGATCAAAGCCGACTATGGTCCGCAGTTCGTGCCGCCGCAGCCCATTCTCTATAAATCAAAGGCCAAGAACGCTCAGGAGGCCCATGAGGCCATCCGCCCCACGGATATCACCCGCAAGCCGGGGTCGGTCGCCGGCGTCGGCAAGGACGAGCAGCGTCTCTATGACCTGATCTGGCGCCGGACCATGGCGTGCGAGATGGAAAGTGCTGTGTTCAAGCAGGTGGCTGTGGACATGGTCAGCCGTGATGGCACCCTGACCCTGCGCGCCACCGGCTCCATCCTGACCTTTGAAGGCCACCTGAAGGTCTATGGTGCTGAGGTGAAGGAGGACCCCGCACCGGGCGAGGAGGAGGGGGACGACCGCGACCGTCGCTTGCCTGCGCTCTCCAAGGGGCAGGCGCTGGTCACTGAGAGCGTCAGCCCCACCCAGCATTTCACCCAGCCCCCCCCGCGCTACAGCGAGGCCAGCCTGGTCAAGCGCATGGAGGAATTGGGCATCGGCCGCCCGTCCACCTACGCCAGCGTCCTGCAACTGCTTCAGGACCGCGCCTATGTGAAGTTGGACAGCCGCCGCTTCGTGCCGGAGGATCGGGGCCGCTTGGTGACGGCCTTTCTGGAGGCCTATTTCGAGCGCTATGTGGAGTATGATTTCACCGCCCAACTGGAAGAGCAGTTGGACGATATCAGCGGTGGCAGGGTGGACTGGCGGGAGGTGCTGCGGGCCTTCTGGATGGCCTTCAGCAGCAAGGTGGATGAAACCAAGGATCTGAAAATCAGCGACGTCATTGACGTTCTGGACGCAGAGCTTGGGCACCATTTCTTCCCCAGCACCTACCGCGATGGCTCACAGGTGGAAAACCCGCGGGCTTGCCCGGCGTGCAAAGAGGGGCGCCTGGGCCTGAAACTGGCCCGCAATGGCGCCTTCATCGGCTGTTCCAACTATCCCCAGTGCACCTTCACCCGCCCGCTGGAGGTCCCTGCGGACGCCGAAGAAGCCGAGAAAGCCGGGGGGACCGGTGAACGGCACCTGGGTGATGACCCGGAAACCGGCTTGCCTGTGTTTGCCAAAAATGGCCCCTATGGTCCCTATGTTCAGTTGGGGCCAAAGCCGGAGGAGCCCGGGGTTGCGGCTGAAGAGCCGCCCAAGGGCAAGAAGAAGGCGCCCAAGGAAAAACCCAAGCGCTCCAGTCTGCTGGACTGGATGTCTCTGGCCGAAATTGATCTGGAGACGGCGCTAAGGTTGCTGTCCCTGCCGCGGGACGTGGGCGTGCATCCTGAGGATGGGCAGCCGATCACCGCCGCCATCGGTCGGTTTGGTCCTTATCTCAAGCACGGCGATCGCTATGTGAACCTCCCCAAGGATGATGACAGCGTTCTGGTCATCGGGCTCAATCGGGCGGTCACTGTTATTGCAGAGGCGCCCGCCAAGCGCGGCGGCGGCCGCGGGGCAGCGGCCAAGCCATTGAAAGACCTGGGCGCCCATCCCGAGAGCGGGGAGGCGATCACGGTCCACGATGGTCGCTACGGCCCCTATGTGAAGATGGGCAAAATCAACGCCACCCTGCCCAAGGACCTGACGCCCGATGCGCTCAGCCTGGAGCGTGCGGTGGAGATCCTGGCAGAGAAGGCGGCAAAGGCCGGGGTTGGTAAGAAAGCACCGGCCAAGAAGGCACCGGCCAAAAAAGCCGCCACCAGCAAATCTAAAGCCAGCCCCGCGAAGGACGGCACCGAAACGCCAGCCACGGCCAAAAAGCCAGCGGCCCGAAAAACGGCCGCCAAGAAAGCCCCGGCCAGTAAAGCGGCGGCGAAGAAGCCTGCTGCCGCAAAGACGGCCCCCAAAAGAACGGAAGACGGGAAAACGGGTGGAGGGCCTGCGGACGAGACGCCGCCTTGGGAGGAGACGTGAGCGGCCTCACGGACCTGGTTCAGGCGCCGGGGCTGGGATGGCTCTTGGTGACCCAAAGCGACTCGGTGCCGGAGCGCCCCCCGTGCGGCGGCGAGCCCCTGGTTGTGATGCACCTGAAGCAGGACGGCACGGAGGCGGCGTGGTATGATTGGCCCGAGGGGGAGGGCTGGCAAGGCCTCCCCCCTGAGGCCGACCCTGTGCACAAGTGGCGCACCGCCTTGCTCAGTGGCAGCGTCCGCCTCACCTTTTTGCGGTGATTGCCCTGAAGGGTCTGTCTTGTTCCCAAGGCGCCGGCGATGGCCGAACCGCCTGCGCGCCCGCCCTCCTCCACCCGGGGGCCTTCCCGTGCCTTCCCATGCCTGTTGAGCGCCCCTCATGATGTCCCAGCCACCGTCCAGCGTGTCTACCGATCAGCCAGCGACCCGCTTGTCAGAGGGGGCGGACGGGCCTGAGCCGGTCGGGCCTGAGCCGGACACTGGCGGCGGCCCGGAAAAGCGGGACTGGAAGCAGGCGCTGCGGCGCGGGTTGGCTCAACGGTGCCCCAGTTGTGGCCAGAAGACCCTTTATCAGCGTTACTTGAAACTGGTGCCTCACTGTCCCACCTGCGGACTGGACACGGGCGAGTACCGCACCGATGATGCGCCGGCCTATCTGACCCTGTTCCTCGCCGCGCACATTTTGGCGCCCGTGGCTTTAACGGTCGATCAATGGGTCAGCGTATCATTCTCTATCATGTTGGTGATTTGGATCCCGGTCATGGTCGGGCTATGCTTGTGGCTGCTGCCACGCATCAAAGGAGGCGTTTTGGCAATACAATGGGCCAATCGCATCAAGGGTTAAGCCGGTTCCCGCTCTCCGGTATCATCGGACGTCTCAGCCTTGTGGCCCTGCTGCTGGTGGTGGCCGGGTGCGCCACCGTGCCGGTTTCCAGCGGTCCTGTGGTCCAGTCCGCACGGGACGCGGACATGTTCGCCGTCGCCTATGACCGCATCCAGGACTATTACGTCCGGGATATCGATATGGTGACCCTCACCTCCCGCAGCACAGACGCGCTGCGCACCCAGGACGAGACCCTTCAGGTGGTTTTTGAAGGCGATCAGGTGCGCTTGTTCAAGGGGCCCGCCCTGGTGGCCAGTTTCCCCCGCCCGGGGACAGAGGATCCGTCCGACTGGGCGTCGCTGACCGTTGACATCCTGACCCAGGCCCGGGGGGTGAGCCCTCAGTTGGCCAGTCTCGACAGCGAAACCACCTATGAACTGATGATGGGTGGCATGGTCCGGGAACTGGACCCCTACAGCCGCTATATCTCCGCCAGCCGGGCCCGGTCGGAACGGGGGCGCCGCAATGGCTACGGCGGCATCGGCTTGACGTTTGAGAAGCGGGACGATCAGCACATTGTGATCACGGTGTTCGAGGATGGTCCCGCCGCGCGCAGTGGCATCAGGGACGGTGACATCATTCTGTCGGTCAATGGCAGCGAGGCGGGCCCGCTGTCGGCGGAAGAACTGGGCGAGCAGGTGCGCGGGGAGATCGGCAGCAGCGTGTTCATCGCCGTGGATCGGCGCGGCGAGGTCCGCCAGTTTGAGTTGATCCGCGACAAGGTCATCCCCACCTTCCTGTCCACCCGCGTCATCGACGGTGTCGCCGTGATCAGCCTGTCACGGTTCACCAGCGAGACCGCCCGCCGCCTGGAAGAGAAGTTGGAGGCGCTGAACCGCAGCGCGACACCGCCCCGCGCCATCATCCTGGATTTGCGGGGCAACCCCGGTGGGCTGCTGGACCAGGCCGTGGACGTGGTCAGCCTGTTCATGGACTCCGGTCCCGTGATTTCCACCCGCGGGCGCCATCCCGGCAGTTTCCAGCGCTTCAGCGCCACTGCCGGCCAGCTTGTTCCCGATCAGCCGATGATTGTGATGGTGGATGGCCGCTCGGCCTCTGCCGCGGAGGTGGTGGCCGCCGCCCTGCAGGAAAATGGGCGCGCGCTGATTGCCGGCTCCTCCACCTATGGCAAGGGATCCGTCCAGACCGTCACCCGCCTGCCCAATGGGGGCGAACTGCTGCTGACCTGGTCGCTGATCTACACCCCGAAGGACTATCTGCTGAACGAACAGGGGGTCACGCCCTACCTGTGCACGGCGGATGTCCAGGGCACCACCGCCAGTGACGTGTTGGCTGAGGCGTTGCAGACCAAGCCGGCGCTGATTGATCTGCGTCGCCGTGGCCCACGGGACGAGGAGGCGTTGGCACAGTTGCGGGCGTTCTGTCCCTCAACCCCGGATCTGCCTGATGCCAGCCTTGACGCCGCCGTGGCCTTGTTGAACCAGCCTGCCCGCTACAACGCGGCCCTGCTGGCCGCCCATGCCGACGACGTGCCGGCGCTGACTCTTTCCCGGCGCTAACCCTGTCCCACCGTCGGGTCTGGCCGCGTCCTGCCTGGCGGATCGACAGAGCGAATGTCCAGCGGACGGGATGCCCGCCCGACGGGCCTCTTGCCGCTTGTCCAATGCCGGCGGCTGGCCCCCTCCCCCCTACAGCATCGGACGCTGATTTGGAATCGGCGCCCCATGCTGTAGCTTATTTGTGGTCGCTCGGATGATACCCTTCGTGGCGTAGCCACTTTGGGGTCCTACGCTCTGGCGCGCGCGCCCCGGGCGCCCCATATGCCCGGGGATACTCTGATCACCGGTCCGGGAGGCCCTCCCCCATGAGCGACACCGGCAGCAAGCCCCCTTCTGCGTTGCCCTCTTCCCCATCCCCGGCGGCCAACGATGCCCCCGCTGATCGGCCAGCCCGCCGGGCACCGACGCTGGAGACCTACGACATCCGCATCGCGGCTGATGGCACCTGGTTCCACAATGGACGGCCCATCCGGCGACCAGCGTTGGTCAAGCTGTTTGCCAGCGTTCTCAGCCGGGCCGAAGATGGTACCTATTGGCTGCGCACCCCCGCCGAATATGGGGAGATCCAGGTGGAGGACGCCCCGTTCCTGGCCATCGACCTGGAGGCAGAGGGGGAGGGCCAAGGCCAAACCCTGCACCTGACCACCAATATTGGGGAGCGGGTGACGGTGGGTCGCCATCATCCACTAAGCCTCTGGCCCTATGGCCCGGAGGACCTGCCGGTCCCCTATGTCGCCTTGGATCGTGGGCTTTCTGCGCGGCTGGACCGGGCAGTCACCTATGCGCTGGCGGAGATGGCTTGCCCAGCGCCCGCCCACCAGGGGGGCGAGACCACCTTCGGGGTCTGGTCCCAGGGGTTGTTCTTCCCTCTGGGACAGGTGTTCGACGAGGAAGCCCCTGGGTGAAGACCGATCCCGACCTGATCCGGCGTGCCCTCGCCGCGACGCCCCCTGGCCTCCTAAACCCATTTTCCTGCCCCACCCCCGGCTTGCGGCAGGCGTCGGTCCTGGTTCTCTTTGCGCCGTTGCCGGCCGCACAGGAGGGGTGCGGGGTGCTGCTGACGGAGCGGTCGGCGAAACTGGCCATGCATGCGGGCCAGATCAGCTTTCCCGGCGGGCGCCGGGACCCGGAGGATGCCGATGGGCTGGCCACGGCCCTGCGGGAGGCGCGGGAGGAAGTGGGCTTGGCGTGCAACGGCGTTGACCTTCTGGGCCGTGCAGATGATCAGGTCACCGGCACCGGTTTTCTGATTGAGACCTATGTCGCCGCCACCCGAAGACCCCCGCTGTTGACCCCTGATCCGCGGGAGGTGGAGCGCATCCTATGGCTGCCGCTGGGTGACCTCCTTGGCCCCCATGACCCCGGGCGCATCCAGTGGCATCACAATGGGGAAACCCTGTCGTCACCTGCCTTTCCCATTGAAACAGGGGCCGGTGAGGCCGTGGTTTGGGGGGCCACGGCCAGCATTCTGGCGGCCCTGCGCAAACGCCTGCTGGCGGTTGCCGGATGAACAGGCCGGTGACGATCGATGTTCCACCCCTCGCCCGCCGCGTCATGACCGCCCTGGGCGACCAGGCGGGGGAGACGGCCCGGATGGTGGGGGGGTGTGTTCGGGATTCGCTGCTGGGCGTTGCGGTGCATGACGTGGATGTGGCCACGCTGCTGGAGCCCGCGGCCGTGATCCAGCGGGCTCAGGCTGCTGGGCTGAAGACGGTTCCCACCGGGATCGACCATGGCACCGTGAGCGTTATCCACGAAGGTCAGCCCGTGGAGGTCACCACCCTGCGCCGCGATGTCTCCACCGATGGCCGGCGCGCTGTCGTCGCCTTCAGCCGTGACTGGGCAGAGGATGCGGGGCGACGGGATTTCACCATGAATGCCCTCTACGCCGGACCGGATGGACGGGTGCATGATCCACTGGGGCAGGGGTTGGCGGACCTTTCCGCCGGCCGGGTGCGGTTTATTGGTCAGGCGGATCAGCGCCTGGCGGAAGATGTCCTGCGGCTGCTGCGCTATTTTCGGTTCCGCGCCCGCTTCGATCAGGGGCCAGCCGATCCTGAGGCGCTGGCGGCGTGTCGGCGCGCCGCATCGCGGGTGGATACCCTTTCCGGGGAGCGGATCTGGGGCGAGGTCAAGCGGTTGCTGGGGGGGCCGCGGCCGGGCGCCAGTTGGGATGAATTGGTGGCCACCAGCGCCCTGGATGTCCATCTGCCCCATCGGGGGACGGGTGTGCAGTTGGATCGGATGCTGACCCTGCCCCTTGATGGGGAAACCGCGCCCCTGCTGCGCCAGCCTGTCTGGCGTCTGGCGGCGCTGCTGGCCCCGCGCGCGGACCAGGCAGCGCTGGCGGGCTTGGCGGAGCGCTGGCGCCTGAGCAATGCCGAGGCTGAGAGCCTGGTGTCGCTGCCCCGTCTTCTGACCCTGCCGCTCACCCGGCAGACCGTTCGCGATCAGGCCTACGGCCAGGGGCCGGAGACGGTGCGCGCGGCGCTGCTGCTTCAAGCCACGACGGGCCGCGTGTCCGTCCAGGCGATGGGCGAGGCGCTGGAGCGGCTGGCCGGGTGGACGCCGCCCCGCTTGCCCGTGCAGGGGCGGGACCTGATTGCCGCGGGGGTTGCGCCGGGCCCGAGCCTTGGCCGGCGCTTGGCCGCCACAGAGGCGTGGTGGCGTGCCCAAGACTTCGCCCCCGATCATGCCGCCTGCCTTGCCCACGCCCTGGCTCAGGAATAGAGCGCGTCGCGGCGAGAGAGAGATAGAGACTGCACCAGCCCCCTGCGCCCCAACCGGCCGCCCCAGCCCATTGGAACGACTCTGCCGTGGGTGCCAGCGCGCTTGCGCTGACTCCTTTGCCGCGCAAAGGGCTCTTGCCGGAACTTGCAGGGCAGGAGCTCCCGATGGTGGGGGTGGGGGCGGGTGATCCGGCTGATCAGCCAGCCGTGTCCCGGTGGATCAGGTCCTGATAGAGGGCTTGGAGCCGGCGGGTTACAGGGCCGGCCCCCCCAGTGCTGCCCCCGTCAGTGCTGCCTCCCTCAGCGCCTGTGCCCACGGGTTTGCCATCCACCTGGCGCACGGGCGTCAGACCGCCAAAGCTGCCGGTCAAGAACGCTTCGTCTGCCCCGTACACATCCACCAGACTGAAGTTCTTTTCAAAAGCAACGATTCCATTCTCGCGGCACAGGCGCAGGACATTGCCCCTTGTGATCCCGTTCATGCAGTAATCCCCGGTGGAGGTCCAAACCTCTCCCTTTCGAACAATGAAGAAGTTACAGGCATTGGTGGTGTTCACGAAGCCATGGGGGTCCAGCATCAATCCCTCATCAGCACCGGCCTGCTCTGCTTGCAGGCAGGCAATGACGCAATTGAGCTTGGAGTGACTGTTGTAGCGGGGATCCTGGCTCATGGGCAGACCGCGCACCTGGGGGACCGTGGCCAGCGTCACGCCCCGCTGCCCCAGGCCCTTGGCCGGGCGGGAATGCTCGACGATGATGACCAGGGTGGGGCCGGAGCGGGACAGGGACGGGTGCTGGAACGGTCGCACCTTGACGCCCCGGGTGACCATCAGTCGGCAATGGGCATGATCAGTCATGCCATTGGCGGCCGCGGTGGCGTCCAGGGCGTCCACCAACGCCGGGCGACTGAGGCCGATGTCCAGGCTGATGGCCTTGCAACTCTCGTATAGCCGGTCCAGGTGGGCGTCCAGAAAGGCCCAACGCCCCCTGTACAGCCGCATCCCCTCCCACATACCGTCGCCCAGTAGGAATCCGCTGTCGTAGACACTGACTACCGCCTGATGCCGGGGGACCAACTGGCCATTGACCCAGATCAGAATGTCCTGGTTGCGGGGGTCATCCTCGGCATCATGGGTGGTGGCAGGGGGGACAAGCGGGGTGGCGGTCATGAGGGATTGGGGGTGTTGTCTGGGGGGAGTGAGATGGCCTGAGATCAGGGAGCGACCCCAGGGTCTTCAGCATCGTCCGGGGTGATGGCGTGGGCCTTCAGCGCCTCATAGAGCGGCAGGCTGGCCTCCAGCACCGGCACCAGGTCCGGCGGCACCTCCGGCAAGGGGCCGGGGGGATCGCCAAAGCCGGTGGAGGCATGAACGGCCTGATACCAGACCGGGGCCCAGAGACCATCCTGGGGATGGCCGCCGGAGGGCCAGGTCAGCATGGCGGGATCAAAGGCCAAGCCGATCCGCTGGCACAGCCGTCGCAGCATGGCCTCTGGCGACCGCAGCAGGTCGGCACTGTCCAGTACGGGCGGCAGCGTGCCGGTCAGACGGGCCACATGGGTGAACAGGTCGGCCTGGCGGGGGAAGCCCACATCCTCCAGCGTCGGGTTCTCCCGCTTGGCATGATAGCTGGCGATGACCCGTGCCGGATGGCGGATCAGGAACACGTTGGTCACCTGAGCCAGCCACGCCAGGTCAAAACCCGGCAGCATGTGCTGGGTCATGTGCTTTTGGTAAAACACTGTTCGGCCCTGCGGGGCTGGCCCCTGGCAGCGGGCTGCGATGCGCGCCGGATCCTGATCATAGGTTGCCAGGATTTCCGCCGCCATGGGGTGGTCCAGGCCGGTTCGGGCCAGATAGGCGGCGTAATAGGGCTCGTCCCAGACCGCGCAGTCAGGCCGGGCGCCGAAACTGTACATTAGCGCCGTGGACAGATTGCGCGGCCCGGACCACATCGCGATGTTCATCGCCTGGTGGTGCTCTCATAGGCGGCGAGGGCGGCCAGATTGACCACGTCGTTCACGGTGGCGCCCAGCGGGGCGATAAAGGCCGGCTTTTCCAGCCCGTCCAGGAAGGGACCGATGGTGGTGCAGCCGCCCAGCATCCGCAGCATCTTGTAGCAGATGTTGGCCACATGCATGCCCGGCATGACCAGCACGTTGGCCGGGCCGGTGAGGCGCGAGAAGGGATAGAGGCGGCGCATCAAATCATAGTCCAGGGCGATGTCCGCCCCCATTTCGCCGTCCACCTCAAAGTCCAGGTTCATGCCGCGCAGCGATTCCACGGCCTGCTTCAGCGGCTCCACCCGGGAGAGTTGCGGCGCCCCAAAGTTGGAAAAGCTGAGCAGCGCCACCCGCGGCTCATGCCCCAGGCGACGCACGGCGGCCGCCGCTTGGGTGACGATCTTCACCAGTACCTCAGAATCCGGCAGTTCATGGACCGCGGTGTCGGCGATGAAGATGGTGCGGTTTTTAAACACCACCGTGGCCATGCCAAAGGCCACATGGTCTTCCCGCCGATCCAACACCAACCGCAGGTCCTTGAAGCAGGTCCAGAAGTTTCGGGTCAGGCCCGTGACCAGGGCATCGGCATCCCCATGGGCCAACATGCTGGCCCCAAACACGTTGCGGTCCAGGTTGATCAGCCGCTGGCAATCGCGATGCAGCAGGCCGTTGCGCTGCTGTTTCTTGTACAGATAGTCGGTGTAGTCGGCGTTGTAGTCCCAGTTGGCGGCGTTGACGATCTCCAACGGGGTGGAGGGCGCGAGGCCCAGATCGGCCATGGTCTCTTGAATCTGGTTCTGGCGGCCGATGAGGATCGGCTGGCCATAGCCCGCCTGGCGGAAGGCCAGCGCGGCGCGGATCGTGCGGGGGTCCTCCCCTTCCGCGAACACCACCCG
>CAZCBM010000085.1:0-12691 GCA_964496805.1 uncultured Rhodospirillales bacterium | reverse complement strand
CTGCCCGCCGCAGCCGAGGCGTTGGTCGTCGATCCTGCCACCGGGGAGATGGTGCTGCTGCTTCAACGTCGGCGGCGGCTGGCGGTGGAGGCGACAGTTGACCCTGCCTTGCGGGATGCCGTATGCGCCGCAAGGACGCTGCTGCTTGTGGAGATGGCGGCGGGGTCGGTCCTGGATGCCCGAGAAGTCCCCCTCCGCATGAAGGGGGAGGGCCCGTCGAGAGGCGCGGGACCCAGAGCGCGTTGAGGCGAGAGTGAGCCCGCAGCATCCGCACGCCCGGAACCGCTGGCGCGGGTCTGGCGTTCAACAAGGGCTCGCCAACCTGACCCGTGCGACGTATAATAAAGCCTTGTGACCGCGCCCGCTCGGCCCGGCGACCCTCGACAAAATCAAAGACCGACACGCAAATCGGCCCCCGCCCTGAGAGAGTTGGCCCCATGAGCAACGACGCCTTTCAGACTACGTCACCCCCCTTGCGCATGGCGGCGCCCCCTTCGGCGACGGGCGCAACACCGCCAGAGATGGGGGCAACGCCTCTTGCTGGGGGCTGGTGCCTAGTGCCGGAATTCCAGCCGGCTCGGCGGCTCTGGCTGGGCTGGCCCTGCCCTGTCTTTGTCAAGGACAGCAAGGCCATGACCCGCGCGCGGGAGGCCATGGCCCGCATGGCCCGCATCCTGCTGAGTTTCTGCCCTGTCACCGTACTTTGCCCACCCGGGGAACTGACCGATGCCTCGCTGATGTTGGGGCGGGGGATCGACATCCTGCCGATGCCGCTGCGCACCGGGCGGGTCCGGGACACGGGGCCCGTGTTCGTGCGCCATGGCCAAACCGGCGCCTTGGCCGGGGTGGACTGGATGTTCAACGGCTGGGGCGGATTGGCCGCTGGCCTGGAGCAGGATGACGGCGTTGCCGCGACGCTGCTGGATCACCTGCGCCTGCCGCGCTTTCGCGCCCCCATCATCTGCGAGGGCGGAGCGATCCAGGGGGATGGTGCCGGATGCCTGCTGGTGACGGAGGAGTTCCTGCGCCATGATCGCCGGGATCTGGGGCTCACCCGGCAGGAGGTGGAGCGCCTGTTGATGGCCTATACCGGGTCAACCCAGTTGATCACCTTGCCGCGAGGGCTGGCGGGCGATCCCATGGTGGGTCACGTGTCGCCGGTGGCGCGGTTCCTGGCGCCGGGCATCGTGGCCATCGCCGCCGTGCCCGACGACCCGGACCACCCGGATCATGGCAGCCTGTCCGCTGCCCACAAGGCCCTCTCCCAGGCTGTGGATGCCCAGGGGATTGCGCCAAGGGTTGTGTCCATCCCCTTACCACAGACCGCTCGCCGCAGCGATGGCGCGGTCTCAGTGCGCAGCTACACAGATTTCGTGTTTGTGGAAGGGGCGCTGATCGTGCCGGAATATGGCGATCCCCAGGATCGGGAGGCCGGGCGCATCCTGGCCGCGGCCCTGCCGGACAGGGAGATCGTGCGCGCGTCAGCCCACGACTTGGCCGATGTCGGGGGCAGCCTGAGAGCTGTCACTCTGGCCGAACCCCAGGCGCAGGCGGTGGCCGCAGTGGCGGCTTGAGGACCCATCCGCGCTGAGGAGGTCCACCGCTGACCCAGAGTCAACCGGTGACCCTAAGGCACTACCGCCGCCTAGTCCCTGACCTGCTGCCAGATCGCCCATAACCTTGCCGCACGCGCGCCCGCATCATTCCTGCCTTGGGGCGTTTACAAGTCCCCTGCCTTGGGGCGTTTACAAGTCCCGTGCCTTGGGGCGTTTACAAGTCCCGTGCCTTGGGGCACGGTGCGCCCCATGAAACGCGCCCTGATCCTCACCCTGCTGTCCTGTGTTCTGGCCTCCCCCGCCGCTGCGGTGGATAATGTTGACCTATTGGCCGCCTGCCGCAGCGTCATGGAGGGCGGGGGCGATGCTGAGACCTGTGGGTGCTTTGTCGCCATTGCGCAGCAGGAAATGAGCCCTCTGCAGCGCGATGTGCTGTTTATGCACTTGACCGGCCGCGACCGAGAGGCAGCTGAGGTGCTGGGGACAGCCCACGGCCCAGCCTACAGCGCCGCCATGCGTCGTCTGACCCAACGGGTCAGCCAACAGTGCAGGACCAACTGACGGCATCTCAAGCGGCCTCACCGTCAGGCACAGCATTATCGGGGGAGCCAAGCGACAGCCATGCCAGAGGATGCCCCCCTGTCACCCCGAGGCCCCGACGTTCCCCCGTCAGTGACCCCGACTGCGCCCCCGACGGCGCCTGCATCTGTGCCTGACCTTCCCCCATCGGGTATCGAGACCGGCATGATCCGCGTGAACCGCGTGATCTATGATTATCCGGGTCTGCGCGCCTTGGATCGGGTGAGTTTTGACATCCCCCGCGCCAGCATCACGGCCCTGATCGGCCCCAATGGCGCCGGTAAGACCACCCTGATGCGGTGCATCAGTGGGATTGATCAGCCGATGCAAGGCGACATCCGGGTTGGAGGTATCGACGTCCTGCGCCACCCCCGCCGCGCGCGACGCACCATCGGCTATCTGCCGGACCAGTTCGGCTTGTATGACCAACTCACGCTGCGCCAGTCTCTTACCTATCGGGCCCTGGCCATGGGGATGCGGGGCGCCAAGGCCGAGGCTGCAATCCTGCGGGCCGCCCGGCGGCTGGACATCGCCGATCGACTGGAGATGCAAGCGGGCCAACTCTCCCGCGGCCTGCGCCAGCGGCTAGCCATCGCAGAGACGATCCTTCATGAGCCCCCGGTGCTGGTCCTGGATGAGCCGGCCAGCGGCCTCGACCCGGAGGCGCGGGACAGCCTCTCCGGGGTGCTGCGTCGCCTGCGGGCGGACGGGATGACGCTGCTGGTCTCCAGCCACATCCTCAGCGAGTTGGAGGACTACTCCACTCACCTCCTGATCCTGCGCCGCGGGCGTATCGTGGACTATCGCCCCATTGATCAGGCCAGCGCCTTGATCGGTAGCGGTCGGGCGGCTGCGATCCTCACCCTTGCCCACCCGTTAGAGACGCTGTCCCGAGCCATTGCCGCCCATGACCCCGCCATCGAGGTGGAGGTGGTGGATGGACGAACCGCACGCCTGATCCTGCCAGAGGATCCGGAAACCCACGCTGCCCTTTTGCGCACCCTGATCCTGGCCGGGGTTCCCGTGAGCGGCTTCGCGCCGGAAACCTCCGCCGGGCGCCTGAAGGAAGCCTATATGGCCCGCCTGTTCGGTGCGGCCGAGGAACTCAGCATCGAACAACTGACCGCGGGGGCGGAAGCCGCATGAGCCCAGCGTCTCCCGCCTCCGCCCCTAGATCCCTGGCCAAAGGCGGTTCCCGCCGCCGAGCCGGGCGACGCCTCGTGCAATCAGGGCTGATCAATCCTGAGCTGCTGCGCAACATCTGGCTGGAGCTGACGCCCATGCGGATGGTCGGGGCCCCCCTGCTGATCCTCACCGGCCTCGCCCTTATCGCCGTTCTCTCCGGCGCCAATCCCAAACCACTGGAGGATTGGACGCGCATCGGTGCCTTTTTGGCCTTGGGGGTGCATGGCATCCGCCGCGCCAGCAGTGCCGTTCCCGAGGAAATCCGCCTGGGCACCTGGGAGGCACAGCGTCAGGTCAGTCTTTCCGCGGCCGCCCTGGCGCTGGGTAAGCTGCTGGGGGCCACCTGTTTTGCCTGGTACCTGGGGATTTGGATTCTGGCGGGGTTGGGCTATGCCCGCAGCTTGACCAGCCCCGGACCTGAGATGTTGGACCCGGTTTGGCTGATGGCGGCCACCTGCCTCATCGGTCAGATGGTGGGCATGACGCTATCCATTGCCCTTGCCCGAAAAAGCCGCTTCGATCGGCGGGTGCGGATTGCGATGGCTCATATCGGGGGGCTCGCCGTGGCCGTGGGGCTGATGCTGCACCTGGGCGACCGACCGCTGCCTTTCCAGTCCCCGATGCTGAGCGCCATCCTGCAACAGACCAGCAGCCTGGGCTATCTCTGGTATGGCATGACCCTGGACAAGGAGGCCTACCGCACGGTCATCCTGATCTTCGCCAGCAGTGCGGCCGCCATCGGGCTGTGGCGCATGACGGCGGTGGAAATCCTCTATCGGCCGCTGCCGTGGATCTGGCCGCTCTTCTGCCTGCTGCTGGCGGGCTTCATGGCGGGATTCGCGCCGGCACTGCCCTTGGCGGAGCCCCTGGCAGACCTGTGGCTGCCGCTGGTGGGAGTGTTGATCGCGGGCTATCTGGCGCTCTTCCTGGAGGTGAAGGACACGGTGCGCACCCGCTGGCTGCTGCGTCATCTGGGCCAAGGCGATCTGCGCCGGGCCTGGGGCCTCTCCCCCCTGTGGCTGGGCAGCTTGCTTGTGGTCATCCTGCTGGGGGCGGGTAACGGGATCGCGCTGCTGTGGCAGCCGGCGCCGGCGGTGAAGTTGCCCGGTGTGGCACTGCCGGTGGCCACAGAAACCGCCGCCCTGGCCGGCCTTAGCCTCGTGGTCTATTTCGTTCGGGACATCCTACTGGTCTATGCCGCAGGCCTGGGGGCCCGAAAGTGGCGCAGTGATTGGACGGGGTTCGCGGTGCTGATGGTGCTCTACATCCTTTTGCCAACCATTGCCCAGACACTGTCGACACTGGCCGAAAAGTACCAGTTACCCATTGCGGACGTGGCTGCCCGCTTGCAGGCCGCGCTGCAGCAGATCACCCCTATGGTCAATTTCCAGGGCGATATGGTGCCCACGCTGGCCTTGGGGGCTATCCAGGCCGCTCTGCTGGGTCTGTTCCTGCGCTGGCGCTGGCGCGTTCATCTCTCCACCCTCAGCCGTGTGGTGAAATCCCATGCTTGACGTCGACCTGCTCCCCGCTTTCGAAAGTAACTACATCTTTCTGGCCACGGAGCCCCGCAGCGGGGTGCGTGTGGTGGTTGACCCTGGCGAAGCGGGACCGGTGGAGGACGCGCTGAGCGCCACCGGCGGGCGCTTGGACATGATCCTGCTCACCCATCATCACGGGGATCATACCGGGGGGGTGAAGCGCCTGAAGGAGCTGACAGGCGCCACAGTGGTGGGCAACGCCGCCGATGCCAGCCGCCTGCCGCCACTGGATGTGGCCGTGTCTGCCGGACAGACCCTGGCGATCGGTGCGCTTGAGGCCACGGTGCTGGACACGCCAGGCCATACGCTGGGCCACATTGCCTATTATCTGGCCGGCGACGAGACTGGGCCAGGGCAGCTTTTCAGCGGCGATACGCTGTTTGTGCTGGGCTGCGGGCGGGTGTTTGAAGGCACGCTGCCCCAGATGTGGGAGAGCCTGAGCCAGTTGGCTGCCCTTGCCCCCGACACGTTGGTCTACTGCGCCCACGAATATTCCGAAGCCAACGCCCGTTTCGCCGAAAGCCTGTTCAGCGAGAGCCTGGGCCAGGGCGAGGACCAAGCCCTCAGCGCGGCCATCGCCGCCATCCGTGATGCCCGCCAGGCCGGACGCCCCACCGTGCCCACAACAATCAAGGCGGAGACCGCCGCCAACCCCTTCCTGCGCAGCGGTGATCCCCGCATTGCCGCAGCGCTGGGCCAAGCCGGCCGCTCGGCTGCGGAGGTCTTTGCTGAAATCAGGCGCCGCAAGGACAGCGCATAAACCGTCTTAGGCGCTGGCAGGCGTGGCGTTGGCCTGCGTGCCGAGAGCGTAGGACGCCGTGGTGGCAACGCCACGGAGGGGATCATCCGAGCGACCACCAGGAGCGCCGATTGCAGATCGGTGTCCACTGCTGTCAGCGATGAGTGCGCGCCGTGCGCCCTGACACGGGCGCGCCCCATCGCGCACTTTTGCGCCGCAAAACAAAAAGCAGGGACCGTCGTCGGTCCCTGCCCTTAGCATTTCAACGCTCACAATCCGCCGGGGCCGATGGTGTGGCCCATGATCGGGCGACCCCACCGGTCCCTTCAACCAAGGCGGCCTAGTGGGCCAGCGCGCTGGCCTTGGCCTGGGCGACGGAGAGCTTCTCCTTCAAGCGCTGGAGTTCCACCGGGTTCAGGTCCTTGCCGTGCTCGATGTCGTACTCCAGGGTACGGATCTCTTCGGCGACGGCGGCGCTGTCCAGGTCTTCCACAGGCGTGGCGGCTTCCACCAACAAGGCCACGCGGTCCTTGGTGACTTCGCAGAAACCACCGGCGATGAACACGCGCCGGGCCAGCGTCGTGCCCTTATCGCTGTAGACCCTCACGACACCGGCCTTCAGGCTGGCCACCAACGGCACATGGTCGGCGAAGATACCGAACTCACCTTCGGAGCCGGGAATGGTGGCCATGCCGGCCCGCTCGGAGAAAAGCAGCTTCTCCGGCGATACCACTTCCAACTCGAACGTCTTGTCTTCGGCCATGATCCTGGCTCCTCAACAAGGATAAGGGGATCAGGCCGCGGCCTGCTGGGCCAGCTTCTCGGCCTTGGCCACCGCATCCTCGATGGTGCCAACCATGTAGAAGGCCGCCTCGGGCAGGTGGTCATACTCGCCGTCAACGATGGCGCGGAAGCTGCGCACGGTGTCCTTCACATCCACCAGGATGCCGGGGCTGCCGGTGAACACTTCAGCGACGTGGAACGGCTGGGACAGGAAGCGCTCAATCTTGCGGGCGCGGGCCACCACCAACTTGTCATCCTCGGACAGTTCATCCATGCCCAGGATCGCGATAATGTCCTGCAGGCTCTTGTACTTCTGCAGCACTTCCTGGACGTCACGGGCGGTGCGGTAGTGCTCTTCACCCACAACCTGCGGGTCCAGGATCCGGCTGGTGCTGTCCAGCGGGTCCACGGCCGGGTAGATACCCTTTTCCGCGATGGAGCGATTGAGAACGGTGGTGGCGTCCAAGTGGGCGAAGGTCGTGGCCGGGGCCGGGTCGGTCAAGTCGTCAGCGGGGACATACACGGCCTGCACGGAGGTGATGGAGCCCTTCTTGGTGGAGGTGATCCGCTCCTGCATATTGCCCATGTCCGTGGACAGGGTGGGCTGATAACCCACGGCGGACGGGATGCGGCCCAGCAGGGCGGACACTTCAGAGCCGGCCTGGGTGAAGCGGAAGATGTTATCCACGAAGAACAACACGTCCTGGCCTTCCTCGTCGCGGAAATATTCGGCCATGGTCAGGCCGGTGAGGCCGACCCGGGCACGGGCGCCCGGAGGCTCGTTCATCTGGCCGAACACCAGGGCCACTTTGGAGCCCTCGCCGTCCTTGATGACGCCACTGTCTTTCATCTCGTGATAGAGGTCGTTGCCTTCACGGGTCCGCTCGCCCACACCGGCGAAGACGGAGACACCGCCGTGCGCCTTGGCAATGTTGTTGATCAACTCCTGGATCAGCACGGTCTTGCCGACGCCAGCGCCGCCGAACAGGCCAATCTTACCGCCCCGGGCGTAGGGGGTGAGCAAGTCCACAACCTTGATACCGGTGACCAGTTGCTGGGCTTCGGTGGACTGGTCCACGAAATCAGGAGCGGGGCGATGGATCGGGCTGGTGAGGGAGCCCAACGGCAGGTCGTCGCGCTCATCAATGGGCTCACCGATGACGTTCAGGATACGGCCCAGCGTTTCCGGCCCCACGGGCACGGAGATGGCCGCCCCGGTATCGGTGACCTGCTGGCCGCGGACCATGCCATCGGTGGAGTCCATGGCGATGGTGCGGACCTCGTTCTCACCCAGGTGCTGAGCGACTTCCAGCACCATGCGGCGGCCGTTCACCTCGGTTTCCAGGGCGTTCAGGATGGGCGGCAACTGGCCCACAAACGCGACGTCCACAACGGCCCCCAGGACCTGCGTAACTTTGCCCTTTGCGGTGTTTTCCATGACCTTGGCGTCCTTGTTCGGTGTTCTCTGATGTCTCTTGCGGGGTCCGGAGCGGGCGGCGTCAGAGCGCCTCAGCACCGGAGATGATCTCGATCAGTTCCTTGGTGATATACGCCTGGCGGGTCCGGTTGTACTCCAGGGTCAGGCGGTCAATCATATCGCCGGCGTTGCGCGTGGCGTTGTCCATGGCAGTCATCCGGGCGGCCTGCTCCCCAGCCGCGCTCTCCAGCATGGCGCGGTAGATCTGGATGGAGAGGTTCAGCGGCAACAGCTTTTCCAGCAGCTCCGCCTCATCCGGTTCAAAGTCATACTCAACCCGCGGACCCGCCTTGGTTTCGGCGCTCTCAGCGGTTTCGGCGGCCTGGTCGTCCGAGCCATCGTCGCTGAGGTCCAGCGGCACGATCTGGCTATCCAGCGGCTTCTGGCTGATCACGGATCGGAACTCGTTGAACACCAAATGGCAGACATCCAATTCGCCCAGGGCGAACATTTCGGTGATGCGCTCCATCACCCCACGCGCGGTGGCAAACTCCACCCGCGGGCGGGAATAATCCGTCACGGGGTCCAGCAACAGGTCGGGGTGCTCGCGCCGCATCTGGTCATAGCCTTTGCGGCCCACGCACAGCACCTTCACCGACTTGCCTTGTCCGATCAGGTTGCGCACCAAGCCTCGGGCATGGCGATAGGCATTGGTATTGAAGCCACCGCAGAGCCCACGATCGGCCGTCACCAGCACCAGCAGCACTTTGGTGTCCGTTCCGGTCCCCGTGAGAAGGGCCGGGGCACTGTCCTTACTGACACCGCCGGCGACGGACTGCATCATCCGCTCCATGCGTTCAGCGTAGGGGCGCCCCGCCTCTGCCTGCTCCTGAGCGCGGCGGAGTTTGCTGGCCGCGACCATCTTCATGGCCGAGGTGATCTTGCGGGTCGATTTCACCGACCGAATGCGGAGCTTGAGATCCTTGAGGCTTGGCATCGCCGTGCAGTCCTTAACCGGGCATCAGGGGCGGAGGGGCTGTCCCCTCCACCGCATTGTCCTCGCCGTGCTGTCAGCTGAAGCTGCCAGTGAACGTCTTCAGGAAGGCGTGGAGCTTATCCTCGATCTCAGGCGTCAGCTTACCTTCGGAGACGATGGCCTTCAGCACATCGCTTTGGGTGGCGTTGGCCTCTTTGAGCATTTCGCGCTCAAAGCGGACGACGTCGCCGGTGGGCAGCTTGTCCAGATAGCCCTTGGTGCCGGCGAAGATGGACACAATCTGCTCCTCAACGCGCAGCGGGCTGTACTGCCCCTGCTTGAGCAGTTCCGTCAGGCGGGCGCCGCGGGCCAGAAGCTGGCGCGTGGACGCATCCAGGTCGGAGGCGAACTGCGCAAATGCTTCCATCTCGCGGTACTGGGCCAGCTCCAGTTTAATGGTACCGGCAACCTGCTTCATAGCCTTGATCTGGGCGGCAGAGCCAACACGGCTGACCGACAGACCGACGTTCACCGCCGGGCGCACACCCTTGTAGAACAGTTCGGTCTCCAGGAAGATCTGACCGTCGGTGATGGAGATCACGTTGGTCGGAATGTATGCGGAGACGTCACCAGCCTGGGTTTCAATGATCGGCAGAGCGGTCAACGACCCCTTACCCGCCTCGTCACCCATCTTGGCGGCCCGCTCCAGCAGACGGGAGTGGATGTAGAACACATCGCCGGGGAAGGCCTCGCGGCCCGGCGGGCGGCGCAGCAGCAAAGACATCTGGCGGTAGGCCACAGCCTGCTTTGACAAATCATCATAGATGATCAGCGCGTGCATGCCATTGTCCCGGAAATACTCACCCATCGAGCAACCAGAATACGGCGCCAGGAACTGGAGCGGGGCCGGATCGGAGGCCGTGGCAGCAACGATGATGGAGTATTCCAGCGCGCCGCGCTCCTCCAGCACCTTGACCAACTGGGCCACGCTGGAACGCTTCTGGCCGACAACCACATAAACGCAGTACAGGGACTTGCTGTCGTCGCCCTGGTCGTTGATCGGCTTTTGGTTCAGGATGGTGTCGATGGCGATGGCCGTCTTGCCGGTCTGGCGGTCACCGATGATCAGTTCCCGCTGGCCACGGCCGATGGGGGTCAAGGCATCGATGGATTTGATGCCCGTCTGCATGGGCTCGTGGACCGACTTGCGCGGGATGATACCCGGCGCCTTGACCTCAGCCAAGCGGCGCTCGGTGGCCTCGATCGGGCCCTTGCCGTCAATGGGGTTGCCCAGCGGGTCAACGACGCGACCCAGCAGTGCCTTGCCCACCGGCACGTCCACAATCGACTGGGTCCGCTTGACAGTGTCGCCTTGCTTCACGCCGCGGTCATCGCCGAAAATCACGACGCCGACATTGTCGCGCTCCAGGTTCAGCGCCATCCCGGTGGTGCCGTTGGGAAACTCCACCAACTCGCCGGCCTGGACATTGTCCAAACCATAAACGCGAGCCACGCCGTCACCGACGGACAGCACTTCCCCCACTTCCGAGACATCGGCCTCGGCGCCGAAATTGGCGATCTGATCCTTGAGGATGGCTGTGATTTCGGAGGCCTTGAGTTCCATCAACGGGGCCCTTTCATGGCGAGATGCATCTTGTTCAGACGGGTGCGCACGGAGGCGTCAATCAAGCGGGAACCGACCTGGACGATCAGGCCGCCCAGCAGGTCAGGGTCCACGGTGAGGTCGATGCTGACCTGGGACCCGGCGGACCCCTTGATCGCATCGGCCAGCGTATTCTGTTGCGTCTCGCTCAGGGGGTGGGCGGAGCGCACCTTAACGCTGATCTCCCCACGGCGACGGCGCAGATCATTCAGGAAGGTCTCCAGAATCCCTGGCAGGGACTGAAGGCGGGAGCTGCGGCCCAGCACACGGATGAAGTTGCGCATCAACGGCCCCACCTCCGCCTTCTCGGCGATGGCCAACAGCGCGTCCGTGCGCACCGCCTGGTCCAGCAGCGGGTTGCGCAGCACCTGACGAAGCTCAGGGCTGGCCCTCAAGGTGTTGGCCAGCAGTTGGACATCGGCCTCAACCGCGTCCAGCACCTTGGCCTCGTCGGCGGCCTCGTACAGCGCACTGGAATAGCGCTGAGCCAGCTCACCCATTACGGTTTCAACGACTGCCACAGAACCCTCTGTCCGGCTGGTGATGATGGGGCGGGAAAGTCCCCTTGGCTGGGGATGACACCCCCTGCCCTCGCGGCGGGCAACCCCTTGCACCGGGGGTCTCCGATAAGTCGCGCTGGCCCTAGCATAGCGGATTTTTCAATGCAACGCGCTTCGCCATCGTTCCTGCGGCCCGCGACGCCGTGGCTCATTCAGGCCGGGTGCGTGTCGGCGCCCCCCCCTCACCGGCCCGGGCTGCTAAACACTCCTCGCTGGGGTGATGCCAGGCCTCCTGCCACCACGAGCCGAAGAGGAGAAACCGGGGACGAGGGATCGGGGTGATCCCTGGAACCAGGATCTGGCCCCAACCGCTCGACGGAGGCTTTAAGGATCAGCGAAGCGGTGGGCCGGGTCAACGGTCGACCTTAGCCGGCGGGTCGAGGTCGGTTGTCGGTTGCTCTCGCTGGATCCGCGCCAGAAACCCGACCACATCCGCTGGGCTGATGATCAGGGCGCGCTGCCCGTCCCGGATCAAAACGACAGCATTGGCGGGATCGGTCACGAACACCCGCACCATGCCATGGGCTTGGCTGCGAAATAGACCCGTCACCGCAAATAGCCCCCCATTGCCCCACAGCCGCATCGCTCGCCGCAACGCCTCGGGGTCCGGATGCGCGGCAGTGATGCTGGACAGGGGGACCAGCAAGCGGACAAAGCCGGTTCGGATAACCAGGGCTTGGCCGTCCACGGCGTAGGCTTTCACCCGCCCCACCCATGCCACCGCCAACACCAGCAGGGCCAGCGTGACGGCAAACACGCCCCAGAAGACCAGGCCCAACCCCAACAAGGTTGCCCCAACAACGGCAGCCACGCCCAGCACCCCGACCCCAATGAGCGTCATCAGGCGCACCAAACGCCCGCCGGGCGCCGGGGGAAAAAGGGTCGTTTCCGGTGTCATGACGCAGGCTCCTGTGAGCAAATCGGGGGGCAAGTGGGCACAAAATCCAGACCGTGGCTCTACGCCAGTCGGCGTTATGTTGCCAACAACGGACAATAAACAGGGCCGCAAACAGGGAAGACAGCAAAATACAGTTTAATCTCACCCAAATTCTTCTTTATTGTGCTATCGCAACATATAGGCCCTGCGACATATCGCAGGGCCTTCGCTGGCGACGACGAAGAATTGAGGCTTCACATCGGCCTCTTGATGGGGCAGACAGCGGGCACCTCTGTGAATGGCAGGAATGATATCCATGAAAGTGGCGATCGTAAAAGAAACAGCGCCTTACGAAGCGCGGGTAGCCACGAGCCCCGACGTGATCAAGAAGCTCGTGGGCCAAGGCCTGGACGTGGTGGTTGAATCCGGTGCGGGGCTGACCAGCGGCATGCCGGATCAAGCCCTGACGGATGCCGGGGCCAGCATTGCCGGCTCAGCGGTGGAGGCCGTCACCGGCGCGGACATCCTGTTGACCGTGCAGCGCCCGACGGATGAGGTCCGCAGCGCCCTGAAGGCTGGCGCAGTGGTCGTCGGCCAATTGGCCCCGTTCGACAATGCCGCGGACCTGGACGCCTACGCCGCGGCAAACCTCACGGCCTTTTCCCTGGAGTTGCTGCCGCGGATCACCCGCGCGCAGAGCATGGACGTCCTGTCCAGCCAGGCGAACCTGGCCGGCTATCGCGCCGTCCTGGACGCCGCCGGGGTCTATGGTCGGGCATTCCCGATGATGATGACGGCCGCCGGCACGGTGCCGC
>CAZCBM010000084.1:0-12718 GCA_964496805.1 uncultured Rhodospirillales bacterium | reverse complement strand
CCCCCAGCCCCCTCAGCCCCCCCGGGGCCCCCCCCGCCAAGACCGCCCCCCAAGCCGGCCTCCCCAGGTAGGCCAACCGAAAACGCGGCGGGGACAGGCCTCTGGACAACCCCTTGCCGTCCGCGTACCTGACAGCCACTGTTCCGCGGCACGCCTTGGGCGCCCCCCCTCGGCTTCGGTTCCCCCACGGCCCCAGGTATCCATGATTTCGCCTCCTGAGCCCCTGCCGGGCGAGCCGGCTGAGCCCCGTTTCAGCGTCATCATCCCCACCTACAACCGTGCGTCGCGGTGCCTGAGGGCAATCGAGTCCGTTCGGCAGTCCACCCGTGGCGACCTGATTGATGAGATCCTGGTCATCGATGATGCCTCCACCGATGATACGGTGGCGAGGCTGGAAGCCCTGGCGCCCCGGGAACCGAGGCTGCGCATCTTGCAGCATGGCCGCAACCGGGGCGGATCGGCTGCGCGGAACACGGGGATCTTTGCCGCAACAGCCCCTTGGGTGGCCTTTTTGGACAGCGACGACACCTGGCATCCGCAAAAGATCGAGGCCCAGGCCGCGGTGATTGCTCACCGCAGCGACCCAGAGCAGGTGCCGCCAGGGGCCATCTATTGTGGCTTTGTCTCCGTTGACGCTAACTGCACTGAAACTCAGCGATTCCACCCCAGCTACAGGGGTGATTTGGGCGAGGCTTTGTTGGGAAACAACGTGGTCCGCAACACGTCGTTGTTTGTGGTCAGGCGGGACATTTTGACGGCGATCCAGGGCTTCGACGAAGCTCTGCCCAGTTGCCAGGATTGGGATCTGTGGATCAGGCTGGCACAGCGCACGGCGTTCGATTTCGATCCCCGCCCGCTGGTGCAATTGGATGTGGCGGGAAACGACCGGATCACCCGGCAGCAGCGCAAGCGGATGACCGGGGTGCGGATGATCGCGCGAAAGCATCTTCAGGGTCGCACAGACCTGCCGCGCCGGACCCTGAGCCAGATCCATGCCACGGTTGGGGACATCCTGATGCTGGCCGGGCACCCCAGGCTGGCACGCCCCTTCTTATGGTCAGCGCTGCGCGGATCCCCCACCTCGCCGGCCGCCGTCCTGAAGTGGCTGTTGGCCGGGGCACGCTGTGGCAGCAACACCTATGAGCGGCTCTCCCGCCTCAATCACCGGAAACGGTAAACGCAAAAGGCACCGAAGAGCAGGTCCCACCTACCTCGACCACCCAAGCCAGTTCCATCGCAAGGAGTGGCCGGCCACCCCTTGCGATCATACTCCCGTGGGTGGCTGGGAGGGGGGGCGGGCCGGGCCAGACTGATCGGAAAGTGCTCTCATCTGATCCGGCTCTGCCACGCCTTCGGGGTTGGCATGCAAAACATAGGGGGGCGTGCCACGCACACGCTCAAACACTTCCCCCAGATACTCCCCAAGGATGGCAACGCAGAACAGTTGAACGGCCCCCAGAAACAGGATCAGCACATTGGTGGAGGCCCAACCCGCCACCGGCGCGCCAAAGGCGACGTTCAGCAGCACAATCAACAAATAGATCAACGAGCCCAGCACGGTGACCATGGACAGCCAGAACGCCAGGCGCAGGGGGCGGCGGGAAAGCGACGTTGTCGCAGCCAACGCCAAACGCAGCCGGCTCCAAAAGGTATAGCTGGCCTGCCCCACGACCCGGGGTCGCTCCTGATAGTCCAGGATGACCGCTTCATGCCCCAACCAAGCCACCACCCCCCGCAGAAAAGGGGCAGGATCCTGGAAGCGGCACACCATCGCCACCACAGCCCTATCCAGCAGTTGGAAGTCCCCCACCCCAGCCGGCACGGGGGTGGGCGACAGCCTGTTGATCAGACGATAGAACCACGCCGACGCCCCGTCGTCGGGGGGATTGCGGCGCATCCGCACCACTGCCGCACCGGCCTGCCACGCAGCGATCATGGCCGCCAGCGCGTGTGGCGGGTGTTGCCCATCGGCATCCATGGTGATCACAGCGCGACCGCGCGCGGCCTCCAGCCCCGCGCGTAACGCCCCCTGATGGCCAAAACTGCGGGCCAGCCGCAGCAGCCGGACCTGGGGGGCGCCCGGTGCTGTGGAGGCCGATGCCCGGCGAACCAGGGCCGCCGTCTCATCGGTGGAGCCATCATCCACCACCAGCAATTCCGCCGCCAATCCCAACGCTGACACGGCATCGCGCACCTCAGCCAGCAGGGTCGGCAGCGCCTCGGCCTCGTTGTGGGCCGGCAGAACGATGCTCACCTCTGGGCTGTTGGACATGGTCTACCCATCCCCGGGCGCAGCGGAAGGGGGCGCAGGCGCCTGTGCCTCCCGGGCCGCCAATTGGCGCTCCATGGCCGCCATGCGGTGAGCGGGTGCCGTGAAATAGTGCTGACGGGAGCCTGCCTCAAACATCTGCCGGGTGAGCAGTTCGCTCATGAGCCCCTGACCGATCAGCATCACCCCTGTGATCATCAGCATGACGCTGAGCAACAGCATTGGACCCAGAATATCCGCGCCGGTGATCACCTTATAGAGCACCAGCAGGCCGATGATCAGCCCACCAGGCACCGCCAGCAGCATCCCCAGATAACCAAAGAAGTGCAGAGGCCGCTGAACATAGCGGCGCAGAAAGTAAACCAGCAACATATCCAGCAGCACCCGGAAGGTGCGGTCCAGGCCATATTTGCTGCGCCCAAACTGTCGCGGGTGATGGCTGACCGGAACCTCCTCCACCCTGCCCCCCACCTCTGCGATGATGGCTGCAAGGAAGCGATGCATCTCTCCCAGCACCCGGGCGCGCTGCAAGACCTCCCGGCGATAGGCCTTCAGCGAACAGCCGAAGTCGTGCAGGCGCACGCCGGTCAGTCTGGCGATGGCGCGGTTGGCCACACGGCTGAACAGCTTGCGCACCGGCGGATCCTGTCGGTCCTTGCGCCAGCCACTGACCACGTCGGCCCCTGTTTCCTCCAGCCGATCGATCAATTTGGGGATGTCGGCGGGATCATTTTGCAGGTCACCATCCAGCGCCACAACGATCTCCCCCCGCGCTCGCTCAAATCCTGCCTGCATGGCGGTGGATTGCCCGTAGTTGCGGGACAGATAGACGCCGTGGACCTGGGGGTGCGCCTTCTCCGCCTTCAGCAATTCCAGGGCGGTGGCATCGCGGGACCCATCGTCCACCAGGATGATCTCGAACCCGCCCTCCAGGGGGCTCAGGGCGGCCACCAGTTTCTCCACCAGCAGCGGCAGTGTCTCCTCCTCATTAAAGAGCGGGATCACAGCACTGACGTGAGGATGGAATTCCGCCTCCGCAGGAGCATCAAGGTCGAGGGGGTCAATCATGGTCCATCCGGCGGTAGGGAGGGGCGGGGCCAGGCGGGAGACAGCAACCAGGCCAGCAGCGCTTGCATCGCCCCCGTCAGCAGACCCACGGCGTGTATCAAGAGCGCCATGGCCAGGGCAAGGGTGGGGGTCAGCGTGTCACTGGCGGCAAGCGCGGCCTGCGCCCAGGCGGCCTGGTATGGACCCACCTGGGCCAGGCCATTGATCGGCAGGACAAAGGCAATGTTGCCAACGGCGGAGGCAAATAGGCTGAGGGGAACGCTCTGTTCCGGCCGCAGGGCCAGGGCGGCACAATGATAGCTGGCCATCAACCCCACCCAGACCGCCAGGGTCCATAGGGTCCAGAGCGTCAACTGCCTGGGGGTCGCCCGTTCCGCAGGCGCCAGCAACGTACCCACCAGCCGCGCCACCGCCGCCCCCGGCCATTTGCGCCCCACCCACTGGGTGGCGGCCAGCAACGCCAGGTGCGCAATCCAGGGGAACAGCACCAGGCAGCTGAGCGCCGCCAGCCCAAGCCCCAGCATCGCGCCGCGGCCAAGCCCCCCCAGACGCTGGTCCACCAGCAACGCCCCCAGCACGCCGGCCAGGCTCACTATCACGCCCAGGTCCAATATCCGCAGGATCACCAGGACCCCGGCACTCTCCCCCAGCCCCTGCCCCGTGGCCCGACGCAACAGATAGATCAGCACCCCCTCGCCCAAACGAAACGGCAGCAGGCTGGCGAAGAAGCTGTGCCAGATGGAGGCACACCAAGCCCGGCTCACGGGGAGTGCCGGATGGCTCACCACCGACCACACCCGCAGCCCCCGCGCAGCCTGACCCAGGATCACGCAGAGCGCTGCCGCCCCCAACCAGTGCCAGTCCGCTCCCACCAGCGCCGCCCCCAGCGCGCGCCAGTCCAGCGCCGGCAGCAACAACCAGAGGCTGAGCCCTGTGATCAGGGCCGCCGCCGCCAGCCGCCACGCCACCCCCCGCCAGCCAACCTTATGGAGCTTGGGCAACATCGCCAGCCTCCGCCCCCCCCTCAGGCAACCATTGAGTGATGAACGCGGGCGGTCCTGTGGCCGGCGCCAACGCACTGATGGCCACCAACGCCAGGGCCGACGCCACCACCCCCAGCCCAGCCCAAAGATTGGAGCGATCAGGGACCGACCGCAGGCGATTGAAGAGGATGATCCAGACAGAGCCGCACAGCATGAGTGCGGTGACATAGGCGGCATTGGGTGCCAGCCCCATACTGGCCGGGCGGTTGCTGAGCAGCACACAAGCCGCCACCGCCAGCAAGGCGCCAGCCTTCACCACCCGGCCCCGGCGCACCTCCGCCCAGGCAAAGTCCGGTCGCAGGACAAGCGTCTGCCCCACAACGATCAGGCCGGCCATGGCGGAAATCAGGAAAGCATACAAAACCACCGCGCTGAACGGACCAACGCTGTGCACGCCAATGGTCATGGCGGTTTTGTTGCCGATATCCACGGTGGCGAACACCAGTAGCCACGGGCCAATGGCGCGCAAAGCCCCTGCGGAAACGGGGTCCCGGCGCATGAGCAAAGCGCACACCATGCACCCCAGGACCGCCATGACGATCCCGGCCGCCACCCATGGGGCGTCCAGCAGCGCCTGCCTTTGCCCCCCGTCCAGGGCCAACCAAGCGGCAAAGGTGGCAAGAATAGACAACGGCATCAAACGGGAGGTAACGCCGGCCCCATAAGTCGCCGATAACCGGAACACCGCACGATCACCAAAGCTGATGACCACCGCCGTCAATGCCGCAGCGACATAGAAAGCCGTCACTGTGGGCCAGGACACATAGAAGACCGCCGGGAAGAACACGGTGCACACACCGCCGCAGCGCCACAGCATGATCGCTGTGGGGTCCACCTTGTATTGCTGATTGACCAGCAGGAAGCCGGCAAAGCCAAGACTGGCCACCAGCGCGAACAAGGCCCACATGGGCAGCCTTTCAGCAGCGGAGTGGCGGAAGACGCGCTGGGGGGTGACGCTGCCCTACCCTCCAGCGCCAGCCTGTCAAGCCCGGCCGGATCAGGTCGGTCCCTCACGGCCCCTTGGGAGGCGACGGGACAGGACCAACAAGCCATGAGGGTTTCCCCTGCCGGGCGGGCAGACGCAAGACCTGACAGCACCAAAAGGCGCTGGTTGCGGCGACAGGGTCCTGGGGACGCCCACGGCCGTGGGCAGCGCAGAAAAGCCCTGCCGGCCACACTTGCAAGTGTCCACCGGCTGGCGTATCTCTTGCGCTCGGCCGGGGCCATAGCTCAGCTGGGAGAGCGCTACAATCGCACTGTAGAGGTCAGGGGTTCGATTCCCCTTGGCTCCACCAACGAAATCAAAGACTTAGAGAGATTAGCGCGGCGGCAGTAAAGAGGCTAGGGGCACTTTAGGGGAACCGGAGCGGTTTTCAGCGACGTTGGTGCAGAGGCCTATCTCTCGTACCCACCGCGGCCACGACATCACTAACCCAGTGCATTCGCGCGCCTTAGCGTCTGCAGCTTCTGCCTGCGGGGCATAGGCCTGATCTTAAATGAACGTGACCGCTCTCCACCCAGGCTGCGGGATCGCTGGGGCGGTGGAGTTTCCCAAACGATAACATCCCAGGCCGAAACCCAGGTCGCGCTGAGATGTGAGATGGTTCTCAATTTGAGCACTGGATAGCCTTCTGTCACCGCGCCAACGCCCCAGTGCGCGAGGCCCGCTGGGACATTTCTCCGACGTTCGTGGACACCGACCAGGGATCGGGTAGCCTTGCCGTAGCTTGTTGTTCGTTGCTCGAAGGGTCTCCTCCGGCCGCAGCTAGCGTCTGATGCAAATGACTTGCATTCACTTCTTTGAGGCTGCTAAGACGCTCGCACCTACGCTGCGTCGCCGAAAGCTGAGCTGCGTGCGGATCTGATTCCTGATCCCTCAAACGCGACACCCCCCATGGCCCAGCATCCACCCCACAGCCAAAGAGGCGACCACCACGGGCTCGGTCCTTCGCCAACCAACGACGGCGATCCCGATCCTGCGCCCGACGCAGCCGTGCCCCACAGTCCCGCAGACAAGGCCGACGCATCGACGGCGCTTGGCCCTGCCAACAAGCAACGGGTCTATGACAGTGGACAGTTGTTGGCCGGCCAGGGCGAGGCGCTGATCCGGCATGGCCACGATATCTATCGCCTGCGCGCCACCGCCCGTGGCGGACTGATCCTGATCAAGTGATAACCGCTTTGAGCGGGCTCATTAGCAAATGAGAATCACTTGCAATACAAATCCGCATCCTCTACCCCTGTAAGCGCTAGGTCGGACCCACCCAGCGAGCCTCCCCACCAGAGGCTATTCGCGGTTGCCTGATCCACCCCTAACCCACAGGACCCCCCTGCCATGGCCGCCTGTCCTCCCGCCCATCCTTCTCCCTGTGTGCAATGCCTCACGGTGCAGACCGCTATCCTGGCCGCCGTTCAGGAAGGAGCCCGGGAGCCGCGTAAACTCATCGCCACGGTCCAGGCGCTGTGCCAAGCGTGGTTAAGCCCGGACCACACGGCGATTGAAGCGATGGCCCGGCGGCTGGAGACTGCGGGCTATTTGATCAGCGGCACCAGCGGCCGGCACCTGACACCCGAAGGCCGGACCCAATTCGCCCGGCTCATGCACATGCCCCTCAGCGGCCTGACCGGTGGAGACATGGCCTTCGCTGTCATCCGCCTAGCCTGCCTGCCCCTGCTGCCCCCAAGCCAGCGGGCCGAAGCCCGCGAGCAGATCACCCGTGGCTGGCGAGACGGGGCGCGGCTGTTGACCCAGGCCGCCGCTGAGCAAGAGCCTGGGGCCCTGACCAACGCTCTGTTGGTTCACCAGGTGGCCTTGCTCGATGCTCTCGCCGGCACCTTCGCCCCGCGAACAGCGGCTGTTGGTGCGCGTTAGCCCATCGCGCTGCTGGGGATCACCCCCCCCCTCACTAACCTAACTTCAAACCAGAACGAGTCCGCGCCATGCCCACAACCACCATCACCCGGTTGCACACCTATGCCATCACTGCCGCCCTGGGACTGACGGCCCTGAGCGGAGCGCCGGCGGCTGCTGCCGAGCCCGAAGCGGTTGTCGCCACCTATGCCAACATTGCGGCGGCTGGCTACGCTGACAGCCTGATCACCGCCCGTGCGCTGGATGCCAGGATCGACGCCTTCCTGGCCGATCCGACCCCAGCCGGATTCGAGGGGCTGAAACACGCCTGGCTCTCCGCCCGTGTCCCCTACCAGCAGACCGAGGTGTTCCGCTTCGGCAACCCCATCGTTGATGCATGGGAGGGCAAGGTGAATGCCTGGCCGCTGGATGAGGGGCTGATCGACTATGTCGATGGCGGCTGGTACGGCGAGCAGAGCGACGCCAACGCCTTCTATACCGCGAACATCATCGCCACCCCCGTGCTGCAGGTTGCCGGCCAGCAGATCGATGCGACCACCATCACCCCCGCCGTGATCGCGCAATTCCACGAGATCGATGGGGTCGAGGCCAATGTCGCCACCGGTTATCATGCAATTGAGTTCCTGCTGTGGGGGCAGGACCTCAATGGCACCGGGCCGGGGGCCGGCGAGCGCCCATGGACCGACTATGCCTTGGGTGAGGGCTGCACCAACGCCCCCTGTGATCGTCGCGCCGCCTATCTGGCGGCGGCCTCCGATCTGCTAGTCAGCGATCTGGAGGAGATGGCAACGGCCTGGGCCGAGGGGGGGGCTGCCCGCCTGGCGTTGACCAGCGCATCGCCGGAACAGGGGCTCACGGCCATCATCACGGGCCTCGGCAGCCTCGCCTATGGGGAGTTGGCCGGTGAGCGGATGAAGCTCGGCCTGATGCTGCACGACCCGGAGGAGGAGCATGATTGCTTCGCCGACAACACCCACAACAGCCATTACTACAACGTCGTCGGCATGCGCAGCGTCTATCACGGTCGCCATGTCCGCATCGACGGCTCAGTCGTCGAGGGCCCATCGCTGGCCGATCTTGTGGCAGCTACAGACGCCGATCTGGATGCGCAAATGCGCGCGCGCCTGGACGCCACGCTGGTCGCCATGGGGCAGATGAAGACCGCGGCCGAGGCCGGGCAGATGTCCTATGATCAAATGCTCGCCCCGGGCAACGACGCGGGCAACGCCCTGATACAGGGCGCTGTGGACAACCTGGTGGAGCAGGCCCGAACCACGGAGCGATTAGTCGCGAGCCTTGGTTTGACAGGCATCGAGTTCGAGGGCTCCGATAGCCTCGATGCGCCGCAAAAAGTATTCGAATGAATACTGCCTCGAGCGCACGTGAAAAGATAGTGCGTCCAGACGCCATAAGCCCCTTTGGACGCATCTACTCAATCATTGAAGGGCAAATAAGGGGACTTAAAAAAATGTCTCTGCACAGCGTGCCGGTTCTGGTCGGCCTAGCAATGGCAATAAGTGTTGCAACGGTATCTGTCTCGGCCAAGGCCGAGACAGAACCTTCAAGAGAGATTGCCCCACTCCGTATCGAATGGGGAACGAGTTTTGAACTTCAGGCGGACCGGCTGCTGATGCCTGACGATAGCGCGGCCACGCCACTCAATGTGTACGCTACCGTCGAACAAGGGCTGACACTGATCTTACCTTCTGATTTTTCCATCAACAGCGGGTTCGTCCTTGAGCAGGTCAACGATCCAAGCCCACCCAATGCATCAATTTTTGAGCAGCAGGGTGTATTTGTTGAAGAGTTGTTCATCCAATGGGCACCTGAGCCTTTTGCCATTCGTGTTGGAAAGTACAACCCGACTTTTGGTCGTGCTTGGGATGTAACGCCAGGCGTCTACGGAACAGAATTCGCAGAAGACTATGAGTTAACGGAGCGTTTGGGCGCCGCAGTTGAGGCGACTCTGGTAACCAAATCGCTTGGGACGCATGTACTGACCGGAAATATGTTTTTTGCGGATACTACAGCCTTAAGCGGTTCTGCTTTCACCCATCGCGGCCAACTCAGCCTGGATGATGGAGGGCTCAGTAATACCGAAGAGCCCACATCCATCGCAGTGACAGTGGACGGAGAGGGCCTTTTTGGGGTCGAAGGGTTGGGCTACACGTCCGGCTATCGCTATCAAGATAACCAGAGCGGGAGTGGCGAACACGGAGTAGTGATTGGGGTGCTTTATGAGAAGGACATTGACGAAGACATAACTGCATCAACAATCTTGGAAGCTGCCCATTTTGTTGATTTCGATGGCGCTCGAGAGGTAGACGCTACCTATGCGACCATTGGCATCGGGCTCGAATACATGGGCTACACCGCTTCGAGTTCTTACTCTGGTCGTTTTATTGATGACCCAGTCAGAAATCTCAACGATAGTGTGGCGCAGGTCAGCATTGGCTACGGCTTTGATAATGGCCTCGGCCTGGAGGCAGGCTACAAATTCGGCGATGAGGCTGGGCAAGGCAGCCATACCTTTGGTCTCCTGCTTGCCTATGAGATCGGCGGAGAGATCCCCCTACGGTAATGGACGATGGCGCATCAGAAAGCTTCGACAAAGGCGCGTGTTGCGGGCCTGACGACGATTTGTATGCTTGCAGTGGCAGTGCCCTGCTCGATGTTGGTGGCGCGCAGTGACCCCCAGCGAGCAGCCATCCTGGCGCCGACCACGGACTTCTCCCGGCCGGAATCCTATGAGGCCCTGGCCGGCGGGACCGCCACTAACCGCGCCCGCTTTGATTCCAACGCTTTCTCGTTGCCCTCGGCCAGCCTGAGCTTCGAGCAACGCTCGGACTTCTTTGTGGGCAACGGGTTCTTCGATCGCCCCTGGGTGGGTGCGCCGGCCTCCACCAAGGCCGCCGATGGATTGGGGCCGCTCTACAATGCCCGCTCCTGCCAAGCCTGCCACATTAAGGATGGCCGCGGGCATCCGCCGGAGGGGCCCGACGACAGCCGAGTCAGTATGTTCCTTCGGTTGTCGATCTTCCCGCAGTCCGAAGCGCACTGGGAACAACTGCGCGACCATCGGGCCAACGTCATCCCGGAGCCCACCTATGGCGGGCAGCTGCAAGACTTGGCGATCCCAGGCCATGTGCCGGAAGGCCGGATGCAGATCACCTACACTGAGATCCCGGTGGAGATGGGGGATGGCAGCGTCGTCTCCTTGCGCCGACCGAGCTACAGCATCAGTGATCTGGGCTATGGCCCTATGCACCCTGAGGTGCAGATCAGCCCCCGCGTGGCGCCCCCGATGATCGGCCTGGGCTTGCTGGAGGCGATTCCGGCGACGGCCATTCTGTCTCTGGCCGATCCCGAGGATACCGACGGTGATGGGATCAGCGGTCGCCCGCAATGGGTCTGGAGCGGCCAGGAACAGCAGGTGATGTTGGGCCGGTTCGGCTGGAAGGCGGGCAATGCCACCATCGATGATCAATCGGGCAGCGCCAATGGCGGTGACATTGGAATCTCCAACCCCCTGCACCCGTTCGGTTGGGGTGAGTGTACCGAGGCACAACAGACGTGCCGCGCAGCGGTGGATGGCGGTGATTCACAGTATGATGGGTTGGAGGCAGACCGCCAGGTCAGTGATCTGATTGCCTTCTATTCCCGCCATCTGTCTGTTCCGGCCCGCCGGGATGTCGATGCACCGGCGGTACTGCGCGGCAAGCAACTCTTCTATCAGAGCGGGTGTGTGAGTTGTCACGTGCCCAAGCACGCAACCGGAGGCGACGATCCCGTGCTCAGTGGCGAGTTGATCTGGCCCTATACCGATCTCTTGCTGCACGACATGGGAGAGGGGTTGGCCGATGGCCGGCCGGAAGGCGGGGCCTCCGGTCGCGAGTGGCGTACAGCGCCGCTTTGGGGCATTGGCCTGACGGAGACGGTCAATGGGCACACCTTCTTCCTCCACGATGGTCGCGCCCGCAGCCTATCTGAAGCCATCCTCTGGCATGGCGGCGAGGCCGAGGCGGCGCGGGAGCGCTTCCGGATGATGCCTGCGGCCGATCGAGACGCCCTGATCGCATTTCTGGAGAGCCTCTAGGAACAGCCTGCTTCGGCTAAAGTGCGCGTTGCGGCTGGAGAGAGTCAGCACCAGCCCAACCCGGTCACCCATTGCGATCATACTGGCGTGGGTGGCCGGGTGAAGGCGTGGGGTCGTCAAGGCAGGTGGGACCTGCTCTAGCCTGAGGAGAGTTGACAAGCCAAGTCACTTAATGCACATGCATGTCATTCGCATTAAGCCAGCCAGAAGCCAGCCCGGATGCTGCCAACCGCGCCTCGCCCGTCGATGGTCGTGATCAGTCACCGCCCCTTGCTTCAGGTCTAAACCAATGCCGTATCCCAAATTTCTCCACCGCACCACCCGCGGTGCCTCAGCCCTAACCTATGGCCTTATCGTCGGCCTGATTGCCGTTGGCGCGATATCGGCCGTTAGTAGCGTCGGTGAGTCGGTCACCAAACTTTTCGACGGTGTCTCAGCGCCCATCGATCAGGTGAACAACCCCGACCCTTGCTACGCTGATGGACCATTGCCGGCTATCGGAACAGTCTGTCGGGACGGTTCGGTCTTTATCGGCACACTATCCTACGGTTCCGGCGATGGCGGTCCGACAGGGCGACAGCGGCTGTTCACCTCCGCTTGCCATGCCGGGCAGCCTGGGGCTGCCGGTTCCTGTAGTGGCACCCCGAGCCTAGTCCCCTATGCCGATGGACAGACCTATTCCAATACCGATCCCGGTTGTCCCAGTGGTTCCCGTGTCGAACCTCGCGAAACGTGCCCACGCAACTGGAACTGGGTTGATGTTCCCGGTGTGGCCAAACAAGGGTTCGGGGAGACCAGTGATCGTGGTGGTTGGGCCAACAGCGAGGCCTTGCTCGCAACAGACAGCAACGCCGTCGCCCCCGGCAAACAACCCCACCGGGCAGCCGAGATCTGCGCCAGCTTATCTGCGCACGGCCACGATGACTGGTACCTACCGTCAACCGGTGAGATTGCCCTGATCCAGGCAGCTGCCTCGAACCAGTCACTCCAACAGAGTATCACTGGGCAATATGTCGCCAGTGGAAACAGTTGCGAGACTGTCACCGGCGACAATGGGAACATTGCCTGGGCCTGCCAACTGCACACATCCAGTCAATCCACCACCGGAAGCAACCCAAGTAACAATGTCAATTGGTTCACGGTCAGCAACCTGATCGTTCAAGGGACAAAGTCCAGCAACCGGGCGGTGCGATGCGTTCGCCGATAGGCCCTTGGCTCAAACCCGGCTGGTGGCGGCCGGTGCTTGCGGTCGCCGCCGCGCTGTCGGTCGCCGTCATATTGTTGCCGCCGGACCGCCCGGATCCGGTTCCGCAGCAGGCGTCGGATCCACCGGGCGAGGTTCGCGACCGCGACCTGCTGACCCGCCTGCG
>CAZCBM010000083.1:0-12759 GCA_964496805.1 uncultured Rhodospirillales bacterium | reverse complement strand
CGCTTGCGCCCTCCCCGGGTGCGGCGGCGGCTGGATTTCCCGTCCTCGGCCGCGTCGCCGTCCTCGGCGGAGGCTTGGTCGCCATCGTCTTCATCGTCCTCGTCACCGTCCTCGTCGGCATCATCGGAGTAAGAGTCGTCCTCCTCGTCGTCATCCAGATCTTCGGCCAAGTCGACGATTTCCTCGGCGGCGGGGTCGTCGATCTCCTCGACGTCCAGGCCAGCCTCTTCCGGGCCTTCATCCTCGTCGTCGCTGTCGGTATCGTCCTCGTCCCCATCCTCTGACGGGTCCGAAGAACTGCGGCTCGTTGAGTCCGGCGCCAGGGCAGCCGGCAGGGACTCCACCTCCTCGCCTTGCTCTTCGTCCTGCTCGGCAGCAGCGGGCTCTTCGGGTTGATCTGTCTTGGGGGCGTCGGCGCCCTCCACTTCCTCAGGGGTGGCTGACACCTCCTCGTCCAGGCCGGAACTCATGGCCAGGGTCGGTCCGCCGTCCCGCGGGGGATCTTGGGCCTCCTCGGATGAGGGCTCGACCGGCTGGCTGTCCGCGGATTGCTCCGAAGGGTTCTCTCGCGGGTACTCCGGGGAAGCCGGCTGTTGGATGGCCTCTTGCTCTGGCGGGGCCTGTTCCTCGGGCGCCTGCTGCGGTGTGACCTGCTCCTGGCTGGCGAGCGGATCTTCCTCTACGGCTTCGGCGGGGGCAGGGGGTTCAGCCCCATCGTCGGATAGGGATAGGCTGGCGAGGTCCGGCGAAGGCTCGGCCACGTCCGGTGCGTCGCTGGCGGCGAACGCCGGGTCACTAATGTCCTGCACGGGCCCGGCGAGGCTTGGCACGGGCTCCACGTCTGGTTGCGGCGCATCAGGCTGTGTAACGTCCACAACGTCCAACGCAGCGTCCAGGGTGCCTGCGTCGGACGGCAGCGGCGCGCCGTCCGGCGCTGTGCCGGCGCTGGTCACCGCCTCTGCCGGCGCTTCGGCCAACGCGGTGGCGGACTCCCCATCGATAACCGCATCCACTGGGGCCGGTGTCTGGTTGTCGTCGGCATCGGTTATCAGGGGCTGATCGCCGCTTTCAGCATCTGCCGGGCTTGTCACATCATCTGATGCTTCTGCGGACGCATCGGGCTGGTCACCATCATCGGCGCCCTCTTCCGTTGCAGAGGACTCGGCATCCCGCACCGTGGCACTCTTGCGCGGCTTGCGCTTGCGCCGATTGCCGGAGCCCTTGGATTTGGGCTCAGCGGAGGACTCGTCGGTGTCCGACTCAGCAGTATCGGAGTCGGCGGTGGTCTTGGCGGCGTCCGCCAACTCGGCGGCCAGGGCTTCGCGGTCCGCAACCGGGATCTTGTAATAGTCGGGGTGGATCTCCCCAAAGGGCAGGAAGCCATGGCGGTTGCCGCCATAATCCACAAAGGCTGCCTGGAGCGAAGGCTCCACGCGGGTCACCTTGGCCAGATAAATGTTGCCCTTTAGCGGGCGTCGGTCGGTGACTTCAAAATCAAAATCGACGAGGCGATTGCCATCAACGATGGCGACCCGCACCTCCTCCGGTTGGGTCGCGTCGATCAGCATGCGTTTGGTCATGGGTGGGAATCCTTGCACCCGCCCCACCGGACCGCAGCGGCCAGGGTTCGGTAAGCAGGGGTGCTGTCAGGGGCAGGAGGCGCCGACCGGGCAGGGGGGCGTCGGCGGCAAAGCACGGGGCGTGAGGTACGCCCTGCTTGCCTGCCATCGCTCCTGTCATCCTGGTCATCAATGCCGCGCGCTCCACACCAACGGTGAGCGAAAGGGGGGAGGGGGACCGGCCACTCTCAAGCGCCCGGAGCCCGCAAGAATTGGGGTGGGTTTCCCTAT
Source organism: uncultured Rhodospirillales bacterium (assembly GCA_964496805.1). Classification (GTDB taxonomy): domain Bacteria; phylum Pseudomonadota; class Alphaproteobacteria; order CAZCBM01; family CAZCBM01; genus CAZCBM01. The sequence goes on along the minus strand of CAZCBM010000083.1, from coordinate 10,909 downwards.
CCCATGTCCCAGTCCAGGGCACGCCCTGGATCAGGTCTGGGCCATCACAGACCGATGGGTGTTGTCGTCGGCCGCCCCTTGGGGCAGGAGCCAACACAACACGAGCTTGGGGGCGCGGCCCCCCATCCATCGCCGTGGGGCCAGCGCGGTAATCCCCCAACCGGCTTCAATCCCAAAAAACCCCTTTTACGTGAACCGCGACACACCGGGTGCATGGTTGCAAGGGGTGCATCGCCGCGAGGGGGGCATTGATGCAAGCGGTGCATCAAATGCCAAGGGCAGAACCAGTGTGCCCGGTTTCAGCGCCCCAATTCGTCGGGGACGCCGCTACCTGCGGCCGGGCGGACCACCACGCCAGAGGAAACCCTGTACGGTGCCGCTGTTCACGGTGATTAGCGGTTCAACCCTTGACTGACAATGGCCAAAATCGCCCGACGCCCCATTTCACAAGCAATCCATGGGGTTCGAATTGATCGCATCCGCTCACGATCTGGAAAGGACTGGTAAGGTTTATCAACAATTATCCCCAAAGCCCCGTCGAACGGGTAAGGTGTGTTAAGCGTTTTTAACAGTTGCGGCTGTTACTCCGTTAACCAGACGCCAAGAGGGCTTAATGGGCTCGCTGGCGGATTGGTTAACACCGTTAAGAGGGGTCGAGAACGTCCCATGGCACACCGTCACTCTTCCTTGCTGTCCCGCCCATCCTTTCCGTCCACCGCCCAACTGGCGTCCTTGGTGGCGTTTCTGCTGCTGTTTTTCGTGCGGCCGGTGGCCGCCGAGGCTCCGGTGGCTGACGTGGAGCAGATCCGCTTTGGCCAACATGAGCAGACCACCCGCGTTGTTTTGGACATGAGCGGGCCGGTGCCGTTCCGCGTCCACACCGTCGCCAACCCTTATCGGGTACTGGTGGACTTCCCGGCCCTGACCTGGCGGCCGGCAACCCAGACCGGGGCCGGGCGTGGGCTCCTCCGCCTGTTCCAGTTTGGGGACTTTGAGGGCACCCATCGCTTGGTTTTGCACAGCGATGGCCCCGTCAGGGTGCAGCGCGCGTTCATGTTGCCCGGCGATCGTGGCAGCCGCTTTGTCCTGGACGTGGCCCGCACCAGCGAGTCGGCATTCCGCGCGGGCGCCGACCAAGTCACCGCTGGCACGCTGAACCCGCGGGAGGCGCCGACGCCCAGCGTTGCGGAGGCCGCGGCCCAAGGGCGTCATCGGGGGCAGATTGTGGTTGTCCTGGATCCGGGGCATGGGGGGGTTGACCCAGGTGCCGTGGGCGTCGGCAATATCTATGAGAAAGTGGTGGTCCTGCAAACGGCCCGCCGCCTGCGGGATATGCTGACCGCCACTGGACGGTATAAGGTCGTCATGACCCGTGACAGCGACCGCTTCCTGCCGCTGCGCCGGCGGGTGCAGGTGGCGCGGGATGCCGATGCCGACCTGTTCATCAGCCTTCATGCGGACAGTGTCGCCCGGGGCCGGGTGCAGGGCAGCAGCATCTACACCCTGTCCGAGACGGCCTCCGATCGGGAAGCCGCGCGGCTGGCGCGGCAGGAAAACCAGGCCGACGTCTTGGCCGGGATCGATCTCGCCCCGGAGCGCGATGACGTGACCAACATCCTGATCGATCTGGCCCAGCGCGAGACCATGAACAGTGGGCGCAGCTTCGCCAACCTGTTCGTGGGGGAGATGCGGTCCCGTGGCCTGCAAATGGTCAGCCGACCCCATCGCTCCGCTGGGTTCGCTGTCCTGAAGGCGCCAGATGTGCCCTCGGTCCTGATCGAGTTGGGGTTCCTCAGTGATGCCGAGGAAGCACGCAAGCTCACCACCCCCCAGCACCAACAGGCTCTGGCACAGAGCATTGCTGCCACCGTGGATCGTTACTTCCACACCGTCCTTCTGGCGGAACGGAACTAGACCCTGTCCCACCTACCTTGACCACTCCGCGCCCCCACCGGGCCACCTACGGCAGTATCGCACCAGTCGGTGGCCGGGTGGGGGCAGCCAAGTTGGAGGGGGGCTGGTGCAGACTCTATCTCGCCGCAACGCGCGCTACAGCAGTGGACACCGATTTGGAATCGGTGTCGCTGCTGTAGCTTTCTGGTGGTCGCTCGGATGATCCCCTCCGTGGCGTTGCCACTCTGGGGTCCTACGCTCTAACCCAACGGCCGGCGCGTGGTCTCAAGTTGGGGGCTCCGGTGGCCCCTCCCGGTCCCGGCCCTTCCGCTGGTCCCAGAGCGGGCCTCTTTCCCTGCCCTGACCTGTCCCTGCACCCGGTCCCACACGTCAGCATAGGCCGGGTGCAGCGTGCCGAACAGCCGATCCCAGATCAGCGTATAAAGCCCATAGTGCCCGGTGAAGTGGCTGTGGTGGAGGTTGTGGCCGGTGGGCGTGTTCAGCCACCACAGCCAGCGCGACCGGGTCACCCAGGCCGGATAAACCTCAAATCCCAGATGCCCCAGCACATTGAACGTGATGATGCTGAGCCCCCACAGGGCCAGCGCATAGGGATGAATGGGCAGCAGCAGCGTGACCACCACCACCGCCGATACCTCAAGCAGCGCCTCAAGGGGATGGAACGCGAAGGCGGCCAGCGGGCTTGGATTGGTGGAAAGGTGATGAACCCGATGCACCCGCCGGTAAAGCCCTCGCTGATGCATCAAGCGGTGGATCAGGTAGAAGTACAAATCGTGGATCAGCAGCGCCAGGGGCACACTCAGACAGAACCAAGCCATGCTGTAGTCAGAGAGATCGCGATAGATCTGGAGCCAACCCGTCACGGCATTGATGGCAAAGACGCCATATAGGACAGCCGCGAAGATAAGGATTGTCGTCAGGCTATAGGTGAGTTCCCGCCGCAGTTGGGCTTTGCTGAAGTCCTTGCCTTGGATGCGCCGATGGGGGCGATGACGGGAAAGCCATCGTGTCAGCAGGTACCCACCCCCGGCCCACAGGCCGTAGCGCAGGCTCATGGCGACGCACATGGCGCTGAAGGTCAGCACCCCCAGCAGATAAGGGGAGGGCGAGGGAAGGTGGGCGATGGAGGTGGCAAGCATGGCAGGGACTACCCAAGGCGCTGAAAGGAAGGGACGGGCCAGGGTCAGCCTCTGCGCTCCCTGTGGTCGGGGAGCGTCGGCTGTGTCTCTGCGGTGTAACGGTGTGTTTCACCCTTTCAGGCTGATGCCCTGTTCGCCGGCCCATTGGGCGATCAAAAAGCGGGCAATGCTGTCTTGCCGCGGCAAGGCGCGGGCGGCATCCGGATCACCCCACAGACCAAAGGATCGAAGCTCTGCCGCCGTTACCCAAAGGGCGTCCTCCACCTCCGTCCGGTCCAGGTGCAGGGACGTTGTTTCGGCGATGGCCCTGAACCCCAGCATGAGGGATCGGGGAAACGGCCAGGGTTGGGAGGCGATATAGCGGGCATCCCGAATGCGGATGCCCGCCTCCTCCCACACCTCACGGACCACCGCCTCCTCCAGCGACTCCCCCGGCTCCACGAAGCCGGCAAGGGTGGAATAGACGCCGGCAGGCCACCGCGGATCACGGCCCAGCAGGGCGCGCGGTGGGCGGGTGTCCTCATCCACCACCAGCATGATGACGGCCGGATCGGTGCGGGGGTAGGTCTCCCGCCCGCAGGTCTCAACGGCCGTGCAGCGCAGGACATGCCCGCCCTGGTGGCTCGCCATGGCGGCCCCGCAATGGCCGCAATGCCGGTGGCTGCGATGCCAGTGCGCAAGCCCGCGGGCATAGGCCAGGATCGCCGCGGTTGGCGCATCCAGCAACATCCCGGCCCCCCTGAGGTCGCCCCATTTCAACCCTGGTGCCTGGACCACCGCATCCCGGGCTGCTTCGTCTGCAAGGTCAGAAAAATCCAGGGCAAACCAGGCGGGGCCATCCGGTGCCACCCCAAGGAACAGGGGGGCCGGGGCGGTGGCGTCCGGCAAGGCCGCCAGAACGGCCTTCGCCTGCAACGGGGTCCAGGTCAGCGGGGCGGCTGTGGGCGGACACTGATCCAGGATCAGCGCGGAATGGTTTTGCCAGACGGCAACGATGCGCGTGGATGCCTCCTCCCAAGCGGCGGCCAGCCAGGCGGGATCCTTGCGGCGGCCATCAGCCCGGTCCAGGGGGCAACCGCTGTAGCGCAGGGCGGGGAGGGTCATTGGGGGGCGTACTCCGGCGTCCGGGGCGTGGGCACACTCACCAAGACCCCCGATCTGCCCATCCGGTCAACCCCTGGCATCCCCGGAACAAAATGCCCCTGGCCCGGCAAACGGGTCGTTCCCTAGCACTGTCCCTGGCGACCCTGGTCGATCCTGCTTCGCGCGCCCTGCTGTAGCGTCTTGGTGGTTGCTCGGGTGATGCTTGCGGTGGCGTTGCCGCCTCTGGGCGCTACAGCCAGCGGTCAAATAATAGGCAGGGCCTTGCTCCGTCGATAGGCAAAAAAAAAGCGCCCGGAGGCGCCAAGTCTAGGGAGGACTTGATCAGGTATAGTCAGGAATTCTGAAAAATTCCTTGCGACGAAGTGCCCATTTGGTGGTCACCTTAAGGAAGATTGCGGCCATGCGGTCGCACGGTCGCCTCAATTTACACAAGCGATGGAGCAAAGTTGACTCAAGGCAAGGGCGCAACGGCAAGGGGGCAAGGCGCCCCGCCCCGCCCGTCAGGTCAGGCGAAATCCGCCGTCGACGTCCACCACCGCACCGGTCATGGATGGGGTCGCCATGATCTGGGCGGCCAACCGGCCGATATGCATCGGCTCCACGATGCAGCCGGCTGGCAGCCCCTCCGCCGCCTGCTCAAACATCGCCTGGCGCTCCAGGGCGGGCATGGCGTCATAGGCGCCGGTCCGGGTCAAACCGGGGCTTAGGCAGTTAACGCGCGTGGGGGCAAAATCCAGCGCCAAGCCCCGTGTCAGCGCCTCGATGGCGGCATTGACGGCGCTGATGATGGACCGGCCGGGCAGTGGCTTGCGCCCCAGCGCACCGGAGATCAGGGTGATAGAACCGCCGCGCCGGATCTGCACTTCCTTTAGCACCCGGACCGGTCCCATTACCTTGGACTGCCAGGAGGCGAGGATATCGCCCTCCTCGATCTCCATCAGCGTTCCGGCGGCCGCTTGGCCCGCGGCGACGGCCACATGATCCACGCGACCGATCTCGTGCAGGGCGTCACTGACGGAGACGTCGTCCAGCAGATCCATCTGATGCAGGGTGGTCCCAGGGCCGACGATGGCCGCGGCCTTTACCAGGCGTTTGAAGCTCCGCGCTGCCAGCACCACCTCCCCGCCCAGGGTATGGGCGGCCTGACCGATCGCCTGACCAATACCACCGGAGCCGCCCACCACCAGGATACGCTGGCCTTCCAAGGGCAGGGAGAGGGCCGTGTCAGGGCCTTGTTCATCTTCGCTAAGCATTTGCTGGTCCATGCTGTCCCGGCGGTGAATTTGCCCCGTCTGGTCCCCAGGTTGCCGTGCCAGGGATCGATGAGGAGGGGCCGCACTGCTGATCCTATCGTAACAGCCTTGATTTCAAAGGCTGTGCTGGCCACTGTGGCCCAAAGATCGAACTCTATGTGGCCCCTTGGCCTGTCGTTGATGCCGGAGATCCTCCTGAAATGACCCACGTCCTGCCCGAGACCCCCAGCGAAATGTTGGACCTGCGCACGGTGGAACTGCTGTTCTCCCGCGCGTTCCATGATTTGATCGGGCCGATTTCCGCCGTCAACAATGGTGTGGAGATGGCGCAGGAGACGGGCGGTGGTGCCAATTCCGATGCCTTCCGGCTGATCGATGACAGCGCGCGGGAGGCTCGCAATCGCCTATCCTATTTCCGTCTGGCACTGGGGGCAGCAGGGCGGGATCCCAACCTGACCTCCCGCCAGATCCGGGAGGATACCGCCAAGTTCTTCAGCCGTGGGAAGGTCGCGGTAACCCTGCCGGAGGATCTGATCCCTGAGGATGCACCCCACAGCCCGGGTATGATGAAGGCGATCATCAACACCTTGCTGCTGGCGCAGGAGAGCCTGACCCGTGGTGGCGAGATCGTGGTGACCCTGGAGGGGCGATCCATTTTGATCACCGCCCGCGGGAAGACCGCCGTGCTGCGGGAGAGCTATTTGCAGGCTCTCTCCCAGACCTTGGACCTGTCCCAATTGGATGCCCGCACGGTGCATGCCTGGGTTATGGCCATTATGCTGAAGGACGAGGGCATCCAACTGGACATCACCTCGCCATCCGACGGAGAGATCGTCTTCACGCTGATCCCGCCACCCAAACAGGCCGCCGTCGAAGAAGCACCGGCCGAGAGCGAAGAAACCGCCTGAGCGGCGGTTGGCCGGGACGCTGTCACCGTCCTGGCCTTTTCTCGTCACAACCCCCCGCCTTGATGGCCAACCGGCTGTGGCTGGGGGCTGTGGCGTGGTCAAGGAAGGTGGGACGGGCGCTAACACCAACGACGGTTGCTGGATGCGCTAAGGGCTCAAGCCTTGGCGCAAGGGCGCTCCATCCACCGGCGCCAGAGAGGGGCGAAGCCGCCTTAACTATCCTGCGGCGGGCCGTAATGCCTTGCCCAGAGCGGTCTGAGATCAATCCCGCAGCGGGCCGGCGGGTGTCGCGGGGGCACAGGGCGGGCCACCGCCGTGGTGCCCTTGGGCCAGAGCGGCGCCATTGAAGTCCCGAAGCCCCATGGCATGAGCATCGGCCTCCATCAACTTCGCGGGACGTTCCCTCAGCGCCTGCCGCAGCGCAGCGGCGAACCCGGCACGCTCCTCCGGGCTCAGAAAACTGCCCACCACCCCATGGCCCAGATTGGTCACCAGTTTAAGGGGGGTATCGGCCTCCACCGGTTGGGCCAATTGCACGCTCAACCATGTGGGCTCATACTTCTCCACCCGTACCTGGCCGGTGTGGCTGTGGCGCTCCACAATCAGGTCACGCTCGGTCAGGATCACGCGTTCCCACATCCGCGCATGGGCATAGTTCCGACGAAACAGCCAGCGGATCAGGAAAAACTCCCCGATGCAGAAGCCGCTGACGGGCCAATAGCCAAGGCTCAGGGCATAGAGCCCAGGTATGGAAAGCAACACCGCCAAGGCGACCATCAGCTTCTGGAAGCCGCCGGCGGAGAGGGACCGGTGGGGATAGAGAGTGGCGTCGAACAGAACCATGCTATGTCCTTGCGTTATTGTGTGGAATATGTCGCTCCCTGAGCCCCCTGACCAGCCCCTTTTCCGCCGTTCGCCATGCGTCCTGACCAAATTGCTGAAGCCTTTCGCCGGTGGCAGCAGGCCAATCCTGAGCCCCGGTCCGATCTGACCTATACCAATGCCTTCACCTTGCTGGTCGCGGTTGTCCTGTCGGCTCAGGCCACGGATGCTGGGGTCAATCGGGCGACGGAGAAGCTCTTTGCGGTGGCTGATACCCCCCAGGCGATGCTGGCTTTGGGGGAGGAGGGGGTGCGCGAGCACATCCGCACGCTGGGGCTGTTCAATGCCAAGGCCAAGAACGTGGTGGCCCTTTGTGAGCTTCTGCTGAGCCGCCATGGCGGTGAGGTGCCGCGCACGCGCAAGGCCCTTATGGCGTTGCCCGGCGTCGGTCGTAAGACCGCTAACGTGGTGCTGAACGTGGCCTTCGGACAGACCACTATGGCCGTGGATACCCACATTTTCCGCGTGGGGAACCGCACCCGGCTGGCCACCGGGGACACTCCAGAGAAGGTGGAGGCCAAGCTTGTCCGGAAAATCCCAGCAGAATACCGCCTCCATGCGCATCATTGGTTGATCTTGCATGGCCGCTATACGTGCAAGGCGCGCGCCCCGGCCTGTCCCACCTGCCTTATTGCCGACTTGTGTCCCTTTGAGCCGAAAACCCAGGCCAAGCCAACCAGCAAAGCCTGACTAAGCGCTGGCCCCAGAAAGCTGGGCCAGGAAAGCTTGGCCAGGGTCGTGGGCCCTGGGGGGTGTTACCCCGGAAAGTGGCTCCCGACGGCGAGTGGTATGCCACCTGTCAAGTTTCGGTCTTCCACAATGAAGGACATGCCTGCCCAAGTGGATTTCATATAGGGCAGCAGGTGCCAGCGTGACTGATTGCCGAACACTTCCAGGGCAGCCTGCCTTTCGCCAGCAATGGATTGTTCAGACCAGCAATAATAATCATCGAAGGCGATGATCATGCCGTGTTTCAGTCGAGGCATCAAAAATTCAAGGGCGGTCATGGTGCTGGAGTAGAGATCGCAATCAATATAGGCGAGGCAGATGTCATCTGGTGCCGGGAGTTCTTTGTTGGTGAGGGTATCCTCATAAAAACCAGGCACGACAAAATAGTCAGCCTCGGTCATGCCGCTCGCCTGGCAAATGGCCTCAAATTTCGCCTGATCCATGCTCATTGTCCCTTGTTTCCATTTTGGATGGGAGTCCTTGACAGAGCGCTGGTCCGGCAGTCCCTGAAATGAATCATAGGCCCATAGCTTTCTGACATGGCCATGGCGACGGGACTCGCAAAAGGCCATGCGAAAGGTGGTGGCGCCATTGCAGCCAAACTCGACATAGTCTCCGCTGATTTCATTGAAGCTCAGGGCCTTAAAGGCGTTATTGAAAAAAAGCTGGCGGGGAAACCGCTCCTGATAGGAACCAGAAAGCAAGAAATCGGACAGGGCGGCAATCTCAGCGTCTGCTTTGGGATTGAACAACTCTATAAATGATTTGACGTCCACTGATCAGGAACCTTTCCAGGGAGGGTTTGGCAAGCAGGCGCAGCCGCTGGTTGCTCTGGGGCGGGGGCACTGGCCGCGCTGGCACCACCTGTCCCCAGGGGCAGAGGCTTGTCCAGTGTCGCGGGACAACAGCCGCTTGTGCGTCGGCAGGATCGCCGAACCGGCTAAAGCGCGTTTCGGTGAGATAGGGTCCACGCCAGCCCCCCCTCCAACTTGGCTGACCCCACCTAGCGTACCTTTGGCCGGCGACCCATTGCGTTCATACTCCCGTGGGTGGCCGGGTGGGGGCGTGGGGTGGTCAAGGTAGGTGGGACGCGTATTAAAGGCCCTGGCGAGGCAGTCGCCCTGACGCTATTGACCGACAGCCATGCTGGGGGGATAGCTTCGGGCGCTGAGCTCGGCCAACGGTGTCACGACGCTTCTCGCCACCCCGCTCATCCTTCCTCGCTCCGCCTGCCCATAGCCCATTGCTTGATCATGCGGCTCGGCAGGGCCGCTCCCTTGATCTGCACCCGAAGGCGCTGGCGCTCTGGCGCCGGGTGCTGACGCTCTCCACCCAAAGCTGCGTTCCTTTCCCGCTCCCGCTCAGGCTTCCCATGACAGCCCTGTCGCTATTGTTGCCCTATCTTGCCTATTCCTTTGTGATGAACGGCACCCCTGGCCCAAACAATATGATGGCCTTGGCCAGTGGGGTGCGGGTGGGGTGGTGGCGAACCATGCCGCTGGTGCTGGGGATTGCCGTCGGGGTGGCCGCGCAATTGGCGCTGTTGGCTTTGGGCTTGGCGCCGGTGATGCAGGCTGAGCCGCTGGTGCACACGGGCTTGCAGATCGCCGGCAGTGGCTTCCTGCTGTACATCGCCTTCAAGATCGCCACCGCAGGTCCGATTGAGGATGATCCGGAGAAGGCGGCCAAACCCTTGGGGTTTGCGGGCGGGGCGATGTTCCAGTGGATCAATCCCAAATGCTGGGCCATGACAATGAGCGCGGTGGCGCTGTATGTCCCGGCGGACCCCGGCTTGTTGGATGTGCTGATTGCCTGCACTGTCTTGGCCTGTACCGGTATTGTCATGGTCTCCACCTGGGCCGCCGGTGGCAGCTTGCTGCGCCGCTGGTTGGTGCGTCCAAAGGTGGCTCGCCTGTTCAATGGGGTGATGGCGGCGTTGTTGCTGGCCAGCTGTGTGCCCCTGTTGATGGATGGCTCCTTTGCCGTGGACCCTGCCAGCGATGACCCAAACCCCGCCGCTGCCCGAAGCCCATCCTGAACTGGACGTTTGCACCATCGCCCATGTGGACTGCGATGCGTTCTATGCGGCGGTGGAGAAGCGTGACAGGCCGGACTTGGCGGACAAGCCTGTTCTGGTGGGGGGGACCTCTGGCCGCGGGGTGGTGACCACCGCCTGTTATATCGCCCGGCGTTTCGGCCCGCGGTCGGCCATGCCCATGACAAAGGCCCTGGCCCTGTGCCCCGATGCGGTGGTGATCCCCCCGGACATGGGCAAATACAAGCACGCATCAGCCCAAGTGCGGCGCCTGATGGCCAAGCTCACCGCCCACCTAGAGCCGCTGAGTCTGGATGAGGCCTATCTGGATTTGCGGCCGGAGGTGAGGCGCTATCCCGATCCGCCGCTGGTGCAACTGCGCTGGCTGCAGCAGGCGGTGTGGGAGGAGGTGGGGATCACTTGTTCGGTGGGCCTGTCCGCCAACAAGGCCTTGGCCAAGTTGGCCAGTGATTGGCAAAAGCCGGCGGGTTTCACGGTGTTGGGACCGCAGGAGGCGCCGGCCCGGCTGGCGCCCTTGCCGGTGAAGGCCTTGCATGGGGTGGGTCCGGCCATGGCGGCCCGGCTGGAGCGGCTGGGCATCACCACCATTGCCGATTTGCAGGCTCAGCCAGAGGCCGCCTTGACGGCTCGATTCGGCAGCTGGGGACAGACGCTGCACCAACGGGCCTTCGGGATCGATCTTCGTCAGGTCAAAGCGGAGCGGATCGTCAAGACCGTGTCCACCGAGACAACATTCAACAGCGATCTGTCCGACTTTCAGGCGCTGTCAGAGGTGTTGGACACCCAGGCCCTAAGCCTTCAGCGGCGGGCGGAGCGGGCCGGTGTCGGGGGACGCACTGTGATCCTTAAGCTCAAGACCGCGCGCTTCGTCAGCCTGACCCGTCAGACCCGGCTCAGCACGCCCACGGTGCGCGCAGCAACCAT
>CAZCBM010000082.1:0-12808 GCA_964496805.1 uncultured Rhodospirillales bacterium | reverse complement strand
CCCGCCCGGCGGGCGGAGCATGCAGCCCAGCAGGAGGCCAGGGCGGCCGAGGCCCGGGAGGCTCTGGCGAAGAAAGAGCGCACCGCCCTGGAGGCCGCCGGCATCGGGCCGCTGGAAACGGCCCTGGGCCAAGCCATGGCCAGCCTGGAGGCCGCCGATGCCCATCTGAGCCAGGCGAGCGCCGCCACGACGGCGGCCGAAGCAGCACTGTCGCAGTTCCAGGAGGTCGGGGCGGCGGATCAGGAGCGGGCGGCGCTGGCTGCCCTGGCGGATCATCTTTCCCGCTCGGACCTGCAAGCGTTGGCTGCGGCTGCCCGTGAGACCCCCGATCCCCAGGATGATCACATCGTGGCCCAACTGCGGGATCTGGCCCAGCGCATCGCCCACATCGAGCAGGAACTGGCGGACACCCGCGCCCAGATGCGCGATGCCGCCCGCCGTCGGTTGGAGATGGAGGAAGCCCGGACCCGCGCCATGCGCCATGGCTACCATCACCGCCACAACCAGTACTCCCAAGGCAACGAGGTGATGAAACTCATCGCCGGGCTGCTGATCGGGGCCGCTAGCGCCGTCGACCTGGAGGATCTGTTGGATCAATCCCGCCGTCGCCCGCAACGCCGCAGCCATCCCGGCTTTGGTGGGGGGCTTGGGGGCCGTGGCTTCGGTCGCGGAGGCTTCAAGGGCGGAGACTTCGGGGGTGGCCCAATGACCAGTGGCACCTTCGGCGGCAGCACAAAGGGCGGAGATTTTTCCCGCGGGCTGGACCTTGAGAGCATCTTCGACGCCGCCACGGGGGGGCACCCCTCTGCCCCCAGCAAGGGAACCCGCCGGTTTCCCCGGCAATCCCGGCCGCCTCCCCTCTTTCCCTCCTCCGCTGGAGGAAGCCGCAGCGGTGGCGGCAAGGGAGGCGGGTTTAAAACCATCGACGGGTTTTAGAGCCTGTTGCGCGGCAAAGGAGTCACCGCCGGCCCGCTCCCCCATCGGAGCGATCACCCGTCAGGCGACGGCCGGGGCACTGAGTCCAAATCAGGACACCTGCTGGACCGTTTAAGCCGAGGGGCGGACACGGGGGCCCAGAGGGATCGAAAGAAGCGGCTGAGGGGCTCAGACGATGCCGCCACAGTCTTTCATCTTGGGCGGGGCGGGGTGGCGATCGGCGAACAGGGCGTCCAGGTCCATGCTGCACTCTGTCCCCAATGCCTCATAGCGCTGGTCCAACCATCGGGTGGCTGCGTCCCGCCCGATCTGAAACAGGTGCTTCAGGAATGCCCATTCGGCATTGAGCTTGGACGACGCCCCCAGCGGGCGCATGCGCTTGCGCGACTCAATCATGTGAACACGCATCTGGCGATGGCGCTCCGCTGACAGTTCACCGGCCTTGATCAGATTGTTGCGGTCACGGATGGCCCGCAACTCATGCAGCAGGGAGGCGTTGAAACTGATCTCATTGACCCGGTTGTGGATGTCCCCGGCGCTCTTGGGGACACCATGGCGCAGAATAGGATTGATCTGGATCAGCAGGATGTCATCAACATCCGTGTACTCAATAAATGGTTGCAGCACCGGGTTGCCCATATATCCCCCATCCCAATAATGCTGCCCATCAATTTCAATAGCCTGGAACATGAACGGCAAGCAGGCTGACGCCAACACCACATCCACCGAGAGTTCGTGCCGATGAAAGACACGCGATCGCCCCATCTCAACATTAGTTGCTGAAATGAATAGGGTGAAATCGTCATCAGCACAACAAACAGCCTTGAAATCCACCATCTTTTCCAGGATGGCACGCAGAGGATTATAGTTCGCAGGGTTGGTATCGTATGGCGAGGCAAGCCGGCTCATGAGGTCCATGACCATATACCCGGGGGACGCCTCCAGGCTCCAACGGCCCATCAGGATGTCCAAGGGGCTGCGCTTGATGGGGCTCATCTGACCGGCCACGCCGATGGCTCGCCAGAACCGCGCCAGCGCCTTTCGCGCCCCAACCGCGCCATCCTCCATCATCCCTTGAGCCGCCACCACGGCGTTCATGGCCCCGGCACTGGTGCCACTGATGGACTGGATCCAGAGGCGATCATCCTCGAACAGACGATCCAGGACCCCCCAGGTGAAGGCACCATGGGACCCTCCCCCCTGCAGAGCTAGGTTGACGGTCTTTTCGATCGTGGGACGGCGAGTGCCCATGGCTTAAGGATCCCCCGAGGTGGGCGATTGCTTCACTGGCTGCTCATATAGCCTGGAACCCTGGGGTGCCCACCCGCCATATGGATTAATCAACTGAACGCTGGACACCCTTAGCTCACAAGGTGGTATGAACTTAGTGAGCGATGCGCCTTGCGTTCACCTTCGACAAAGGCGCATCTGCCATCCCTGTTTGCCGCCCCGTGCCTTACTGTCCTGCCGCCCGAGCCTGTTTGATGACCTCCCCGCCTTCACCCTTGGCCTGCTGTGCTGCCCCCTCGGCAGGGGAAGGAAGCCCTGAGGCCGCGCGCGCCCTCCTGCTGAACGGCATTGGCCTTTGGCACTATATCGTCGCGGGTGACGAGCTGTACTGGGACGCCCTCACCCGCCAGATTTATGGCGTCAGCGATGAGTTTGTTCCCACCGTCGAAGACGCGCTGGGCATCTTCCGCAGCGATGCCCGCAGCACCATTGAGCAGGCCTTTGGAGCCTGTCTTACGAAGGGTCAGAGTTTCAGCGTCATCCTGCCCTTGTGCCGGGCAGATGGCTCCCTAGTCTGGGTCCGCACGGTGGGCGAGCCCATGCACTGCGATGGGTCCATCTGCGGGGCGCGGGGCACGATGCAGGATGTGAGCCCGCTGAAGGTGGCTCAAGACCGCGCAGAAAGAGGCGAACAGCGATTGTTGGATGCCATCGAGGCCTTGCCGGATGGCTTTGTGCTCTATGATCCGTCCGAGCGGCTGGTGATCGCCAACAAACGCTACCGGGAGATCAACGCCCGCGTCCCGGAAAGCCTGACCCCCGGCACCCGATATGAAGACATGGTCCGTATGGCGATTCGCGAAGGCCTGTATCCTGAAGCCCTCGGGCGGGAAGAGGCGTTCCTCGCTAACCGCCTGGACCAGTTTCGCAACCCCTCTGAGGATCCGGTTGAACTGGAGCTTGCGGATGGCCGCTGGTTGCACATGATCGACCGGCGCACCAGCACCGGCGAGCATGTGGGGTACCGCGGTGACATTACCATTCTGAAGCGCCAGCAACAGGAACTCAAACGGGCCAAGGAAGCTGCGGAGGCCGCGCAGGCTCAGGCGGAGGCGGCCAGCATCGCCAAGACCCAGTTCCTGGCCAATACCTCCCACGAGGTACGGACTCCGCTGAGCGGCGTTCTGGGCATGCTGGACCTGCTGGCCGGGGAGGACATGCCACCGGCGCAGCAAGAGAAGATTGACCTTGCCCGCGGTGCTGCCCGCAGCCTGTTGAACATCCTTAACGACATCTTGGACCTGTCCAAACTGGAAGCGGGAGAGATCACCTTTGAGACGATCAGCTTTGACCTTCACGATCTGTTGCTGACCGTCTGCACGCTTTTTGGTCAGAAGGCCGAAGCCAAGGGCCTGCATTTGGCGTGCACCATCGATGATGATTTGCCAGGGCATATCTCTGGCGATCCCACCCGCCTGCGGCAAGTGCTGGGCAACTTGGTGGGCAATGCCATTAAGTTTACTGACTCAGGTTCGGTCAGTGTCGAGGCACGCCGCTGTACGAATGGGACGTGCGTGCACTTCCAGGTCAGGGATACCGGCATCGGCATTCCTCCGGAGGCTATGCCCCGCCTGTTCACCCGCTTTTCCCAGGCCGACCCCAGCATGACCCGCCGCTTTGGCGGCACCGGTTTGGGCCTGGCCATTTGCCGTGAACTGGTGACCGGCATGGGGGGAGACATCGGCGCCGATAGTGATCCGGACACAGGCAGTCGGTTCTGGTTCACGCTGCCCCTGACCCCTGGCCACGCTATCGCAGCCGCGTCGAACAAGACTTCCCTGCCCGCGCTCGCCCCCCTGCATATCCTGGTGGCGGAGGATAACTCCCTGAACCAGATGATCATCCGGGGCCTGATGGAACGTCATGGCCACCGCCTGGATTTCGTCGATGATGGTGCCAAAGCGGTTGCAGCCGTGGAAACCGGCAGCTTTGATCTGGTGCTGATGGACATCCAGATGCCTGTGATGGATGGCCTGGAGGCCACCCGGGCCATCCGGCACCTGCCAGAGGGTAAGGACCTGCCCATCATTGCGCTGACAGCCAACGCCATGCAGGGTGACCGGGAAATCTATCTGGCCGCCGGGATGGACGACCACGTCACCAAGCCCATTGATCTTCCGGCCCTGCTGGATGCCATCGCCCGGCAGGTGCCCCAGGCGGTGGCGCCGGCCTGATTGCGGGAAGGGCCCTGCTGGTCGCGTCAAAATCGTGCGCCCGCACGCATCACGTCCCCCCGCTCGCGCCCCCCAGACAGGGACCTGCGTCACACCATGACCATAACCCGCATCGACATCTCCACCCATGCGGTGGCCATTGATCCGCCGTTCCGGCCCAGTTGGGACAGCCGCCCGCGCACCCAATTCACCGCCACCATTGTTCAGGTCCACGATGACAGTGGTCATGTGGGGATCGGCAGCGGCGACGCCATGCCAGGGTTTGCCGGCCATGAGGACCTGTTCATCGGCCAAGACCCCTTGGCCTTGGAGCGCCATTATCATGTGCTGAGCCACATCAATTTTCACTATGGCCGCCCCTGGCCGGTGGATGTGGCGCTGTGGGACCTCGCCGGGAAAATCACCGGGCAACCGGTGTGGAAGATGCTGGGCGGTCAGGCAGATCGGGTCCGCCTCTACGCCTCCAGCGGGACCCTGCGGGATGCCGGACAAATGGCAGAGCTTGCCACCCGCTACGCCGAGGAAGGGTTTGACGCCTTCAAGCTGCGCCTGCACTCCCCCGCCGCCGGGGGCGGGGATTGGCGTGATGACCTAAAGCGCATTGAGGCGGTGAAGGCCCGGGTGGGGGATCGGATCACGGTGCTGGTGGACTGCAATCAGGGCTGGCGGATGCCCTGGGACACCTCTGGGAGTTGGGATTTCAAGACCGCCCTCACCGTGGGTCGGGAACTTGAGCGCCTGGGGGTGGGGTGGATGGAGGAACCCCTGCACCGCAACGATCTGGCCGGCATGCGCCGATTGCGCGAGGCGCTTGACCTGCCCATCGCCGGCGCCGAGATGACCCGCGATCCGCTGATCCTACGGCAATTGGTGACCGAGGGCTGCTTGGATATCCTGCAAGCCGATGTGGCCATTGTGGAGGGCTTCAGCGGCCTGCGCTACTTGTGCATCCTGTGTGCCGATCATGGCATCCGGCTCACCCCCCACACCTGGGGCAACGGTATTGGGTTGATGGCCAATGCCCACCTGCTGGCAGGCATCGGCAATGGCCCTTGGCTGGAACTGCCCTATGACCCACCGGAGGTGGCGGCATCGTGGCGGGATTTCATGCTAACCCAGCCCATCCTGCCCAACGGCCCCCCCAACGAGCCGGCCAGTTTGATCCTGGGCGAGGCGCCTGGCCTGGGCATCGCGCTGGATCAGGAGCGCCTAGCGGCCACCAGAATTGCCTGATTGCCGCCTTGGTCCTGCCGAACCCACCCGCTATAGCACCGCTTGTTCCCCAGCGCTGACCCCGCCGACGGGGGACCAGGGTCCGTAATTCGTTGCCCCTGTGGAACGGCCCGGGTTGTGATCGAGGGGCGTGCGTTTCCACCGGGCCCGCCCCTGGTGTAAACATGCGTAACCCCTGACTCGGCACCAAGAGGCACTTCATGGACAGCGGCATCGAAGTTGATTTCAAGTATCGCGTGGTCCGGCCCCTGGGGAAAGGCGGGCAAGGCAGCGTCTATCTGGCCGAACAGGATTTCGGCTTCGGCAAGAAACTGGTGGCGATCAAGATCATCCACCGGCTGAGCGCCGTGGAGGCAGCCAAACAAGCCATGCTGAAAAGTATGCTGATGCGGGAAGCCGAGGCGCTACACCGTATCCGTCATGAATGCGTGGTGGGGTTTGAGGGCCTGCAATTGGACCCGGACCAGAATGTTCTGCTGTTCATGGAGTATATCCCCGGCAAGAACCTGTCCGACATTCTGGACAGCCGCGGGCCGGTGAGCGTGCGGGAAGCCGTGCTGGCCACTCGGGCCCTGCTGGGGGGGCTGGATGCCATCCACGACCAGGGCATGGTTCATCGCGACCTGAGCCCCGCCAACATCCTGTGCCGGGACGACGACATCACCCGTCCGGTGCTGATCGACTTCGGCCTGACCAAGTTCGTGGATGCGGACACCATTCTGGAAGGCCGGGCTGCGGGCACCTTCAGCGTGATGAGCCCGGAGCAATTCACCGATCCGGACAATGTCTCCCGTCGGTCCGACTACTATGCTCTGGGTCTGCTGCTCTATCGCATGATCACCGGTCGCAAGGCCTTCACCGCCTCCACCCTGGAAGGGCATGTCCAAGCCCGTCGCCGGGTGCCCGACCTGGGCCCAGTGCCGCCCGTCCTGCATGCCGTGCTGGATCACTTGCTCCAGCCCAATCCCATGGATCGCCCGGAAAACTCAGAGTCTATCCGCCAACTGTTGGATGGGGCGGTGGACGTTGCCCAAACATCGCTGGCCGATACCGCCGTGCCGGTGCGCAAAGCCAATCCCTTGGTGGCGGCTGGGCTGGCCCTGGCCGTCCTGCTGCCGCTGAATGCCGCCTTCGCGTGGCTGGTCTGGGAGCGAACCAGCCCACCGCAGGGCGCAAGGCAACAGGCGGCATCGCTGGATCGCGCCGCCGTTGAGGATATCGCGCAGCAGGTCCTGACCCCAGCGCTTGAAGGCGCCCTGGCGACGGCCGAGGAGCGCTTGGCGGCCGCCAGCGCCTCGCCGGATCCGGAGGCCCTGGCGGCCCTAGCCCGCGAGGCCCTGGCCCCGGCCCTGAGTTCGCTGGAGACGCGCCTGAGCAGCCAAATCCCCAGCATGATCCAGATCCGTCGGGAGGCGGCGGACATCGCCGGTGCCGTGACCGACAGGCTGCGCCAGGAACTGCAATCCCAACAACCGCGGCCGACCGCTGCGGGCAGCCCAACGGTGGACGCGGTGGCAGCGCTCACTCAGGGACAGGACCAACTGGAAGCCATGGTTCAGGCACTTCAGGCCGATCTCCAAGCGCAGCGCGCCCAGTTGGAGGCCCAACGCACGGCCCCAGAGGCCATACCCACCCCGGCCGGGGCGACCCTGGCGGATTTGGCGCTGGTGGCCGATCTTGCCACCCGCATGGACAGCATGGGGGAGCAGGTCGCCGCCTTGCAGGCACAAGTGACAGCCCTGACAAGGGGAGACCGCAACGGCACGGTCACCCAGCAGGACCTGTCAGCCCTGCGGGAGCGGTTGAGCACGACCCAAACAGAGATCGAGACGATCAAGGAAGCCGTGGCCCAAACAGTGTCTGCCGCCGCCCGCCAGACGAGGGGCCTCCCCGGCCTTATCGACAGCCGGCTGACACAGACCCTGGAGCCGCAATTGGCGGGGCTGGTGCAAGATCTGTCTGGGCTGCGGGCCCGCCTGGCGGACCTTGAGGCGGCGATGAGCAGCCGGCCCCCCGGCGTCGCGCCCTCGCCTCAGCCCGCCCCGACGGTTCGCCGCTCCACCCTGCCCAACGCCTCGGTGAGTGCCCGGGCGATCCAGGGCCTGGACCAAGCGCTGGAGGAGTTGAGCCAGGTCCAATTCTCCGATCCGCTGCTGTATCACTCCGATCCCCTGGACCGCCTCTATGCCGGGGTCGGCCGCCTGTTCGGCGATGCCATCTTCGTCCAGGGGCCGCACAAGGCCACAACCCTGGATCGGACACAGATACAGGACTTCGGGCACTATAATCCGGCCTTCGCCCGCTGGCTGGAGCGCCTGGTCATTGCCGCGATGGATGACCCTGACCAGCAGCAGGCCCTGCGGCGGATGTACCAACAGGCGCCCTACAAGCAATTGCTCATCAGCCTGCACATGAGCCACCGCCTGCTGAGAGTGAACCTGCGCCACCAACAGGCGCTGCGCGCCTTCTTCCAAGCCTACAAAGAGGGGGCGGCCACCTGCTTCGGCCTCAACCGCGCCAATTGCTATCCTAACATTGTCCATGCATTGCAGTGTCAGGCTCAGGCACAACATCTCTACTACACCGGGCAGTGTGAGCGGATGATGGATGAGCCCATGGGTCAAGCCTACGCCGAGGTTCTGCAACGCAGCGACACCCGGGCCCTGCTGGCCAGCCTTGCGCCGGTGTTCACCACAGAGCCCGCTTTGCAGGCCTTTGAACACCCGGACGAAATGGTGGGCTATGTCCTGTCCTTTTGGGTCCGGCGGCTGGATGACGGAACCTTCGCGGTCTTTGGCCGGGTTGTGGATCAGGCCCTCAAAGGGGCCGACCCCAGCCTGCACAGCGGCCTGGAACGGCGCCATGGCCGCTGGCAGTTGCCAACCCCCTAAATGGCTCTCGGCGAGACTGCCGGGATGGTGGCTTATGGGCTTGCGAAGGGACAACGCCCCGGAGCGGGTTATCCAAGCAATCCCCCAAGAGGTGACAGCAGGGGCACCGATGACAAATCGATGTCCCTTGCTGGAGGCGGCAGCGACGCGACTGATCGCAGCCCCCATAGAACGCTGTAAATCCGCCGCAATTCGGCGGGACACCGTGCCGATCCTTATTCCAGCGGAGAACCCCATCCATGTTGCGTCTTAGCCTTGTTGCCCCGGCCCTGCTTGTCCTGTCCTGTGGGGCAGCCCTCGCCTGGGACCGCTCCAGCTATGCCGAGGAGATGGCAGCGGGGGAGCGCACCGAGGAAAGCGCCCAGTACATCGACTTCTTCGCCCTCGGCGACATGGTCTATCTCAGCCAGGGCGGCTTCTCCGTGGGATGCGCTGCCAATGAGCCGCTGGCACTGGCAGCCATGCTGGACCCTGAGGGCGTTTCCCTACCGGCGACGCCGGTTGGGTCGGCCACGGTGACGATGGGTCAATACAGCGTCGGGCCGTTCCCGGTGGCGGTGAACGAGGTGAGCGGGGTGGCAACCCTGTTCCTGTCTGCACAGCCGACGCGGGCGCGCTGGATGCTGGCCGACATGGCCCGCAACGACGAGATGACCGTGTCATTCCGTGATGGCTCCGGTGCCACCCTGCCGCTGACCGCGACGATTTCCCTGCAAGGGTTCAAGGCCGCCGCTGACGCAGCCCTCAAGCCCACCTGCCCGGCTTGGTTCGCGCCCATGGAGTAAGGGCTGACGGGGGCTCGGCACTGGCAATGGGGGGCCATCGGCATGCCCCCGCGGCCCCGTCGGCACGTGGCCCCAAAAAGGGGCCGGGCGTTAGGGTTGAGAGGCGGGACAACGGGGAAAGGTGCCGGAAACGGCTCCCTGAAGCCTCACCGCCTCTGACGAAATCTCCACCACAACAGCGCTCAGCAACAAGACGCCGTCCCGGCTGCAATCCACAGCCCTGAAAAGCCCAGGCTGAGCCTGGTTGACGATGGCGCAATGCAGTTCTTGCCAGCGCAGACCGGCGCTGGGGGAAAAGCTGCCCCGCTGACCCTCCCCATTGCAGAACAAGGTGGCATCCTCTGGGGGCGGCTCCCCCGCGGCGGTATCGCCTGTGGGGACCGCACCTTCGGGGGCCGGCACCAGAAAGCGCCCCCCCACCCAGCCGGTGGTGCCATCCGGCAGCGTCACTTCCCGCCAGCTTCGCAGTGCCTGGCCGGTCAAACGGACCCGCATGCCCTGATCCAGGGTCGCCACCACCGCCGCACGGGTGGAGGGTTCTGCGCGAACATTCAGGCGGGAGGCGGTGATCTCCATAACCGCTGCGTCAGCGCCTGACTCAGCGCCTGACCCTGGGGAGGCAGGTAGGGGGGCCGCAGGCGTGGGGCCGGCATCCTGCCCCCAGGCGGCCCGGTTAGAGGCCAGGAGCACCAGCAGACCAACGCACACCAGCGCCCGACCCAGAAGGCTTATGGCCCTAACGATAGCGCACCGCCACGGGATTGACCCGTTCGCCGCACGCGGCCTCAATCTGGGGGGCCGCCAGGGGCAGATCACCCGCAGCGGTCAGATACGTATGGTCACCCGTGGTGGTAACGCCCAGGACCCCCACCTCGTCCAACGGCGCCGCCGGTCCCAGCACATGCATCAGCAGGGCTTGGCAGGCCGCCGGGGGCAAGGCGGAATGGACAATATCGAAGGCCCTGCCTTGGGCGCTGATGAACAGCTTGCCGAAGGGGTCCTTCAGCGCCCCCTCCTCCACCAGACGAATGTTCCGGTCGGTCACAGCCTCCCGGTTCAGTCGATCCACCAGAGGCACCCCGGGGCGACCATATTGCAGGCTGCCACCAAACACCCGACGCACCCCGTCGCGCATGGCCACATGCAGACCGATCAGGTCGCCGATTCTGCGCTCCAATTCAGCAGCGGCGGCGGCATCATTCTGCGCGATAATGGAACGCACCCTCGCGTTGAGGGCATTGGTGGTGGCCGTGCTTGGCATGAAATACAGCAGGGAGCAGGCGACCATGGGCGGCAGACCGCCATAGGTTTCCTGGGCAAGGTCTTCCGCCAGCAGCCCATCGGGCCGGGCGCCAGACAGGGCGGTCAGCGCGGCCAAGCCCTTGGGGCTGGCCCCTTGGCTGGAGATGCCAACCAGTTTGATTTGAGCAGCGGCGCACCCGTCCTCTGTACCCTCAATCAGTTGCGGGGCAAAAAGCCCGCCTGCGCCCAGAAGGCCGGCCAACAGAAACAGCAACAGCAGGATCTTTAGCATCCCAACGCCTCCAGCGCCTCTTGGGGGCAGGCCCCACACCCGCCACTGGCCAGGGGTATAGGCCACTGCCCGGCGGCGGGAAAGGGCAGCAAGCCGGGATGCTGGGTGCAACCAAGGGGTCAGGGGCCACCTGCGACCCTGTGGTCACGATCACGCAAGCCAGGGCACGCAAGCCAGGGCACGCAAGCCAGAGCACGCCAGGAAAGGCACTCCCGGCAGGGCGCCTTCCGCTGCGATGATGCCAGCGCCCCAGCGCGCGTTACGCCAAGATAGAGTCAGCCCCCTCACTCCACCCTGAACGCCCCCCTCTGAACGCCCCTCTCTCAGTGCCCGTCCCTCGACGGCGGTCCCCGGACGGCCTATATCCGGGGCACCTGCTTCTCAAAACCGGAGGGCCGCCGCCATGAGCGCCGCCGCCAAATCCCACAGCGCCGCTGATACGGAGATCCTGGACCAGTTGATTGAGGCGGCGTTGCCTGACGCTGGTCGCCATGGCTGGCGCATGGAGACGATGGAAGCCGCCGCCGACAGCGTGGGGGTGGATCGCCTGACCCTGCATCGTCTGTTCCCGGATGGCCTGGGCGATGTGCTGGTGGCCTTCGCCTCCTGGGCTGACCGCCAGATGGTGATCCGCTATCAGGAGGTGGAGGATTTGGACGAGTGGGGAACCACAGCCAAAGTGCGCTTCGGCGTCCTGGCGCGGCTGGAGGCTCTTGCCCCTCATAAGGATGCGGTGCGCAGCAGTGCGCGCCTGCTGGCCATGCCGCAGCACGCCGCGAAGGCGCCGGGCATCGTGTGGCGAACAGCCGATCTAATCTGGTACACTGCGGGCGATCGCTCCACAGACTTCAACTACTACTCTAAGCGATCGCTGCTGGTGGGCGTTCTGCTGTCGACCCTGGCTTTCTGGATGCGCGATAGCAGCCCGGAGGCGGAGCGCACCCACGACTTCCTGGACCGCCGGTTGGAGAATGTCCTGACCGTTGGCAAGGCCATTGGCCAGGTCAAGGGGACGGCGGAGAAGGTGGCCGCGGCGCTGCCCTTGGGTTGGGGGCTGGAGATGGCGCGACGCTTCTATGCCCGCCGCTTCCCCGATGATGGATCGCTGGACCCGCACGGTGGCGAGGCAAAGGATACGGAGACCTCAACCGCCGCTGGGGGGCCCGCTCCGGCGGCCAGTACCAGCACCACTGAACCGGGCAACGACAACACTGATCAGGATCAGCCCGACACCCAGGACCTCCCACAGGGCCAGACGCTCGCCGAAGATGAGGTAGCCCAGCAGGACGGCGGTGACCGGTTGGACCAGCAAACCGATGCTGCCGAAGGCGCTGGGCAGATAGGCCAGAGCGAAGGCGATAAGCCCCTGCCCCAGGGCGTGACAGAGGATACCCAGGGCCAACAGGATGAGCAGGGCGTCGAGGCTGACCGGCCAGAAGACCGGCTCCCCGAGGACGACTCCGGCCCCAAGGTGTGAGATCAGCGAGGCGGCCAACATCACCACCGCCCCCACCAGGGTGGAGCCGGCCATGACCTGCAGCGCGGACAGCCCCCCGGCCCGTCGGGCATCCGCCACGGCCAATTGATAGGCCCCATAAAACAAGGCCGTGGCGACACCCATCAGATCCCCCAGCAACTCCAGGCGCTGGGTCATGTGGGCCGCGCCCGTCGCCACGCTCTGTTCCATCTTGCCCAGCATCAGCGCCAAGGCCCCCACCATCGCCATCCCCAGGGCCACCAAGAACAACCGTGTGATGCGCTCGCGAAACAGCGCAAACGCCAGAACGGTCACCACGATAGGGGCCAGATTGGGGAAGACGGTGGCTTTGGCGATGGATGTCCAGCGGATGGCCAGATGCCAGCACAGCAGGTCGCCCGCGAAAAACACCCCCGCCAGGATCAACGAGCGCATGGCCCGCCGGCTAAGCCGGCGCCGGCCGGGGCTGGCCACGGGGGGCGTGTTCG